>CAZLMY010000045.1:0-36412 GCA_964560845.1 uncultured Occallatibacter sp. | reverse complement strand
GATAGAGGAAGCCAACCACGTAACCGACGAAGATGCCGGTGGTGGCAACCATGACACCGGGATAAACCCAGTAGTAAAGATGCGAGCCCCAGCCAACGATGAATTTGGCGACGCGGGCATACTTGAAAAATCTATCCTTCGACAGGAGAGCCTGCTCGGCGTAGTAGTAACTGGAGCCGGTGCCGGGGTAGAGTTTGGCGATTTCAGCGTAGGCGACGGCCGTAGCCAGACAGAGCAGGAGTGCGCCGAAGATGCCCAGCCACATGGCTGGCGCGGTGGTGCCGGTGGTGGCCTGGATATAGAAGGTTAGCCAAAGAAAGGCGCCGGGGGCGATGAGGGCCATCGCGTTGCTTGTGAGGCCGGTGAGGCCCAAGGTGGCCTGCATCTGCGGTGCTTTTTGATCTGCCATTCGCATTCTCCTGGAAATGATGTTTGTTCGACCGTCCCCGCTGGATAGTCTTCGCCACGAATTGATGGCTCACCCGTCTCCGATTCACTTTTCGGGACCACACAAATAGGTTGAGCGAGTTACTTGAAGGCTACTCAGGAAGCAATAAGGATCAAATAAAGTTTTCGAAATTAGGGCAAAGTAGCGATCCAAGAGGGTTCGGGACGCGCAGTGTCCGAGCCCAACGAATATCGCTACTTTGGTCGAGCATGTATTCAGAGTGTCCTTTTTCCGCTTTCAGGGACCGAGAGGTTGACCAATGAGGTCCGCATTGTTGATTTTGCTGTCTGGTGAACCTTGAAGACACGTTCTGCCATCGGCGAAGAGTCGAGGAAGTCGCTGTACGCCCGCTCAAGATGTGCTCGGAAATAGCCGCGAGCCTTCGCTTCGTCAAGTTCTGGAGAGGCTTTGCGCAAGTTATCGCCCATGCGCCTGAGAATGTGCAGGCGTGCGACATCCAGAACAGAGCGTTCATATGGGACTTCCAGAAAGTGAAAGAAATCCTCGGCAGAAGAGAGCTTCGAGAGTTGATCAAGCACAGTCATATTTCATCTCCAAAGGGGCGTTCTGGGTTTTCGGTGTATCGCAGCCGCGCTGGTAAAGCTCAAACAACTCTTGCGTGGTAATCACTCTCTTGGTCTGGATGGCGCGCTCCTTGACCTGCGCCAACAGGGCCTGCGTTCGGTCCTTGTCGGCAACAAGGCCAAGCGAGAGGAGAGCGCCCGTCACAGACGCCATGCCGGAATGTTTTCCCAACACGAGGCGGCGTGCCCTGCCAAAAATGGAAGGGGGCAGATCTTCGTAAGTTGACGGATCTTTGAGTAGTCCATCGACGTGAATGCCAGACTCGTGAGTGAACGCATTCGCACCCACGATTGCCTTGCCAGAGGGAATGGGCCGGCGAGCCGCTGCGGCAACGAGTTCGGCCAAGTGCGGCAGTATGGAAAGGTCCACGTTGCTCCCTGAACTTGTCAAACGATTCAAAGCCGCGGCCACTTGTTCAAGCGCCGCATTGCCTGCGCGTTCTCCCAAGCCCAAGACGCAGACACTGGCATGAGAGGCACCTCCGCGAATGGCGGCGAGAGTGTTGGCTGTAGCAAGGCCCAAATCGTCATGCCCGTGAAACTCAAGTTCGAGACTGGTCGATTGCCGAATTTTGGTAAAGGTCTCGAAGACTCCAAACGGCTCCATGTTTCCCAGCGTGTCGGCAAAACGAAAGCGATGGGCGCCGGCTCTGGCCGCCGCTTCCACAGCCGTGAGCAGGAAAGGCAAGTCGGCACGGCTTGAGTCTTCGCCACCCATCGCGACCCGCAGGCCACAATCTATCGCGTAAGGGATCACCTCTCCAATTCGCTGAAGGATGCCGGCACGATTGGTCTTCATCTTTGCCTGCATTTGAATATCGGATAGCGGAATGGAAAGATTCACGCGCTTCAATCCAGTCCGGGATGCGGCATCGACGTCTGCCCGGGTCATGCGGCCCCAGGCAATGGGTTCAGCCTTGTAGAGTCCGCGTCCAACGGCCGCAATCTCCTCAACCTCTCGACCACCCATCGCAGGCGTGCCTGCCTCAATCTCATCGACGCCTGCCCTTTCAAGCGCCAATGCAATCGCAAGTTTTTCATCGAACGTGAAGGCAACGCCAGGCGCTTGCTCCCCATCTCTCAACGTCGAATCGTTGATCACGATCTTCGTGCGATTGGTCATCATGCTGCCTCCAACGGCTCAGAACAAGCTCGCAATTCCTGCACAATGCGGGGAGCGCATTCGAGAACGCGGTCCACATCGGTTTCAGAGTTTTCACGTGAAAAGGAGAATCGAACGGAACCGCGCAAATGACTGAACGGAACCTTCATGGCACGCAATACATGAGATGGCTCCATCGAGCCAGTCGCGCAAGCCGACCCGGAAGAGGCGGCGATGAATGCACGCTCAAGTAGCAATAGAATTGAGTCTGCCTCCGCATCTTCGAATGCAATGTTGAGCGTGTTCGGCAAACGGTTGCCTCTATCCCCAACTAGAATGGAGCCGGGTACAAACCTGAGCATCTCCCGCTCCAGGCGGTCGCGCAACAAGCCAATGCGCTGCATTTCACTGGTTAATGCCTGCGCCGCGATCTCCGCAGCGACGCCGAAGCCAACAATTGCCGCCGCGTTTTCGGTTCCTGCACGGCGTCCGCGCTCTTGCCGGCCGCCATGGATCAGAGACGCGAAGCGCACTCCGTTGCGCAGGTACAATCCGCCAATCCCCTTGGGTCCGTGCATCTTGTGCGCCGAGAGGGTGAGCATGTCAATCCCGGCAGATACAACGTCGATTGAAACCTTTCCCGCCGCCTGCACAGCATCGCTGTGAAACAATGCTCCGGCTTGGTGGGCCATTGCCGCAAGTCTTTCGATGGGGAACAAGACACCGGTTTCATTGTTCGCCCATTGCAGAGTGACCAGTGCTGTCTTTTCACTCAAGGCGCGCCGATATTCCTCTATATTCAGCCTTCCGCTTTGATCCACAGGTATTCGATGGATTCTTGCCGCTCCGGTGCGCTCCAGGTGCGCGCAGACAGAAAGGATCGCAGGATGCTCTACCGTGGAAGTGACAATTTCGTCCCGCCCCGCCTGCGTATAGAGCGCCGATAGGATGGCCGCGGTGTTGGACTCGCTCCCGCCCGAAGTAAAGATAATCTCGCTCGCACTCGCTGCACCAACGAGTCGCTGCACCTGGCTGCGCGACTCCCGAACTGCATCGGCCGCGGCCACACCCAGTGCATGAGCGGAAGAAGGATTTGCGAAGTTCTCACGAAACATCGGGAGCATGGCGTCAACAACGCGCACATCCATCCGCGTAGTCGCGTTATTGTCGAGATAGACCCATCCCTTTTCCGGCGAATCTTCATTCATTGTGAATGCCCTCAGACCGCGCCCCTCAGCAAAATGATTTCCCGCACCCGCATTTGGATTTCGCATGGGGATTGTTGAAGGAAAATCCAGCGCCGTCAACCGTCTCGATAAAGTCGATCGTGGTTCCGGTAAGCCTTGATGCACTCTCCGCATCGGTAAAGATGGCAAGACCCTGGCTTTCCCAGGTCAGATCGCCGGGGTCAGCAGACTCGACAAGCCCCATCTCGTATTGAAATCCGGAGCATCCACCTGCATGAGCGGCCACACGCAGGCCGACAACGGGTGTCGAGGTAGCATCCATGGCCGAGCGCAGTGCACTGGCCGCATTTTCCGTCAAGGCAATCATCGTCCCTCCTTTGTCGGGCAAGCTCACAGGATCACCTTTGCAGTTGCAGGTGTCGTGCCAAACAGAATTGTTCTCTAACCCTATGGATTTCAATGGCCACGAAACTTCATGCGCAACTTTGTCGTAATTGCGACATGTAGATTCTCGGTCATTGTGCGAAAGCGGAGTCGACCCGAACCAACTTCGAGGACTCTCCATGGAAACGCGTTCGCGCCAGCAGGCTCTCGCCGGATTCATCGCCAAAGCAGCCATCGAAGTCGCTGCACTCGGAACAACTCGGGGCAACACAGATGCGAAATCCCTCATCGCGGCAAATCATGCGATAGAAGAATTTCTTCCACTTCATGTCCTCGGTGTTGCGGCGGGCTAGCAAGGTAAAGTGGCGCAGCATGAGCGCCGACAACTCGCCCCGGTTGGCAAGACCAAGATCTTGCCAAAGGTGGTTGGGCCGCGTCGCCCTTCGAGCCACCAGAAAGGTGATGAACGAATTCAGCGGAGAAGCAGACGCTCGAAAGCGCCAAAGCAATTCGCGCAAGCACAGTTCGTTCTCATCGACAGCCGGCTCGACATCCAGCCCGAAGGGTTCCAACAGTTGCATCGCCCCAGGAAAATACCGATCGATGTTGCGCCGGAGCGCCGATCCACAAATACCAAGCGCGTCAGTGAATGAACCACCCGCACGGTTCTCATCCACTGCAGCGGCGAACACACAAGCCAGCACATGTCCATCGAACGGCTCGCACGCGGTGGTCGCGTTTGCTTGTCGCAACTTGGTATACAGGTCATGGGGCGTCATGCATCCTCCTTATGACGGGCCGTGCTTCTGACAGTTCTTAGCGCAGACCCTGGCACATGCGCCACACCCGATACAAGCGTCCGGATCGCTCACCGTCATTACCTTGCGCAAGATCTCCTCGTCGTCATCCAGTTCAACCAGTTCGCCATCTTCCGTGACTCCCATCAGCGTCATCACGGAACGGCCGCAAACTTTGTAGCAGCGTCCGCAGCCAATGCAGGTCTCACTGTCGATCTCAAGCAAATACGATGGCTGCCAAGGTCTTCCTCCGCGCGTGACCGGTTGTGCTTCTATTTTCTCCATCTCCATTTATGCCCCCATCTCTTTCATGACTGCTCGCTTTGTTTCGAGGTCGCGATAGATCTCATACGCCCTAGCAGCTGTGGCTGGGATCAGTTCCCAATTCAGCGGCAGATCTTCAGCCAGGTCGTGAAGGTTCATCTTGGCCTGCACGGCCTGGAAGGATATTCTCTTGATCTCGGCTTTCAGTACGTCCAAGTCGGCCATGCCCTGTTTCCTCAGAACCGTGCAATTTCCGGATATTTCTCAATCCACTCAATTCCTTCTGCCACAATTCTCTCGCCTTCCGATTCGAGATTTTCCAGGCTTCCAAAACCGAACCGATGCACATCCCGAAGATGCTTGTTGAATACAATCAGACGCCCTGCAGTCAACACCATGCGTCCAAAACCCTCGTGATGCAGTTTCATCAGCGGGGACACCATCACTCCGGTCACACGCTCAATCGCGAGTCCAATAGCGTTGTAGAACAATTCCATCCGCCAGAGAGTATCCGGGTCCGGATCGCTCATGATTGGCATCTCGCGACGCTTCTCCTTGGTCAGGATGTATGGTTCCAACAGATCGAGGTCGCTCTTCGAATCCCATGATCCGTGCATATCCTGAGCTCGCCATTGTTTGATCAGCTCATTGAGAAATCCCCGCTTTACCGGAACCTCTGTCGCGATCTGAGTTTCAGCCATGCACCACCTCGTCCTCGAAATCCAATACACGTGCTCTTCCCTTGTTCAGCGCTTTGCGCAACCACGGCGGCGGGGTGCCGCCGAGCACATTCTGGAGCCGCACCAGAATGTCGTCGATCAGTTGAGTCTCGGCTACCTTGACCGGGTGGATGCATTTCGCCACCACTCGGGCAGCGGCGGATCCCCCGATTGCGGCAACGTAAAGAATCGCGCAGTCCTGAATCGCTTCCAGCTTTGGGCCAAGCTTGTCTTCGTTCCCGTCTTCCTGCAAGGTGCCCGCAAACTCTAAGACGGTCACAAGACAGAAGCCCTCTGGCGTGACGTCGTAGACAGCTATGTTTTTCGCCCACCCGAAATGAGCATCTACGTGGCTGCCATCCTCTGTAGCAAAGGCGACTTTCATATTCCTCCAAAGCAGCGCAGACTTTACTGCGGCATTTGTAATGTGACCAGGTCCCGAGCCTCCGGGCATCGCGGCATCCATGTTTCCGGCGAAGGCTCGTGCATGTTTGCCATCAATAGATTGCCCACGTCGAAGATGAGATCGCGCGTTCCTCGATATCCAACCGTCAACTGGTGGCCGGCTCCGAGACGATCGAAGACTGGAATTCCGACACGGAATAAGGGAATCCCAAGCCGCTCTGCAGCCTGGCGTCCATGCGAGTGCGTTACGATCAGATCGGCGCCTTGTGCACCGAGTTCCAGATCCTCAAGATCTCCCACCAAAACCTCATCTGCAGGAATGCCTTCAAGCACCGGCGACGCCGTTGTAGTGACCGCGACTTGAATTTCACAGCCCATCTCGTGAAGCCAGTGCGACATGGCTGAAAGCAAGTCCGGCTCGGCCGCTATCGCTGCTTTCTTTCCGCCGAAGTGAAAGTGTCCGTCGAGCATTGCGTCCACCAGTTGACTGCGTTGACGCCGATACTTCTTGGGGACGGGAACACCGCTCGCACGAGAGAGAAACGCCATCAACGCATCGTTCGCAGACAGCCCGGTGAGCCGCTCGAATACGACATAGGGAACGCCTGTGCGATGCTCCAGCGTGATTGCGGCTCCCCGCATCTGCTCGCCGATGGCCACTGTCCAACAAGCCGACCCCATGCTCCGAATTTGTGAAACCGAGATTCCGCCGAGTGTTGTCGGCGTGAAATCCGTGGGAATATGGCCGTCAAGCGCACCTGAAAGGTCCGGCAAGAAAACCGGATCCATGCTGAACGACTCGAATATGTCTCGAAGCTCGTCGATATCGCCTGGGGTGAGATGGCAGCCAGGTAGAACATTCATGCGCCGCGAAAGCCCTGTCTCGACCAGTGGAATCTCCACAAGCTCCTCGATCATTCGTGTCACAGCCGTGGCCCAACCGTCCTGAAACGCCCCTTCAAAATCCGGGGTTGACACATCTACAAGTGCGATGTGATCAAGCTCCGGGTGAGCGGCGCGAATGACTTTGAGAAATCCGTTCAGGTCGTCGCCCTTGATCTCCGACACTCCGGTGGAACAGATCCCGATAAAGCTCGGGTTTGTGCGCGTGGCAATGTTCACGATGGCCTGCTCGACATTGTCAAAGCCCCCGAGCACAGTCGCGACTTCGCTCATGGCCGTGGTCTGCATCGGAATAGCTTCGCGGAAGTGACGCACAAAAAGCACAAGACCGAAGGAAGTGCAGCCCTGCGATCCATGAAGCAATGGCATCGAGTTGGCAACTCCCATGAAGGCCAGGGCCGCCCCGATAGGCTGACCCATCTTGAGCGGATTCACCGTGCAATGTTTCTTGCCGACAATCACTCGCGCCATGTGCCTCTCCTTATGCAACGTGCAGGCAAAGCTCTTCCGGGGTCACATCGGACTCCCATGGAGCAGGTCTGCGAACCTGTTCCCAGATCGGATTGAACAGAGCCTTGTCGATCTCCTTGATGAGAGCTACCATGCCCTCATAACCCGCAAACGCATGGTGCCGCTCCTGGTTGATGTCGAGCCACGGCATCTTCGCCTTCAATGCAACAAACTGCGTGCGCCCACCGGAAAGCATGATGTCTGCTCGCGCATCCTTCAGCAGCTTGTACATCTCACGCGGCTTCAGGTCGTTGAACATGTGCGCATCGTCCTTGACGAGTTCCTTAATGCGCTCCTTGTCGTCGGGCGTGGACTTCTTGACGCTGGTGCCGGTAATCACCATTCCCGCCTCTTGCATGGCCGCCACAACCGACCACGATTTGACGCCCCCTGTAAAAAGCAACGCGCGCTTGCCGGCGAGCCGCGCTTTGAATGGAGCAATCCTCTCCCATGCGCGTGCTTCCTCTCTTTCGATGACCGCCTCTGTGCGACCAAGCAACTCTGCCGGAGCACCGCGGTCGACAAGCAGTTGAGAGATATTCCGCAAGGAGGCGCTCATGTCGCCGATGCCATAGAACGATCCCTCGAAAAAGGGAATCCCATAGCGCTCTTCCATCTTGCGCGCGACATTGATCATCGCTTTGGAGCAGACCATCATCGCCGCGCGAGCTCTATGCGAACGCGCCACCTCATGGTATTTGGCATCGCCTGAAATGCAGGCGAGGATCCGTATCCCCAACTCGTCCAGCAACGGTTTCACCTGCCACAACTCTCCAGACAGGTTGTACTCTCCGATGATGTTGATGTCGTACGGAGTGGTCTCCGTCGGCTCTTCAGTCCCGATCACGTAATCGAGAAGCGCTTCACCCGCAAGCTTGTTGCCCAGGTTTTTCGATCCCACAAATCCCGGCACGTTGATGGGAACGATCGGCTTGCCGAGTTTGAGCGCAGCTGCTTTGCAGACCGCTTCAATATCGTCTCCGATCATCGCCGGAATGCACGTTTGGTAAACAAACACCGCCGGTGGATTGTATTTCTCGACAACTTCCTTGATGGCTTTGTAGAGGTGCTTCTCGCCACCGAAGATAATGTCCTGCTCGCACATGCCGGTTGTAAAGCTCGTGCGATATAAAAGCGGCCCCGAAGATTTGGCGCCGCGTCCATCCCACGAGTGTCCTTCGCAACTAATGGGTCCGTGAATCAGGTGGGCAACATCCGTAATCGGCTGGAGTGCGATCTTGGCGCCGTCGAATGCGCAACCTCCGGCCGCAGCGCCGGGAGCAAGTTGCTTGTTGCAACCTTTCTTTCGCTCCCTGCTCTGCTTGGCTTGGTTCGTGGCGCAGCCGGGCTCCTCGAATACTTTCTGTACCTTCGCGCCAAGACTGCTCATGGCCCCTCCGTCTCACGCAATGCGTCTCAACCGCTCTACCGGATAATGTCGAAGCTGTAGTCGGTCTTCGACACGTCGTTTGTGGTTTGGTCCATGTGGTCGAAGATTCTGTCCAGAATCTTCACCAGCACATTGAGACCACCCTGGTATCCCCACACCGGGCTGCGATGATGATGATGGCGGTCGAAGATCGGGAAGCCGATGCGGATCAACGGCGTCTTGGTGTCGCGCTCAAGAAACTTGCCGTAGGTGTTCCCGATCAGAAAGTCCACGGGCTCGGTGAACAGAAGTGAACGCATGTGCCACAGATCCTTGCCTGGATACACGTGGCAGCCTTTTCCGAATGGAGACCCGGCCAACAACGCTTCGGCCTTTTCCTTCCAGGAATTGCCGCCATTGGTGGAGAGTATGTGCACCGGCTCGGCCCCAAGCTCAAGCAGGAATCCAGCAAGGCCAAGCGTCAGATCGGGGTCACCGTAGATCGCGAACTTCTTGCCGTGAATGTGGGCGCTTGAATCCGCAATTGCATCCACGAGCCTTCCGCGTTCCTTGGTGATGGCCGCGGGAATTGGCCTGCCGGAAAGCCGCGACACCTCCATCAAGAAACGATCCGTCCCCTCAACGCCGACTGGATGATTGAAGGCAATCACTTCCTGGCCCTTGCCTTCAATCAGATTCAATGTCTTGTCGGTGCAAAACTCCTGCATCGAGATGGTTGCGCTGGCATGAATGGCGTTGGCGGCATCTTCCAGAGTCGTACCGCCATCGTACATCCGGAACTGACCATCGCCGGGAGTGTCCCACACATCGCTGTTGTCTCCCAAGATCGTGTATTCCACACCCATCAGGTCAAACAGGCGCTTGATCTCGCGCATGTTGCCCACCGTGTAACCGTCGAAGCCGCCAATGAAGTTCAGCTTGCCATTCGGCTGACGTTCCAGTTTCGGCGCAGTGCCGGCCTTGCCGTCCCAGAAATGTTCAATGATTCCCTTCAGCGCGTTGTCATATCCGGTGACATGACTGCCTACAAATGCAGGCGTGTGCGCAAACGGCACATCCAAATCCAGAGGTACCGATTCCTTTTCCTTTGCGTTCTTGATAAACGCATTGAGGTCGTCGCCGATCACCTCTGCCATGCAAGTGGTAGACACTGCAATCATCTTCGGCTTGTAGAGGCTGTAAGAATTGGCCAATCCCTCAATCATGTTATTGAGGCCACCGAAGACCGCGGCATCTTCAGTCATGGAAGAAGAAACGGCGGATGTGGGTTCTTTGAAATGCCTTGAGAAATGGCTGCGATAATAAGCAACGCAGCCCTGCGAGCCGTGAACGAAGGGCAGCGTACGCTCGAATCCGAGTGCTGCGAATACCGCTCCAAGCGGTTGGCACGCCTTGGCAGGATTGACGGTCAGCGCCTCGCGAGCGAAATTCTTTTCGCGGTAATCCGCGCTCTTGGTCCACTCGCTCACGCGTTCCAGCTCTTCGGCAGCAACCGGGTTCTCGAACATGCACTTCTTGTTCACGAACATCTCTGTATATTCGGGGCCCCGGAATAATTCAAAGTGATCGATTACCTTTTCAGCATCTTGGCTCATAGGTCGATTCCTCCTCGCAAAGTTCTCTTATCGGTTACCAGGGCGCCTTGGTGAGTCGCCACACCGGAGCGTTGATGGCCATATCCATGTCGCGGGCGAAGATCGCGAATCCGTCGTATCCGTGGTACGGGCCAGAGTAATCCCAGGAGTGCATCTGCCGGAACGGTACGCCCATCTTCTGGAAGATGTATTTCTCTTTGACTCCGGAACCTACCAGGTCTGGCTGAATCTTCTCGACGAACTTCTCGAACTCGTAAGCGGTCACATCGTCGTAGATCAACGTGCCGTCTTTGACATAGTGGGTCGTGCGCTGATAATCGTCGTTGTGGCCGAACTCATAGCCCGTTCCAATCACCTCCATGCCCAGGTCCTCATAGGCTCCAATGACGTGGCGGGGCCGAAGACCGCCCACGAACAGCATGACTTTCTTGCCTTCGAGACGCGGGCGATACTTGGCGATCACTGCATCGGTGAGCGCCTTGTATTTCGCAATTACACGTTCGGCGCCTTCCTTGATGGTGTCGTCGAAGTGAGCAGCAATGGCGCGAAGCGACTCGATGATCTTGCTCGGTCCGAAGAAGTTGTACTCAACCCAGGGAATGCCAAACTTCTCTTCCATGTGACGGGAGATGTAGTTCATCGAGCGATAGCAGTGCAGGATGTTGAGCTTGGCCTTGGGCGTCGCTTCGAGCTCGGCTAGTGTTCCATCGCCCGACCATTGAGCGATAACACGCAGCCCCATCTCCTCAAGAAGAATGCGCGAAGACCAAGCGTCGCCGCCGATGTTGTAGTCGCCGATGATGGCCACGTCGTAAGGGGTGCTCTCAAATCGCGCAGGCTTGCCGGTCTGCTTGTCGAACACCCAATCGCGAATTGCATCGTTTGCGATATGATGACCGAGCGATTGCGACACACCCCGGAAACCTTCGCACCGAACCGGCACAATGGTCTTGCCGTACTGCTTGGTCTTGGCACGGGCTACGCCTTCAATGTCGTCGCCGATCAGGCCCACCGGGCATTCGGATTGGATAGTAATCCCCTTGTTGAGAGGGAAGAGCGTCTCGATCTCGTCGATGATCACGGCAAGCTTCTTGTCGCCGCCGAAGACGATGTCCTTCTCCTGGAAGTCGGACGTAAACTGGAGCGTGACAAATGAATCCACACCGGTGGTTCCGATGTAGTAGTTGCGGCGCGCGGCCCACGAGTACTGCCCACAGCCCACCGGTCCATGGCTGATGTGAACCATATCCTTGATAGGTCCCCACACAACGCCCTTCGACCCGGCATAGGCGCAACCCCGAATGGTCATTACGCCCGGAATCGACTTGATGTTCGACTTGACCGCGCATTCGCCCTTGCCCTCATCGTAGGTGGCCAGGTGCTTGGCGCGTCTCTTCGCCGTCTTCTCCGGATAGGCCTCGAGGACCTCGCCGATCATCTGCTTGTTGCGTTCTTTGATTTCCTCAACACCAGCGTTACCGCTCATGATGGACCTCACTCAAGTTGGATTTGTGAGAAAGGGCGCCGTCTCGCAGCAGCGACCGGCTGCATCGCGGCGCCCGATTGAAATTGCCTTTTACGCCGCCGCGACTTCCGCGGCCTTCTTGCCCACCAACGACTCATCGATATTCTTGATGATGCCGTGCTCCATCAGCATCTCTTCGAGTTCATCCATGGTGATAGGAGTCGGAATTACACCCAGGCCGGCATTGGCGTGGATCTTCTTGGCAAGAGTGCGATAGTGTTCCGCCTGTGCTGAGTCGGGTGCATACTCGATCACCGTCATGCGGCGAAGCTCGGCGTGCTGCACAACGTTGTCGCGCGGCACGAAGTAGATCAGCTTGCTTCCCAGCTTCTTGGCCATGTTCTCTGCCAATTCCAGTTCCTTGTCGGTCTGGCGCTCGTTGCAGATCAGACCGCCCAGGCGCACGCCGCCCGAATTGGCGTATTTCAGAATGCCCTTGGAGATATTGTTGGCCGCGTACATGGCCATCATCTCGCCCGACATCACGATGTAGATTTCCTGCGCCTTGTTCTCGCGAATCGGCATCGCGAATCCACCGCATACGACGTCGCCGAGCACATCGTAGGAGACATAGTCGAGATTCTCGTACGCGCCGTTTTCTTCAAGGAAGTTGATCGCGGTGATGACACCGCGCCCTGCGCAACCAACTCCAGGTTCAGGGCCACCGGACTCGACGCAACGAATGCGCTGATATCCGTACTTCATGACCTCTTCGATCTCGATGTCCTCGACGCTGCCCTTCTCCGCCGCAAGGCTGAGAATGCTGTTCTGCGCCTTGGCATGCAGAATCAGGCGCGTCGAATCCGCCTTTGGATCGCAACCAACAATGAGGATCTTCTGCCCCATCTCGGCCAGTGCCGCCAAAGTGTTTTGGGATGTGGTGGACTTGCCGATGCCACCCTTGCCGTAAAATGCAATCTGCCGCAGCTTCGCCATCGTTGTTCCTCCTCGATTCGGTCTTATGTTTCTGCTTCTCGAAATCTCTGCCTGGCCAAGTTCGAATCGATGAAACGAACGAGAAGCCAGGTTAGTTCAGGATGTGGATGCCGACATTCCAAGTGCAACCGGTCATCCTGTTCGCTCTTATAGAAGCAATCGCTGTGCCAAACCGCTTATGGATGGAACTCCCTTTATAGTCAGCACGATGAAGCTGTTTGGCGCAAATATCCGCCCTGTGTTGAATGCGACAATCGTGACCGACACTTGTAGTGAACGTAACGAACTGGCAAATGGCGCGTCGATTTGTGTCTGCCGTTTGGAATGGTGGAAGAATGTTCTCAATCGACATTGATCCGCGACTGTTCTGAGAGGCGGGTCAGGCAAGATAACAGTAGATTTGATTTTGAGCTTGGCTTCCAGGGCGGTTTCGGGCATTGCCAGCTCAATGCGCCCATATGAAAAGGGAAACGGCATTCCATTCCCCCGACGCGTCTCGCATCGAAGGAATGGAATGCCGCTCTTGTTGTTCAACGTTCTTTGTTTCGCGGGCTCGATATCAAGCTACGACGGGCGCAGCGATGGATTGCTGCTCACGCGAGTTCGATTCCTCAAACACTCTGCCATAGTAGGAGTCAAGCAGAATCGATCGCAGTTCCGCGATGAGCGGATAGCGAGGATTGGCGCCCGTGCACTGGTCGTCGAACGCATCTTCGGCCAGGTGATCCAGACGAGCTAGAAACCCTGCTTCCGGCACACCCGCAGCCTGGATCGAGTTGGGAATTTCGATTTCCCGCTTGAGCCGGTCGATCCATGCAATCAGGCTGTCCACCTTTTCCCCAACACTCTGTCCGCCAAGTTTCAGAGCGTCGGCAATTTCCGCATAGCGGCAGCGTGCCTTTGGACGATCGTATTGCGAGAAGGCAGACTGCTTGGTGGGATTGTCATTGGCGTTGTAGCGAATCACGTTGGTCAGCAGAAGTGCATTTGCCAACCCGTGGGGCAGGTGACACTCCGCGCCCAATTTGTGGGCCATGGAGTGATTGACGCCCAAGAATGCGTTGGCAAAGGCCATACCGGCAAGAGTGGCTGCATAATGCACTTTCTCTCTAGCCACCGGGTCCGCTGCCCCGCGCAGATAGGCCTGAGGCAAGTAATCCTTGAGAAGCTTGAGAGCCTCGAGCGCCTGGCCGTCGGTAAATTCAGTCGCCATGATCGACACATAGGCCTCAATGGCGTGAGTGACCGCGTCGATGCCGCCAAAGGCTGTGAGCGACTTGGGCATATGCATCACCAGGTTGGGATCCACAATAGCCATCCGCGGCGTGAGTTCGTAGTCGGCGATGGGATACTTCTTGCCGGTGGCATCGTCGGTGACCACAGCAAAGGGCGTCACCTCACTGCCTGTGCCGCTGGTAGTTGGAATGGCAACGAACGTGGCCTTTGCGCCTAGCTTTGGAAAACGATAGATGCGCTTGCGCATGTCCATGAAACGCATTGCGAGACTGTGAAAATCCACCTCGGGATGCTCATAGAGTACCCAGGCAATCTTAGCTGCGTCCATTGGCGAGCCCCCGCCAAAGGCAACGATCACATCGGGCCGGAAGGCTGTGGCCACTTCAGTGACTTTGCGAATCGTGCTCAGGGTTGGATCGGGTTCCACCTGCGAGAATGTCTCAACCTCGATTCCGTGACGCTTCAACTGCGCGATCAAGTCATCGGCGTGGCCGTGGTTGAAGAGATACGGGTCGGTCACGATCAGCGCGCGCTTTCTTCCCGCAAGGTCTTTGATTGCCTCAGGCAAGCAACCGCGACGGAAATAGATGGACTGTGGCAATTTGTGCCAAAGCATGTTTTCGGCCCTCATGGCGACGGTTTTAATGTTGAGCAACTGCAGCGGACCCACATTGGCCGTGACAGAGTTTCCTCCCCACGTTCCGCAGCCCAAAGTCAACGACGGTGCTAGGCTGAAATTGTAGAGATCGCCGATGCCGCCGTGCGACGAGGGAGAGTTGATCAGGATTCGTGCGGTCTTCATGCGCGCGCTAAAATAATTGACGCGCTCACGCTGCCCGTCCTGGTCGGTATAGAGCACCGATGTGTGGCCTATGCCTTGCAATGCCACCAGCGCTGCAGCCTTGCTTACCGCGTCTTCAAAATCACTGGCACGATAGAGAGCCAGGACCGTGGAGAGCTTTTCATGCGCAAACGGTTCGCTTGGGGAGATCTCGGTGACCTCGCCGATAAGAACCTGTGTATTGGTGGGAACCTCGATACCAGCCATCGCTGCGATTCGAATTGCGGATTGACCGACAATTGCAGGATTGACCGATCCATTCTTCATCAGCACGTCTCGGACAGATTCGACCTCGGCGGCGCTAAGAATGTGGCCACAGTGGCGATGGAATCGGCTTCGCAGTTCATCGTAGATCGAGTCCACGGCGATCACAGCCTGCTCGGAAGCGCAGACCACGCCGTTATCGAAAGTCTTGGACATCAGGATAGAAGCCACCGCGCGCTTCAGGTCCGCAGTCTCGTCGATCACTACCGGGGTATTGCCTGGACCAACGCCGATCGCCGGCGTCCCGGACGAGTAGGCTGCGTGGACCATGCCCGGACCGCCGGTAGCCAGAATCAGTTTGATTGAGGGGTGGCGCATCAGCGCCGTGGAGATGTCCAGAGTCGGCTCTTCAACCCATCCGATGATGTCTTTCGGTGCGCCGGCGGCAACTGCTGCCTCAAGCACTATCCGCGCAGCCTCGCAAGTAGAGCGGCGCGCCCGCGGATGAGGGCTGAAGACAATTCCATTGCGCGTCTTGAGTGCGATGAGGGCTTTGAAGATTGCGGTGGAGGTGGGATTGGTTGTTGGAATGATGCCGCAGATCACCCCCATCGGCTCTGCCACTTTCATTGACCCAGCTTCGGAATCCTCGCTCAGCACACCGCATGTCTTTTCGTCTTTGTACTTGTTATAGATGTACTCGGATGCGAAATGGTTCTTGATGACTTTGTCTTCGACTACGCCCATCCCCGTCTCTTCAACAGCCATTTGCGCAAGAGGAATCCTGTGGTCGGAGGCGGCAAGCGCCGCTTGCGAGAAGATTCGATCAACCTGTTCTTGAGTAAATGTGGAGAACTGGCGCTGCGCCTTTTCCACGCGCGCCACCAGGGCGTTCAGTTCGACCAATGGGTCGACGATCATTACAGCCTCCATTAAGTTGAGTTAGAAACAACGCTGCCAGCGCGGAAGATGGGTTTGGCGGCCGGGCATATTCAAGTGGTTCTTCCGCCAATCGGAAACTGCGTTGCATGCTTCTTCCCCGCGCTGGATCGATGCGAGACCCGTTTCAATGCCCTTTCGGTCTCGGATGAGTCATGCGCCGACGATCAATGTACGTGCTGCTTCTTTGAAAAGGCCGTGACGAACTCGCTCAACGTCATGGGAATGCGCTCGACGTTGTACCGCTCGAGGAAGCGCGCTTCATTGCGTGTGGGCTCCTCAGGCAATACTGCCCAGTGCTTCTCAGAGGACCGTTTCATGATCTGCCGCGCGAAAAGCCTCTCCAGTTGGGTCGAAAACCGGCAACCGAGAAACAGGAAGCTCTTTCCCGTGCGGATCTCTTGCACAGACTCCGGGATCGGTGTCTGTATGTCGATCTCTGTCAGAACTTCGACAAAGTCGGAGTCGGACACAAGATAGTTGTGCGCCGGCCATACCGAGCCAAGTGGCTGATACAGCAGAGTCTTCCAATCGACATGTTCCCTGCCCGCGCTCGTCTGGGAGTGCTTTCCATCTGCTTCAAAATAGTGGACCCAGTTTCCGAAGTGTTCCTGCTGGCTCACACCTTGCGCCATGCCCCAGCCCGTGCGCGAGCGCAACGCCTTCTGCGGAAGATCGTCGTACCATGCATGCACCACCAATGGCAGCGATGGAAGATTCATCATCAGAGTATGCAGAGTTGTCGGCTCCGCTTCACCACAGAACGCCTCCGTCATTGCGTTGCTCACGGTGCGGCGATGTTTGAAGTTTTCAATGAATTGCGCGGCCGCACCCAGGTTAGTTCGGATCTTGTGCGGCACGCTGGACTTTGCCGTGAGGCGCACTGCAAGCGCCGAGGGCGTGCCCGGGAGTTGACTGCCCGCCTCGGCAAGCGACAAGACCCCCGGTCCGAGATAGGGAATTGCATTGCCTCCATCGAATGTTCGAGAGATAGATTCAAGAACTTCGCTATTCATGCCGGTAACTCCATTTCCGCAATCTTGCGTGCTTCAACCGTGATGGGCAATGTCGTTGCGACATCCAGATCCGGCAATGCCAGTTGCCATCCATTCGCCAGCGTGACGATGCCGCCCCACAGTCCAGGCTTTTCAACCTCGACAATCGGCTCTTCGAGATCCTTCTTCGCAATATATGCCGACAACACACCTGATTGGTTCCTGCGAATCATCACCTTCATCGGGCCTCCCCGCTCTGCTGCCAGGGCATGAGCTCCGGCTCCATGCAACCAACAATTTGATTCATCGCAAACTCGACCATGTAAACGGCCGTTCCGGAATCGACCTGCCTCCCAATTTGCACAATCTCGCCTGGCTCGCCGGCGTGCACGAGCAGCGCATCGGTCGGGCGGTCCGGATACGATCCGTCGTTGAACAGGTCCGCCGCCGCCTGCACCCGCTGGCCCCATTCGAAGCGCGGTTTGACTGCTTCCATCATGCCGTTTCTCCACCGAGCTTTGCGCTCGCAATTTCCAATTCCTTGCGCTTCATTCCTACCCTGTATCCGGTGTTCAAAAATTCCACACCGTAGATATAAAACTGCTGTAGAAAAGTCCCGATCGAGATGACATACCCCTCTTCGCCTTTCTCCACAAGTACCTCGCCGATATCTTTCCCTGGAAATGTGCCGTCGTTGCGCACCATCCGGTTCGACCGAACCTTCTCGCCGAATTCGAATACCGGCGGTCCTTCCAGTTCTACAATTCCGTCGTCGCGAACAATGTTCGACATATCAGTGCCTCCTGCCTTCCCATTGCATCAGCTTCATTTCGATCAGGGTGTGCGCGCTATCCGGCAGATCGATGGCGGCTGCTGTTCTCTCAAGAACGCGGTCGCGCACCAAGGGGTCCGCATCGTTGCGCATAGCGTCGAGCGCATTAATGGGAAGTCTTCCTGCGGCCTCATAGCGAACGCGCATGTCAGGATGGAAGCGCAGTGGCAATAACTGCGATGGCGAAAGGCGCTCGGCGACCGCTAGAACCACCGACCCATCCGGATCGTCGATCAGTTCCAGCAGCCATTCCGGTGAGATTCGATGCGCCACAATCCTTCGCACCTCGGGATCGGGGTCGTCGATCATGTGCTTCAGTTGTGGCACGCCGATGCGCCGCGCGACAATCTGGCGCACGAAGTAGTCCGGATCCGACATCATCGGCATCAACTCTTCGCCCTCGAGATACGAGGCAACACGAACGCGCACTTCGCGATGAGAATCTTCGCGAAGCCGCAGCATGAAGCGGTGGGGAAGCCGCAAAGCCGCATTCCAACGCACTGTCTCTTCTTCATCGTTGAGCATTGCCGTCAGCCGAAACACGTCGGCGTACTTGGCAGCCGCTGCTCGGACCTCGAAGTATGGATGTTCCACAAAATCGTTGGCCAGCCCTGGATTGTTCTTGAAGAACTGTTCGATGCGCAAGGGAGAACGGTCCTGCACGCACACGTGATGCTGGCGGCAGCGATCTTCGCGAATCAGTTCACGGTGAACGCAACCCTCGCAGCATACTTCGCGGCCTTGCCAGTCCAACGATTTGCCGGGTTTGTGCGCCATGGTGCGTTCTCCGTTCCTTGCCGTGCGTCAATGCCTGATGAGTGACCCCACCGGCACAAGCGTCGTGGCCGATGAACATGTAGCAGCGGCTCCTGCCGCAGCAGTAACCACAAATCCGGACTGCGCCAGGCTTTCTCTGAAATCGACTGTAGCCCCATCGAGCAATAGCATGCTCGACGAATCGAGAAAAATCCGCAGTCCAGAGTATTCCCAAGTCGTTTCTTTCGCTCCCGGCTGGTCCGCCAGATCGAACTCGACTGCAAATCCGGAGCATCCGCCCGGCCGGACTTTGAGACGAAATCCGGATCGCGGGTCTCTCGTGAACCGCATCATGCGGCGAATGAATCCCTCGGCCGCCGGCGTGAGCAAAGCGTTTGGATTTGCCAGCGCTTCCATCTACACCGCCGCCGCAAATCGTGGAACATCGGGATTGACTACGCACGTCTTGGGCATGGGGCAAATCGCCGCGCATTGTGGCTCGTCAAAAAAGCCAATGCACTCCGTGCATTTCTCGGCGTTGATGAAAAATGCGAAGTTCTTCTCATCGATTGCATCGTTCGGACACTCATTCTGGCAGGCCGAGCATCCCGTGCATCGCGACTGTTGGATCATGTAGGCCATCTTGTTTCTCCTGTTAGAATCCGTCTCTGCGTCAAGCGATCAATGCACCCTGTCGGATCTCTGCGTCGCCGCGGCGCTTGTGTTCGACCTCGCCTGTTCGTACCAGTTCGAGATACTCCCTGAAATATGCGATTGCCGATTGTTCAATATACTCGAGAGCAAATCGGTCCACCGGATCGATCCCCGCGGCCTTCAGTCCTTTGCGAGGGCAACTGCCGATCCTTGCCACCAACACCGCAGTGCAATCGCTGATGGCGCGAACTACCGTTTCCAAACTGTCCTCTTCTGCATATCCGCCCTGGCAATAGTTGTCCACCCTGCGGTGGCCAACGAATTTCGCACCGCCGGCGCCGACCTCGTAAACCTGAAACTCTTTTGCGTGGCCGAAATGCTCGTTGATGCGACCGCTGCCCTTGGTCGCAACTGCAAGCAAAATGGAGATATCTGTCTGCGCCCCGGCCAGTGTCTGCAGTTCCGCCTTCTTTGCATCCGATGCCGCTTCGCGTTGCAGCTCCACCTTTTCCTGGTAGGCCTGCCGGCCTTTCAGGTCGTAAGTCACTTCCGCATTCGCAATCTTGTCGGCAGTGAACTCGGAGCTGCGGTCTTCGCCCAACAGACCCACCGCATCGGCGCGACATTGCCGGCAATGGCGCATCATGTTCATCTCGCCTTCGCAGGAGTCCTGCAGCAACTTCAACTCCTGCGCAGTTGGACCGCGCGTCCCGTTAAGCCCAAACACAGTCCCGTGCTCGGGTGCTGAGATCAGCGGCATGATGTTATGCAGGAATGCGCCGCGCGAATTCACTGCCTTGTTGACCGCGATCAGATGGTGATCGTTGATCCCGGGAATCATGACCGAATTTACTTTGCAAAGAATGCCGCGCGCGGTCAGCATCTCCAGGCCAAGAAGTTGCCGTTCGCTCAAAATGGCTGCGCCTTCCTCGCCCGTATATCGCTTGTGGTTGAAGAAGACCCATGGATAGATTCTTGCGCCGATCTTCGGGTCGATCATGTTAATCGTGATCGTGACATGATCGATGTTGAGGGCCTTGATGGCGTCTACGTAATCGGGCAGCATCAGTCCGTTGGTCGAAAGACAAAGCTTGATATCGGGAGCGGCCTTGGAGACAATCTCGAAAGTCTTGAAGGTCTTCTCAGGATTCGCCAACGGATCACCGGGACCGGCGATGCCAAGCACGGTCATCTGCGGAATGGCGGAAGCCACCGCCAGGACTTTCCTCGCTGCCTGCTCGGGCGTGAGGCGCTCGCTCACCACGCCCGGCCGCGATTCGTTTGAGCAATCGTACTTGCGATTGCAGTAGTTGCATTGGATATTGCACGCCGGCGCTACCGCTACGTGCATGCGCGCAAAGTGATGGTGCGCGGCTTCGCTGTAGCAAGGATGATTCTTGACCTTCTCCCAGACTTCAGCCGTTAGATCGCCTTGTCCGGCAGCCGAGCCACAGCTGGACTTGCCGCTGCCGCTCTTCGATCCGCATCCGGTCGAACCATTGGCGAGGGTCGTTGGCGGCATCACCAGCAACGGTGCGAATCCTCTACGATTGCCATGCTCCATTGCATCCCCCCCATGGTGTTGTCGAATTCCGGACTGCGGGTACTGCTCAACAACATTGCAACCCGCGTGCCAAAGCTCAACTTGCTTACAGGGATGGAGTTAGGGGTGTTTTATCTGGTGTAGCAATTGCGACAGACTGCTGCAGACACGACGAATTTGTCGCAAAGCGTCCATGGCGATCAAGGGTTTGATACGAGTTGCCTTCGGAGAGAAGACCGGAGATGGAGTGCCAATAGTTGTCGCGAAGGGCGCGGAGCAAGCGTCAGAATCGCTTGATTTCAACACTGTGCTTGCGCAAGGCATAGCCCATTTGGCGCGGCGTGAGGCCAAGGATGCGCGCCGCTTTGGCTTGCACCCAGCCCGACCGCTCCATGGCGTCGACCAAGCGCTGTCGCTCGGTCGAATCTGCTTCTTCGTTTGCTGCGCCCTCTGCAGGCTGGCTTCTTCCATTTCCATTTCCTGAGGAAGTATCCGCTGGTTCAGCGATTTTGCGTACCGGCCAGGAGCGATCCGGAGCAGGCGAAACTGCCTGCGGAGAAACATGGATCGCGTCTTGCGATCGCACTTTGTTCATCGACTTGCCCAGAATCAACGAAAGGCAACTCTGGTTGCTACACGCAAAGTCTTCTACAACGATCAGTGAATTCTTTGCCAGGGCCGCCGTGCGCTTCACGCAACTTTCCAACTCCCTCACATTGCCCGGAAAGTCGCAGGCTCGCAGCACATCCATTGCCCGATTGCTCAGTGTAAGCGAGACTCCGTGCTCCTCATTGAAGCGATGCAGGAACTCCAGAGCCAGCAGGTCCACATCCTCGCGCCGTTCCCGCAAGGGAGGAAGAAATATCGGCACCACGCTGATCCGATAGTAAAGATCGGAGCGGAACTGGCCTGCCAGAACAGCGGCTTCGAGATTTCGGTTGGTGGCAGCCACCAGCCGCACATCCACTTTGATGGTGCGATTGCCGCCCACGCGTTCGAATTCGCCTTCCTGCAGCACGCGTAGAAGCTTCGATTGAAAAGCTCCGGAAATTTCGCCAATCTCATCCAGAAAAAGCGTGCCTCCATCAGCCAATTCGAACCGTCCCTTGCGCAGTCCGACGGCGCCGGTGAAGGCTCCCCTCTCGTGACCGAAGAGTTCCGACTCAAGCACGGTCTCGGAGAGTGCTGCACAGTTCAGCCGGATGTAAGGCTTCTGACTGCGTGGAGAGTACTCATGAATGGCGCGCGCAAATAGTTCCTTGCCGGTGCCCGATTCGCCGCAAAGCAGCACAGGAAGGTTGCACCGAGCTACTTGTTGTATCTTCTCCACCACTTCGCGTATCGCCGCACTCTCGCCAATGATCCAGTCGATGCCCGAGTGCTTTGGCTCGCTTCTTAACTCCAGTTCTTTTTCGAGCCTATGGCGATCGCTCATCAACCGCTCGCGGTCTCTGGCCACCAGCGTTTGCAGAGCGACGGCCTGACCCACAAGGTTGGCCACCATTGAAAGAAACCGCACATCTTCGTCCAATGTATGCGGAGAGGAGTTACCATCGAGCCGCTCGATCATGATGGTGCCGACCGTACGGCTCTCTCCTTTGATGGGAACGCCGACGAACGATCTCTGGATCGAAGAATCCCCTAACTTCAGCTCGCTCCAATCGGTAAACAGCGGACTCTCAGTAATATTGCGCACCACCAGGGGCATGCCGGATACGACGATTTGACCAACGGCTTGCTCGGGCAGACGCTCAAAATGTTCCCTCGCCGATGCCTCGCTCCAACCTGCGCCGACAACCATGGACGTTTGGCCATCTTCATCCAACAGCGCAATCAGACCGTTGTTCATGTCGAGAAAACTCGCCAGCAGGTTGATAACCCCGGAGAGCGCTATCTCCAGCCGCGCAGGCCGAGTGAGGACCTTCGAGATCTCATAGATCCCGATCAGCGCAGAACTCGCGCGGCCACTCGACTGCATTGCACGTTCCAGACTCGCTACCTCATACTGGTTCGACACACCCTCCTCCTTTCGGTTGTAGACGAAAAGGAATGATGGCGGACTCTGCAAGACTGCGCTGGATTGGTGAGACGCCGAAAACGGGAAGTCGCGTGCCGTCTGGCTTGTGCGTACCAGATGCAAATACTCTGCAACCACGCCGGTTCGTAGCCATATCTTGGCAGAAAATTGATCGAGGGTCAAACGGACTTGGGGACCAAGCGCCCCTCCGCGCGCCCCTGACCTTCAGGCAAGGCCTTATTTTTCGCGTATTTGAAACCAAATAAGCGACGCAGAATTCAGACAGATCGAGGCAGGCCTGTCCCTCGGCCTGCCTTGATGCTTCCCCACCCGCCGAACTGAGGCGTCGCTAGTTGCTTTCGGCCTTTTCTGAATTCCTGCCGATTGAACCAATCCTGCCGTCAGCCGGTCGATCCTGAAGTATGTTCGGCCTTGACTGGGCGCCGCGCGATGCAGAACCGAATCGAGGCGAGGGTTTCACTGCGCTGCAATTGAAAATCCATGACTTCGAAAAATCGCAAGCGTGGCTGGATTCCCCAGAAACTCTAAAAATTTCTGCGCTGCCTCTTCGCTGTGGCTTCCCTTCACCACAGCAACGGGGTAGATGATGGGATCGTGCGCCGACTCGTCGCCGGTTGCTACGACGCGAACCTTGCCTGACGCCTGAGCGTCGGTGGCGTAGACGAGGCCTGCATCCGCGTTGCCGGTCTCAACATACGTAAGAACCTGGCGGACATCTTTTGCCAAAACAATCTTGGAATTGAGTTTGTCGAGCAAGTGAAGCGCCGCAAGTGTCTGGCGTCCATACTGCCCCGCCGGAACACTCGGATCGCCCAATGCAATGACGCGAACCGAAGAGTTCGTGAGCCCTTCGAAGCCCTTGAGCGGCGAGTTGGGTGGCGCAATCAGCACCAGGGTATTCCTCAGCAGATTCCGCCGTGTCCCTGCAACAATCAACCCCTTGGCATCGAGTTCGTCAATTGGTTTGGCAGCGGCAGCAAAGAACACATCCACCGGGGCCCCCTGCTCGATTTGCCCGGCAAGCGTACCCGAGGATCCGAAGTTGTTGGCGAAATCGATGTTGGCGTGGCTCTGTTTGTATGCGGCCTCGGCCTCCGTCATGGCTTCCTTCAGGCTGGCGGCGACTGAGATGGTGAGGCGTATCTGTTGCGGACCATGGCAAGCCGTAAGCAAGGCAAACACCGAAAGAAACACGACGCGGTAGCACTTCGACAATCTCTTCCCTCCTTCAAATCGAATCGATCTCAACGCTTTCTTCCTTTCCGGCACACGATTTTGTGATGCGCTATCACCAGGCATTCTAGAGCCGGCACAGGCTGAAGCAGCAGTGGCAGACATCTTCCAACACTCGCCATCGGCCGCATTGACGCGCAAATCCCGGCGCCTGGGAGGACAGGACAACTCCGAGGCCGGCGCCATTCGATATAGGGGGCTCACCGAAAGACCGCTCTGACTAGACGCCGATCATCACGTTGGAAGCCTTCACGATCGCGCTGACCTTATCGCCATTCTGCAAACCCAGCCTTCGAACGCTTTCCTTCGTGATCGAGGCAACAATCGAGGTTCCACCTGAAAGCTGAATCGTTATCTCGCTATTCACCGCACCGTCCAAGACGCTCGCCACTTCGCCTGGGATCACGTTGCGCGCGCTCAGAAGCGATCCATCAATACCTTTGCCGACTATAACCTCGGAGGCCTTGATGATGGCGCAGGCCGTCTTTCCCGCCTCCAGGCCTAGCGAGTCGACGCTGGTGTTGGTAATAATGGCGACGATATTCTCTCCACCCGGCAGGACCAAAACCACCTGCGCGTTGACCGCACCCCGGGTGACAACCTGCACCTTGCCCTCAAGCACGTTGCGTGCACTGATTTTCATTTTCCTCCCTGTGACGGCCGCTGAACTGGCCGCGATGTCGGATGTACGTCGAGTTTCTGGAATATCAGCAGCATACACTACTTCGAACATCCGTTCATCGCAAGCTATCGGAACTCTCCGAGCGACGAGAACAAATGGAAGCTTTGGAACCTGCGGATTCACCGGAGGAAGCCGAAACTAGTTCGGTTCAGCGTCACGAGCCTAAGGGGCTTCCGTGACACTGGGATCCTGGCTGAGGCCATACTACGGCGTGTCTTTTGGATCTTCTTCGATAATCGCCACGTCCCACGGAGCCAGCGTCAATTCGGCATCTTTCAATGCCGGTTTGCTGTCAAGCAGGCTTGTTCCGGAAGGGTGCACGTAATGAAACGTCACTTCCGCACTGGAATAGTTGAAGTAATAGTGAACCCGTTTGCCCATGCGGTTGATGCCCAGCTGCGTGTGCACTGCCGCAGGCAGATTTTGATCGGCGCCAGTAAGGCCGAGTCTGCTCAAAGTATCGCGCAGCACGGCGGTTTGCAAAGCGCCGGAGAGATAGGTTCCCTCATAGAGCAGCGAGCCTGCTCCAAACTGATTCTCTGTAATCGCCGGCCACTTGCCGAAGAAAGGGTGGTCATAAAACGCTAGTGGCTTGGCACGTTCCAGCAATAGGAACTCTGCCCAATGCTCGACTTTGTTCTCGCCGCCTGCGTGAAAAGGATCGCCCTTCAATGCAAGCGGGGCTTCGAGATTTGAGAACTCCTGATAGTTGAAGCCCGCGGCTTCGCGCAGCGGTCCCGGCGCGCGCACCCAACGCACAGCGGAGTTCTCGTTCGCGAACCCGCTCTTGAACGTCATGATCGCGTGACCGCCGTTCTTCACATAGTCCGAGATCCGCTGCAGCAACGCGTCGTCGGCAATATAGAGCGCGGGTACGATGAGCAGCTTGTAGGCAGAGAAATCCTGCGTTGTCGGAAACACAAAATCCGAACCTACATTGAGATCGTAAAGCGACTTGTGAATCTGACCCACCAGCGAACTGTAGTCGGCTGTTGGCCCTGCAAAACTCCACTGTCCACCCGAAGAGGTGAAGGGCATGAAGCCGATGGCATTGGCCGAGTCGCGACTCCACAAGATGGCTACGCTGTTATGGATCTGCAAACCAACAAGATGAGGCCCGATCTTCTCTAACTCATGCGCCGTCCGGCTTACTTCTGCATAAGCCCGGTTAGGTTCCAGGTCATGCGAAAGAACGCCCTTCCAATAGGTCTCCTGATTGGCCGGAATCGAGGCCCAATGCCAGTACTCCACCATGTTGGCGCCGTTCGAAAGATGGGTATAGACGTCCTCGCGCAGTTGCCCGTCATAGGGCGGATACTGATACGCCGAAGTCCAGTCCGTGCTTTGCGCATTGGTCTCGGTCACCAGAAAGTTCGAGCGCTTCAGCGAGCGGCTGAAATCGCCTTGAATCGACTGCGCCGATCCATCGTAGCGATTCTGCGAGCCGTGATAGATATTGTCCGCGACAATGTCCAGAGACCCGGCGATGGCTTCTTCATTCACGTCGCGTTTCATCATGCCGCCGTAATCGGTGGTGACGAATTGGCTCTGCCCCGCGCACTCGCGTACCAACGTCGATTGCCAGTGAAGAAAGTCGGTCACCCGCATCTGGCTCCAGCGCGACCACTCCAGTTTGTACCCGGTGCTTTGCGCGCCGTCGCGTGTCGGCAGATCCTCCCAGGTATGGAGGTTCTGGCCCCAGTAGTTGAGGAACCAGGCTTTGCTCAGCGCTTCGGGCGTTCCAAATTTCTTTTCCAGGTAATGTTGGAACCCAATGAAAACATCGGGGTTCGACGCTTCGTAACTTGCCGTCTCGTTGTCCAACTGCCAGCCGATCACCGTGGGGTTGTTCTTGTAATGGGCCACGATGTGCCGAATCAGCCGCTCGGCGTAAAAACGATAAGCCGGAGAATCGGTGTCCATGTTCTGGCGCATGCCATAAGTACTGTCGATTCCGGGTCCGCCGAAGGGGCCGGCGTTCATGCGCCGAGCCAGCATCTCGGGGTGTTGATGAGCCATCCACGCTGGCACCGAGTAGGTCGGCGTACCCAGGATCACCTTGATCCCCGCCTTGCCCATCGCATTCACGACGCGGTCCATCCATGCGTATTCGAAGCGCCCGTCCTCCGGTTCCCAGAGGCTCCAGGTCGACTCACCCATGCGGACCACGTTCAGCCCCGCGTCTTTCATCAAGGCAACATCTTTTTCGAGCCGGTCCGCCTGATCCCCGGGCATGTACTCGTTGTAGTACGCCGCACCGTAGAGGACCGTGGGAAACTGCACGATCGAAGCGGCCGGATCGGCGGCTTCGTTTTGCTTCCCGGCCTGCGCGCCACAGACAACACCCCACACCAAAAGAGCGATTGCGATCGGGCCGCCAATCCGATACTTGAACACGTTCATTGCTTTGCGCCTTTCCTCTGACCGTTGCCCACCCTGAGGCATCCCTGTTGCCACAACGAAGCTCGACGATATTGGTTCGCGTCCGCTCCCGGTAAACGCTTACAACCGTCCCGACGAAGCATAGGGGGCGCCAAGAGGGGCTGTCAACAGGTCTCGAAAATGCCATCTCCCGGCTTCGCACCGGCGCCCTCGCCCCTGTTAACCTTTATGCCATCTCCCCGGTGACTTTCGATTTTAAGGACTTTCTAATTATTGGCCGATAAAGGGAATGTCTACTTGGGGAAAGCTCCCGTTTTGGACACTCGATGGTTGTGGGGGCCTGTATGCATGACGCGATTTTGAGTTCTGGCAGGGACACTCTTCTGGTGGCAATTCCTCTGCTCGTTTTGTTGATGATGGGGGTGCTGCGTCTCGATGAAGTGATCTTCGCCTCGCCCAAGGGCGCCTTGAAGCGCCATCGCGCCATGTGTGGAGTGGATGAAGACGGTATGCCGATTTTGACCGATCCGGACGGACGCGAGTGGAAAAAGTCGGGCTCTCGCCGATAGATTGCGGATCGCGACGGTTTGCAAGGCCCCGTGTCCCTGGATTTCGGCGGGGATTGGTTAAACAATGGCCGCAGTTTCGGAGTTGTTTCATCTTCGATCGCTTTGTTTTTCGCGATCCTGGACCGCTCGCGCCTGCCGCAGGTTGCTTACCATGCTGATGGCAAACAAGTTAACTGCCTCGGTCCAACTGCATGCGGGCAATGGTTCCCGGCCTCGGAAAACTGCGAAAAAACTATTGACCCGAATGGCGTCTGGGTATAGATTCATGATTGCCACCCCTAAGGGCAGTCTGGGCAGTGAGAGTGTGCGGGAAGAACCGCCTTTCTCCGCATCCCACTGAATCGTGGCACACCCGCTCATGACCCGATGCGTTGGAGTCTTTCGGAAAAGGGAATACTAGGCGCGTGGATACCCAAAACGGCACAATGCACCCTTGACAGTTGAAGAATGTGGTACCATCCCGCGCGAAAGTGCGTCAAGATTTTTGAACTAGACGGCAACATTGTGCGTCTAAGACTTGAAGAAGGAATTTTGGGCAGCCCGAGATCCACTTGGCTTCCCTGATTGCCTGGTACGGCCCTCAGGGGCTGCCAGGCCGCAATTGAAGAAGGAGAGACTCGTAATGCGTTCGGATTTGGTTTTTGGGGCACTATCTCATGTGTCCAATCGCTATCAGCTGTGCCAATTGGCCAGCAAGGCAACTCGCAAGCTGCACAAGCCGAATACACGGCTGCAAGACACCACCAATGAAGTCCTGTGCCGCTTTCAAACCACCAACCCTGGTTCGGTCACGCTGGTTGCAGCGCCCACCGCCCAGCCCGTCGAACGGCGCCGCGCAGCCTAGCGGTCATCCACAAACGGTATAGTTGAGTAAGGCAACGGCTTCAAGGCAGCTTCCCCCAGGGCGGCTGCCCTTCTCCGGCGTTTCGGCATTCCTTTCGAATCCGGGCGATGCTTGAAGTGCGGTTCACCTACGCTGTTGTTGCATTCCCTCCCGGAGTTCTCTGGAGCACTTTCCCCCGCTCGCCATCCTTCCACAACCATCCCGCCTTATTGCAGGTGAATATGACCATCGCCGAGTTAAAAGAGAAGAACATCACCGAATTGAGCCGCATCGCGCGTACCTTGGAAATCCCCGGTACCAGCGGCCTTCGCAAACAGGATCTGATCTTCAAGATTCTCCAGGCACAAAGTGAAAAGGAAGGCCACATCTTCGCCGAAGGGGTTTTGGAAATCCTCCCCGACGGCTATGGGTTCCTGCGCTCTCCCGATTACAACTACCTGCCCGGACCTGACGACATTTATGTCTCCCCCTCGCAGATTCGCAAGTTCGACTTGAAAACCGGCGACTCGATCAGCGGCAACGTCCGCCCGCCCCATGAAGGCGAGAAATACTTCGCCCTGGTCAAGATCGAGGCCATCAACTTCGAGTCCCCCGAAGAGACGCGCAACAAGATCCTCTTTGACAATCTCACCCCGCTCTATCCCCAGGAACGCATCAAGCTGGAAACGGTGCGCGAGGCCACCAGTGGCCGGGTCATGGACCTGTTGACGCCCGTGGGCAAGGGCCAGCGCGGCCTGATCGTCGCCCCGCCCCGCACCGGCAAAACCATGCTGCTGCAGTCGTTGGCCAACTCCATCTCCACCAACCATCCAGAGGTGGTGCTCATCGTCCTGCTGATCGACGAGCGCCCCGAAGAAGTCACGGACATGCAGCGCTCGGTCAAAGGCGAAGTCATCAGCTCCACCTTCGACGAGCCCGCCGCCCGCCATGTACAGGTTGCGGAAATGGTGATCGAGAAGGCCAAGCGCCTGGTGGAACATAAGCGCGACGTGGTCATTCTTCTGGATTCGATCACCCGCCTGGCGCGCGCCTACAACACCATCGTGCCTCCTTCCGGCAAGGTGCTCTCAGGCGGCGTGGATTCCAACGCCCTGCAACGCCCCAAGCGCTTCTTCGGCGCGGCCCGCAACATCGAGGAAGGCGGCTCGCTCACCATCATCGCCACCGCACTCGTTGACACTGGCTCCCGCATGGACGAAGTCATCTTCGAGGAGTTCAAGGGCACCGGCAACATGGAAATCATCCTGGACCGCAAGCTGGTGGACAAGCGTGTCTTCCCGGCCATCGACATCCAGCGTTCCGGAACCCGCAAGGAAGAGCTGCTCATCCCCAAGGACGACCTGTCCCGCATCTGGGTCCTCCGCAAGGTGCTCAACCCGCTGTCGCCGGTCGAAGCCATGGAACTGCTCATCAGCCGTCTGGAAAAGGTCCGCAACAACGCCGAATTCCTGCAGAACATGAACCAGCTCTAGCCCCTGCGGTGCGGCTGGCCGCGCTTCGGCACCTGCGGTGCGACAGACGCGCTTCGGCACCTGCGGTGCGGCGGACGCGCTTCGCGCCATCCCTGCATCGTATTGCTGCATCGCTTCTTAACCAGAAAGGGCCGCCTCGATGGGCGGCCTTTTCACTTCGCTCCACCGGGAGTCCGCCATGAGAACCCGCTTAGCCCTTTTTGTCCTGGCCTTGGCCTGCGCCGTCGGCCTCCATGCGCAGCAGCCGGAAAAAGGCTCCTGGCGCGCCGCCAGCAACACCGCAGCCAGCATTACCGGCGACATCGCCATCTCCGGCTCCAAGATCTCTATCAACTTTGTATCCTTCCTCATCTCGCCCGCTCGCCCCATCAAGCCCACCGAAGTTGCAGCCGTCTTCGACGAGGCCATCGATACCGCCGGCAATGGCCAGCTCTACCACCTCAAGATCCCGGCCGCCCGCCGCTTCGTCGGCCACAACACGCTCTGCGGCACACAGGACACCGAATGGATGGTGGTCTATGTCGCCAAACCCGAGCTCAAGGTCGCGTTCTTTTCCGGCGAGGAAGTTCCCCTGCTGACCTTCGATGCGCTGCAGAAATCCACGAACCTCTGCGGCACCTTCACCTACGTTCGCTAGCCGCTTCAATGCAAAGGTTGAGAACATTGCATTGAAGCGTCGGCCTCCTGGCCGGCTGTCGCGTGGGTCTCCCGACCAACGCCGGACACTGTCTCCTCCACCACGATGTCCGCAAACGCTATAAATAAACGACGCACCGCCAACCGGCGCCGGCAATTCCCGGCGAGCTTTGAAAATCCAAGTGGTATGACCACTTGGATTTTCCGGCGTATGATGGGTCCTGTCAGCCATGCCTGTTTGAATGGGGAACCCGTATGATTTCGTGGAGATTGCCTTCGTATCGCCTCTATTCCGTGTTGGCTTTGGCTGCATTCCTCCCAGCCATTACCGCAAGTGCCCTGGCTTCCTCTCCCAGTTGCGACCCGCGCCTCTTCGGCGCCAAAGGGGATGGAATCGCCAAGGACACGACGGCGATCCAGGCAGCCATCGATGCCTGCGAGAAGCGGGGCGGCGGGACGGTCCGGCTCAACGCCGGCACTTACCTCAGCGCGCCGATTGTCCTCAAGTCCAATATCACCTTGCAACTCGACAAGGGCGCCACCTTGCTTGGTTCCGCCGATCACGCCGACTATCCGGCCATGAACTTGTTTCATCTGGCCGATTCACAGCCGTTGGTGAGCGCCGCGAATGCCTCGAACGTCGCTATTACCGGCGAGGGCACGATTGACGGCAATGGAGAGAGTTGGTGGAAGGAGGCGCGCAGCCTCAAGGATCATGGCGTTCTCGGCCATGGGCACCCCAGGCCGAAGCTGGTCGTCTTCGACCATTGCAAGCATGTTCGCGTGGAGGGCGTAACCATCCAGAACTCGCCGATGTGGCAGCTGGTTCCTTACTACTCCGACGATGTGGTGATTCGTAACATCAAGGTCCTGGCTCCTGCCAACTCGCCCAATACAGACGCCATCGATCCTTTCTCTTCGTCGCACGTGGTCATCGATCGCGTCTTTGCCGATGTGGGCGACGACGACATCGCCATCAAGTCCGGGCCCATCAATTCTCCAGGGCCGGACGATCCAAGCCGCGACATCGCCATTACCGATTGCACGTTTCACCACGGACACGGACTCTCCATCGGCAGCGAAATCGCCGGCGGAACGCAGAACATACGCGCCGAGCGCATCCATTTCGAAGGCACCGACAACGGCATTCGCGTAAAGGCCAATCGCGACCGCGGCAACGACGTGAGCCATCTGCTTTTTCGCGACATCGACATGAAGGACGTGAAGAACGCGTTGATTATCAGCGAGTATTACCCCAAGGTTTTGCCGCCGGAAAACGAAACGGCGCAACCCATTACGCGGCTTACTCCGCACTTCCACGACATTGTGCTTGAGAATGTAACAGCCACGAGCAGCGGCTCGGCTGGAGCCATCGTGGGCTTGCCGGAAGCGCCGATCCTGGGTGTGGTGCTGCACAACGTGAAGATCGAAGCCAGGACGGGACTGACAGTCGCCTACGCCGAAGTGACCGGCGACAGCGTGGTGGTGCAGGCCGCCGAGGGAGAGGCAGTGGTCAAGCAAGTGGGAGCCAAAGTCGCGATTCATTAGCTTGGGACCAACAAATCCTGTCGTTGGCGTCGTAGCAAAGTCGAGCGAGTCGAGAGGCAGTGCGTCGACTCAAGAGGAGCCTCCCGAGCCCAAAACAGCGTCACCCTTCGCGAGTCCCGCGAACGATGACGCTGTCAATACCGGCAAGCCCCCCACTAACCCCTAAGCCCTGACCCCTAATTAAAAAGATCCTTCATCTTCTCAATCAGGCTGGGCGAAGTCGGCTGATTGTCGACAGACAGGCTATCGGCGAGCTTGGTCACCAGTTCCCGCTGCGCGCGCGACAGCTTGCGGGGGATCTGCACGATCACCTTCACCACCAGGTCGCCGTGCCCCTTCTCGTTGAGGAACGGCACGCCGCGGCCGCGTACACGAATCTCCTTGCCGCTCTGCGTTCCCTCGGGAATCTTCAGGTTCACCGGTCCGTCAATGCCTGGAATCTCGATTTCGGCACCCAGCGCCGCCTGCGGAAAGCTCACCGGAACGATGCAGTGCAGGTCGTTGCCGGCGCGCTCGAAGAAGTCGTGTGGACGGATGGAGAGGACGACGTACAAGTCGCCCTTGGGTCCGGCGGTCCTTCCCGCATCGCCTTCGCCGGCATAGCGGATACGGGTTCCGTCTTCCACGCCCGGGGGCACCTTGACGTTGAGCTTTATCTCGGCCGTGACGCGCGTCTCACCGCGACAGGCCTGGCAGGGGTCGCCGATGATGGAACCCGTACCGCCGCAAACGCCGCAAGTGCGCGCCACAGAGAAGAATCCTTGCTGGTAGCGAATCTGCCCGCGCCCGCCGCACTGGCCGCAGGCGGTCGGCCCCCGCCCAGAGGCGCTGCCGCGACCATGGCAGGTGGAGCAGACCTCGAGCCGGCGAATCTTGACCTCGGTCTCGGTTCCGAAGATGGCGTCTTCAAAATCGATGGCCAAATCGAAGCGCAGGTCGTCGCCGCGCTGCTGCCGCGAGCCGCGCTGCTGGCCGCCGCCGCCCACGTTGAACATCTCGCCAAACAGATCGCCAAAGATATCGCCGATATCCACGCCACCGGCAAAGGGCGAGCCGCTGAAACCCTGCCCATTTCCGCCCAGGCCGGCATGGCCGTAGCGGTCGTAGGCGGCGCGCTTGTCGGCGTCGCTCAGCACCTGGTAGGCCTCGCTGGCCTCTTTGAACTTCTCTTCGGCCGCGTGGTCGCCCGGGTTGCGGTCAGGGTGGAACTTCAGCGCCTGCTTGCGGTAGGCGCTCTTCAGTTCCTGGTCGCTGGCCTCGCGGCTCACTCCTAGTATTTCGTAAAAATCGGCTTTACTCACTCTGGAACTCATTCGCCTATCTGTTTGGGGTTGGAAGCCACACGCACCAGCGCGGGGCGCAAAAGCCGTTCACGAAGCTTGTAGCCGCGACGAATTTCTTCGGCCACATGTTGATCGGGCATGTCCAGACGCTCCACCGTGCCCAGCGCTTCATGCTGGCGGGGATCGAACGGCTCGCCCACGGCCAAAACCGGGTTTACCTGCATCTGGCGCAGAATCTCTTCCATCTGCTTCACAATCAGTTCCACGCCCGAGCGCAACTGCTCGGGCGAGCTGTTGGACTTGAGCGCCAATTCAAAATTATCCAGCACGGGCAGGAACTGCTCAACCACGCTGGCGGTCGCATATTCGCGATCCGCAACGCGTTCCCGCTCCCCGCGCTTGCGGGCATTCTCGAACTCCGCCTGCAAACGGGCAAGCCGGTCCAGAAGCTGGTCCCGCTCGGTCTTCAGTTGGTCGAAATCCGACTTGTCGACCTGCTCCTGTGGGGGAGGCACTTCGCCGCTGGCCACAAAGGGCGGATCGTAGAGCAAGTCTCCCGGCCCCAACACGTGTTCCGGCTCCGCTTCCAACGTCTCAAACCCGGTTAAATCTGTATCCTGATCTGGCATAGCTCTACGTATTCTCCGAAAGAAGTTCTCCAGCTGATTTCCAGCTGACTTCATGATAAATTCCAATCCGGCCGCCAGTCTCCCCGGTCTATCCTGGCGACGCGAAGGCAGGGATCTGGGGAACAAAAGGGCCGCTGCCAGCCCAAATAGGGAAAGATCCTAATCTGCGGGAACTTCCAGAATGCGCTCCGAGAGCCGCGCAATATACCGCACTGCCTGAATCATCTCCCGATATTGGATGCGCGTGGGTGCAATGACGGCGACCGTGCCCAGGTTGGCGCCGCCCAGCCGCGCCGGCGCACCGATCAGCACCAGGTCCTGCATGGCCGGGGAAGCATCGTCGAGCCCCACCACCACGCACACCTCCTGTTGGCTGCCGTCGACATATGCCGTCAGCAACTCCACCAGCCGTTGTTTGGCCTCCAATGCCAAAAGCATCTGCCGCAGCCGCTCGTGATCCAGTTCCGCGGAAATCAGATTGGCCATGCCTTCCACAAAAATGGCCGGCCCGGACCCTTCGCAGGCCAACGCTCCCTTGCGGCACAACTCCTCCAGCGAGGCCAGCATCTGGTGATACGCCGCGCGGTCCATCTCCGCCCGCCGCGCCACTTCAACCCGGATACGCTCCACCAGCCATCCGCGGAAATTCTCGTTCAAGTAGCGCGCCGCGGTCTCCAGTTCCAGCAGAGACAACTCCCGGTCCAGCGTCAGCACCCGGTCTTGCACCGCGCCCGCCTGGGTCACCAGCACCGCCAGCACCCGGCCCGCGGAAAGCCGCGAAAAGTGAATATGTTCCAGCACCTGGCCCGCAGTCGACCCGGCCAGCGCCACTCCCAGGCCCCTGGAGATAAGCGCCAGCACGTGCGAGGTACGCTCCAGGTACTCATGCGAGCTGGAAACGCCCGTAAAACTGTCTTCGATTTGTTCCACCCGGGCTTCACTCAGCGCCGGGGAGTCCAGGCCGGAGGGCCGCAGCACCCCGGAACCCAGCGCCGCATCTTCGGGCGATCTTCCGTCGCTGCCCCAGCGGCCGGATCCGGTAATTTGAGCCACATAGTAGCGAAAAGCCGCCGCCGTCGGAACGCGGCCGGCCGAGGTATGCGCCTGCTCCAGCAACCCGGCTTCGCCTAGCGAAGCCATCACGTTGCGCACCGTGGCCGAACTCAAGCCCTCGCGATTGGCGAACGTCCGCGCCACCGCCTGCGAAGCCACCGGCTCGCCGGTTGCGATGTACAGCTCGATGATGGCCGTAAGCACCAGCCGCTCGCGCGGACTGATGCGCGCCTCAAGCATCTTTCCTGCTCTCTCGATGGGTCTGCCGGAGGTTCGGAGGAGGGATTCTCCCCCCGGATCGACCGGCGGGAATCCACTAACTGCTTATGCTGTCTAAACTTGCATCAGAAAAGGAGTAGAGGTTTCCTCTTTTATGGTATGGACCTTCGATTGCTTCTGTCAAGGCGAACTCTCGTCCAGCACAAGATGAGCCTTGTGTGTGGCCCGATCGAGAGCGTTGGGTGGTTGGGTGGCCCCGGTCCCTAGCGGTTGGGGAGCGGGGAGGGGGAGTCGGACTGCCTGCAGCGCACCCACTCAGGCAATTGCCAACCTCTCTGTGCCGCCGTCCACCCCGATTCGATCTCCGCGGTTCCGCGTATAGCAGTCTGATAATGCCCAAAGCTCGACCACTTCCAATCCTCGGCCTTTGCCACCAGTCCTCGACGGACAGGGTTGCGGTGGATGTAGCGCAGTTTTTCTAGATACTTGTCGTGACTGGAGACATTGAAATCGTAGGAGTGCGCCTGCCAAAACGGCCTTTCCCGGCTGCGCATTGTGACGGACAACTTGAGGGCTTGAATGGCCCTGGATAAAAGCCCGCGCCCTGGCTCGTTTACCAGCAAATGGACGTGCTCCGGCATCACGACATAGCCGGCAATGACAAAGAGATAGCGGCAGCGAACGCGTTCCAGCGCATCTTCAAATAGCTCCATTGCCGCGGCCGTCGACAGGTAAGGACGACGGCGATAACAACTGAAGGTGAGAAAGTGAAACTCGCCCGTTTGCTGATAGCGGATGCGTTGGCCTTTCATGGAGTCCAATGGTACTTCGCTTCGGCTCGACGGGAAAAGTGCGGACACCCTCCCCGGTCCCCAAAAGCGAGGGACCGGGGGCACCCTCGCTTTTGGTTAGAGACCGGGGCCACCCGCCGATGTGCGCAGGGATGAGCAGCGGAGGTGCCGTGTCTACCTGATACCGATGCGGAGCAGCGCGGGGCTTTTGCCGGCTCACAGATCACGATGGGTGCCCCAGGTGCCTCGCCTTTGGGCACCTGGGAGACCTCGGACCTCAACTG
>CAZLMY010000044.1:0-36593 GCA_964560845.1 uncultured Occallatibacter sp. | reverse complement strand
CGCTGATGCTCTTGGCTGCGTCGCCCACGCGCTCCAGGTCGGCATTGATCTTGATGACCGCGAGAATGAAGCGGAGGTCGATGGCCATGGGTTGCTCCATCGCCAACAGGTCCAGGGCCGTCTGGTCGATATCCCGCTCCAGGCGATTGATGGCCATCTCGCTTCGGCTTACGAGGTCGCAGATCGACAGGTCGCGCACACGGTAGGCCTCAATAGCGCGCTGGATGGCCTGTTCGGCCAGTCCCGCCATCACAAGAAGCTTCTCCTTCAGTTCATCCAAACTCTGCTGGAACCGTATGCGCGTCATCCAAACCTGCCCGTGATGTAATCTTCCGTGCGTTTGTCGCTCGGATTGGTGAAGATCTTGTGGGTTGAATCGAACTCGACCATGCGGCCATTCAGGAAGAAGCCCGTTTTTTCAGCGACGCGGGCCGCCTGCTGCATGTTGTGGGTGACAATCACAATAGTGTACTGCGATTTCAACTGGAAGATGAGGTCTTCGATCTTCGAAGTCGACACCGGGTCAAGCGCCGAGGCCGGTTCATCCATCAACAGCACCTCGGGATCGACCGCCAAGGCGCGCGCGATGCACAGGCGCTGCTGCTGGCCGCCGCTGAGGCTGGCGCCCGACTTCTTCTTCAGATCGTCCTTCACCTCGTCCCACAGGGCCGAGTTTTTGAGCGATTTCTCCACAATTTCGTCGAGCGCGCGGTGGTTCCGGAAACCGTTCAGCTTCAGCCCCGCCGCCACGTTGTCGTAGATCGACATAGTGGGAAACGGGTTGGGGCGCTGAAACACCATGCCCACGCGGCGACGGATCTCCACTGGCTTGGCGTCGGCGTAGATGTCCAGGTCGCCGATGCGCACGGTGCCCGTGACGCGTGCGATGGGGTTGGTCTCGTGCATGCGGTTGAGGCAGCGCACAAAAGTGCTCTTGCCGCAGCCCGAAGGACCAATCAGGGCTGTCGCATGGTTTGCGGGAATGTTCAAATTGATGTCCTGCAGCGTGTGATTGGTTCCGTACCACGCGTTCAGGGTGGTTACCTCAATGCCAACGCCCACTTAACTTGCTCCCTTCAGTACGCCGCGGCTGGCCACGTACCGCACCAGCGAAACCGCCAGCACAATCAAAATAATGAGCACCAGCGCGCCTGCCCACGCCAGCCGGTGCAGGTCATCGTAGGGCGACAGGGCATAGTAGTAAATCTGCAGAGGCAGGGCGGAGATGGCTTCGTTTGGGTTGATGCTCCAGTTGGAGTTGCCCAAGGCCGTGAAGATCAGTGGGGCGGTTTCGCCCGCCACGCGCGCAAAGGCCAACATGCAGCCGGTGATGATGCCGGGCGAAGCGGTTTTGACGGTGATGGAGAGCACCGATCGCCAGTTGGAGACACCCAGGGCCAGAGCCGCCTCGCGCACCGCATTGGGCACCATCAGCAACATTTCTTCGGTGGTGCGGCAGACTGTGGGGATCATCATGATACCCAAGGCGACGCCGCCCGAGAATGCTGAAAAGTGCTTCTGCCGATAGACCAGCAGCGAGTAAATGGCCATGCCCATCACGATGGAGGGCAAACCGTTGAGGACGTCGGCAGTAAATCGAACCGTGTTGGCCAGCCTGGTTCCACGGCCGAATTCGGCCAGGTAGATGCCGCCGCCGATACCGATGGGGATGCCGATGGAACTGGAAATGGCAAGCAGTACGCACGAACCCACGATGCCGTTGGCCATGCCTCCGCCGAGTTCGCCTTCAGGCTTGGGGATCTGGGTAAAGAAGGCCCAGCTCAGCGAGCTGCCGCCCTTGAAAACCAGGTAGACGAAGATGGCCACCAGGGGCGCAATCACCAACAGAGTGGATAGCACCGCCAGCCCAGTGGCCGCGCTATCGGTCATCGCCCTCCATCGGGCTTGAAAGTCGTTTTGTGTTTGCTGCTTCAGCTTTTCCACCCTATTCCTTTAGACCCTGGTCTCTCGCGCGGATTCCATACACCCGATCTCTGCTTATTGCACCCGCGCCGGCGCTCCGCGGGTCACTGCCCAAACCAGCAGGCGGGCCAGCGCATTCACGATGATGGTGACTATAAACAGCGCCAGGCCGATCTCTGTCAGGGCGCTGACATGCAGATCGCTGGTGGCTTCGGCATACTCATTGGCAATGACCGAGGCCATGGATGCGCCGCTGGCCAGCAGGGACTTCTGAATCTGCGGGGTATTGCCGATGACCATGGTGACGGCCATGGTTTCGCCGAGTGCACGGCCCAGCCCAAGGATGACGGCGCCGACGATGCCGATGCGGGCATTGCGCAGCACCCCCATGGTGATCATCTCCCAGCGGGTCGCTCCCAAGGCAAGCACAGCTTCCCGCTGCGAACCGGGCACTGCCATCATGACTTCGCGCGTGAGCGAGGAGATGATGGGCAGAATCATGATGGCCAGAATCACTCCGGCGGAAACAAATCCCAGTCCGGTCGGATTATCGTCGGAGAAGAACCCCGTCCAGCCCAGCAGCTTGATGAGCACTGGATTGATGTTTTCCCGCAGCAGGGGAACCAGGATGAACACGGCCCAAAGCCCGTAAATGACACTGGGAATGGCGGCCAGCAGCTCGGTGATGAAGGCCAGCGGCCCGCGCAGGGCCTGGGGACACATTTCGGTGAGGAAGACGGCCAATCCAACCGCCAGCGGCACCGCCATCAGCAAGGCCAGAAACGAGGAAACCAATGTGCCGAACACAAATGGCAGCGCGCTGAAGTGTCCGTTGACCGGATCCCAGTACATGGGGAGCTTGGAAAACGGGTCGATGTACGTCGAAAAGAAGAAGCCAAAGCCAAACTGATTCCACGCCATGTGAGAGCGCAGTACCAACTCACTGGCAATCAGGACGACAATCCCGAAGATCGACAAGGCGCAAAGCAGCATCAGCCAGGAGAATCCGCGGTCGGCAACGGCGGAGTTTCCGAGCGACATGAGGAAGGCGCGGACTTCAGAAGCTTTAGCCGGAGTCGCCGCAGTGGGTTCGCCGACGCGGCTCTGTTCTGGCTGCACTTGAACTTGGGGGATGCGAATCTCAGGCACTTGTACGTTCACCTCCTGTAGGCTACCGGGCCCAGATGAACAAGAGGTTACAACCCCGCAAAATCAAGCGCATACACGTTTGGAATTGTGAAATCTCTGCAACTCTGTTCTCTTCTGCGACAGCACCGGGCACCTATTGGGCGGTTGATTTTCAACTTCAGGGTAGAACACTCCGCGTTGAACCGGCCCAAGCCATGGCGCAGCAGAGAACGCGGTGCCGATTTCCAGACCGCCAGTCCCTGTCGGGCGATCCCTGTCTATTGACCGCTCATTTCCGATAAGCTTGGGAACTGAGAATCGGAAGGCCTGATCGTCATGCGTACAGCTCTGACCTGTTTTGCCGTTGTACTCGCCACAGTTGCGCTTCAGGCGCAGACTCCCAGCCCCAAAGATCAGCCAGACTTGCCCCATCACGAGTGGAAAGCCTCGTGGGTCACGCATCCGACGGCGCCTTTGCGCGAGCCCCTGGTGCTGCACTTCCGTCGTTCTCTCAATCTGGCGGCCGCTCCCGCCAGCTACCCCATCCGCGTCAGCGCCGACAACCGCTTTCAGCTTTGGGTCAACGGGCACCGGGTGGGCGACGGTCCGGCGCGCGGCGACCTGACCCACTGGCGCTATGAGCGCTTCGACGTGGGCCCACTGCTCCATGCCGGCGCGAACCTGATCACCGCAACCGTGTGGAACTTCGGCATCTACGCACCCATCGCGCAGATGAGCGATCGCACCGCCTTTCTGCTGGAGAGCGAAGTCACCGGCGAGGAAGGGATCAGCACCCCGGCGGGCTGGCTGGTGGAGCAGGAAACCGGGCAGCGGCCACTGCCTCGCCCAACCAACGGCTTCAACGAATACATGGCCGCCGGCTCCGGCGAAGAGCTGAATGCCGCGCTCTACGACTGGAACTGGAATGGCCCTTCGGTTAGCGGAGATAAATGGTTCAACGTGGCTGGTGCCATCCGTGAAAGCATCTATCCGGACATCGGGAAGGCGCATTCGGCCGATACTACCGGCGACAATCCCTGGGGACTGGTTCCGGATACACTGCCGGCCGTGGAATATGCGCCGACCGACGCGGGAGAGATTGTGAGCCTCGATACGATCGGGGCGGAGCAGCCGGGGCGGGCGGCATTTCCCAGAGCGGCGGCTACCCTTCCGGGCGGCGTTCACGTCCACATTCTCCTCGACCGCAAAACCCTTACGACTGCCTATCCCCGACTCTTGGCCTCCGGCGGCAGGGGCTCCCGCATCACTCTCACCTATGCCGAGGCCCTTTACGACAAGGACCAGCACAAGGGCGACCGCGACGAAATCGCCGGTCGCGTAGCCCTGGGCCTCAGCGACACCTTCTTGCCCGACGGCGGCCAGCACCGCAGCTTCGAGCCGCTGTGGTGGCGCACCTGGCGCTATCTAGACCTCGATATCCAGACCGCCGCTGAGCCCCTGCTACTGGAGTCCCTCACAGCCCAGTTCACCGCCTATCCGTTTCAAGAGCGCGCCACGTTTCAGACCGGTCAGCCCGACCTGGACAAGATCTGGGAGATCAGTTGGCGCACCGCAAGGCTCGATGCTCATGAAACCTACATGGACACGCCTTACTACGAGCAGTTGCAATATGTGGGTGACACGCGGGTGCAGGCGCTCATCTCCTATGCTGTGACGGGCGACGCCCGCCTGGCTCAACAGGCGATCCGTGCATTCGACGACTCGCGCTTGCCGGAGGGCATCACGCGCAGCCGCTATCCCAGTTCCCTGCCGCAGACGATTCCCACCTTTTCTCTGCTTTGGGTGGGCATGGTTCACGACTACTGGATGTACCGGCCCGACCCGGAAACCGTGCGCGCTTCCCTGCCCGGAACGCGGACGGTGCTGGACTGGTTTGCCAGATACGAGCAGCCCGACGGGCTGTTGCGCGAACTGCCGTGGTGGAGCTTTATCGACTGGGTGCCGACTGGCACGCTGCCCTCTTACAGCGCCAATGGGGAGTCTTGCGTCACCACGCTCGAGTACCTGGGAGCCATAGAAGATGCGGCGGAGTTGGAGAAGTCGCTGGGAGATCAGGTGCTCTCGACCCGGTACCAGTCCAGGGCGTTTCGCGTCCGCAACGGGCTCTTCGACAAGTGCTGGGCTCCGGCCCGCGGCATGATCACCGACAACCCCGACCAGAAGACCTTCAGCCAGCAGGCCAACATCCTGGCGGTGCTTTACGACGTCATTCCCAAAGACCGGCAGAAAGGCGTTCTGCGGCAGATGCTGGCGATCGAGCCGGGAACGGCGCCGGGCGGAGTTCTGGCTGCGTCTTACTACTTCCGCTTCTACCTGGCCAGGGCCCTGGAACATGCCGGCCTTGGCGACGCTTACCTGGATTCCTTGGCTCCGTGGCGCAAACTGCTGCCGCTGCATTTCAGCACCTGGCCCGAGGTCCCCGGCAATACGCGCTCCGACTCTCACGCCTGGACGGCTCACCCCATCTACGACTTGCTGTCGGTTGTGGCCGGGATCCAGCCCGGGAGTCCCGGGTTCGCCACGGTTCGCATTACACCTCACCCCGGCCTGTTGCCGGCCTTTACCGCGGCCTACCCGCATCCGCAGGGCACGATCAAGGTCGAGTTCAGTCGCCAGGGAGGTTTTGGAAATGTGCTCGTCACCCTTCCCGGAACGCTGACAGGCAGCTTTGTATTCGATGAAAGGACCTGGGCGCTGCGCCCCGGTCCAAACCGTATCCCGATCCAGTTCCGCCGCCGTTGCCCCACTTGCGACTGACAGGAGCCCAATTGACCCGGTCCCAATCAGTGACAGTGGTTCCCACCGCTGCAGTACAAAGCGCTGCAGGGGTGGGGAGCCACCAAACAGGATTTACGGGCCGGATTCTAGAGCGATTCCAGAATAGGTGTGCCCTATCTTGCGTCGTGCAGGGTCGCCGCTCCTTGGGGTCGCGTCGACTTGAGCGCTGCGGTTCCTGGGTACAGTCATTCTGGAATCGCTATAGCCGAACACGATCAGTTTCCCGACTTTTTTGACGAAGGTCGGGAAGCTGGCCCGCCAAGCGCCGCGGCTCATTCTGGTCTATCTCCCAGGGCGAAATCCCTTCCTCGTGCCGCCCTAGCACAGAAATCGGTAGAAAATCGATTGACTAGCGAGGAAACGTGTTTCCCGATTCAGTAAAACGTGCTAAAACTCGATTATGGCAAAGGGAACGCTCGTAACGCCGCCAGGACATGTCAACCTGAAGATGCTCGCCGAGCACCTGGAACTTTCGCAGACCACGGTTTCGCTGGTCCTGAACAATTCCCCTTCCGCCAAGTCGATCCCTCAGGAGACCCGGAACCGGGTGATGGAAGCAGCCACGCGGCTCAACTATAGACCGAATTACTTTGCCCGGTCGCTGCGCCAGAGCCGCTCCATGAGTGTGGGAGTGCTTGCCCCCGACTTGAGCGAAGGCTATTTCACCCGCGTCATGAGCGGGGTGGTGCGGGAGCTGACCGACGCCCATTATTTCTACTTCACGGCTTGCCACGACTGGAAGCGCGAATTGATTGAGAAGTACCCGCGGATGCTGGTGGAGCGCGCGGTGGACGGGTTTCTGCTGCTGAACACGCCGGCCGATCAGATCGATGTGCCGGTTCCGGTGGTGGCCATCTCGGCACACAGCAAAGCGGAAAACGTTACGAATATCGTTTTGGACCACCATCTGGCCGTGGAGCAGGCACTTAGCCATCTCTACGCGCTTGGCCATCGCCGCATCGCCTTCATGCGCGGCCCGCGCGCCATTCCCGACTCGGAATTCCGCTGGGAGAGCATTCAGCAGGTGGCGCGGGAGATCAACCTCAAGCTTGACCCTTCGCTGGTGGTACGCATCGACAGCGCCGGCTGGTCAATGAAGGACGGCTACCACCCCATGGCGCCGGAGATCGGGCACAAGCCCATGCAGGCGCTGCTGGAGAGAACCCGCGACTTCACCGCCGTTTTCTGCTTCAACGACATTGCGGCCATTGGAGCCATTCGCGCCCTCAAGGATGCGGGCCTTACGGTTCCCGGCGATGTGTCGGTGGTGGGCTTCGACGATATCCAATCTGCAGCGTACTCCACTCCGTCGCTGACCACTGTGCGCCAACCGCTGCTGGAGATGGGCAAGCGCGGAGCCCAGGTGCTGCTTTGCCGGATCGCCGACAAGGAAAAGGAATGCGCCTCGGAGATCGTGATGGCACCGGAACTGGTGATCCGAGAGTCGACTGGGCCTGCACCGGTGAAGAAAGCGGGCTGATTCTACTTTCGAATTGAGAAGCAAAGTGGTTCATGAGGTTTGAAAGCCCCTGCTCCCTCCATAAGTGCTGCCTGGGAGGCAGACGCTACCCGCAGGGGGATTCGAGCCAGCGGCTGATATAGACCTGGGCGTGCGCTTCGCCGCAATAGTGCAACATGTCCGGAGCATCGGCAACTTCCGGACTCCATTTGTAGATGGTCAGTTTTGCATCGGCACACTGGATGGCGACCCATCCCTTGGGATTCCGACTCTCGGCCCCACAGATCTCGCATCGATAAGCCGTCTGGATCATCGTCCGCCCTTCCACCCGGAATTTGCTTGCCCCCAGCATACGCTGGGAACGGGAATTTCGGCTTTCGGGTTTCAGAGATCCGAATCACGCGGGTTTCCCAGGTCCCGCATCTGGGATCTGGGAAACCACGGAATTCCGAGCCTTGTTCCCAGCCTTCCGTTACTCCAGCATCTGCAGATCGAGCGGGTCTTCCAGCAGGCAATTCATGGTGCGCATGCTGGCCAAAGCGCGCTGCATGGCTGAGGCCTTGCAGGGCTCCACGGTCACCACAAAGGGCAGCGAGTGCTGCGGATATCCCGGCTTCTGCACAATGGCCCGGATATTGATGCGCTCTCGGGCCAGGATTCCGGTGATCTCCGCCACGATGCCCGGCCGGTCGTCGACCCGGAAGCGGATATAGTGCGGGACCTCAAACTCGCCGTCGACCGCGGCCACAGCCGAAGGCAACTCCACCCGGCGCGAACCGTGCGCCAGCGCGAGCAGATCGCTAACCACCGCGACCGCCGTGGGATGGCCGCCAGCGCCGTGGCCTGAAAACACCACGTCGCCGCCATAGTGGCCAGAGAAGATCACCATGTTCTCAGTGCCGCGCGACCAGGCCAGCGGAGAATGCACATCGACCAGCATGGGACCCACGGTCGCAGCCACGTGCCCATTGGTGCGTTCGGCGCGGGCAATCTGCCGGATAGTGCAGCCCAAGTCCCGCGCATAGCTGAAATCCACGGCCGAGACCGCTGTGATGGGCCGGGGTACGATTTCCTCGGGATTGACCTCCGCTCGCATCGCCAGGCGCATCAGGATGGCCAGCTTGGCACGAGCGTCGAATCCGCCCACGTCCTCGGTGGGATCGGCCTCGGCATAGCCATTGGCTTGCGCTTCATCCAACACCGCGGCATACTCCGCCCCAGCTTCCATCCTGCTGAGAATGAAGTTGCAGGTACCATTCAAAATGCCTTCAATGCGCTGGATTCGGTCGCCGGCAAGGCCTTGTTCCAGACCAGGAATCACAGGAATGCCGCCGGCCACGGCGGCGCCATACTTGAGGTGCCCGCCTTTCTCCGCGGCCAGCTTTTCCAACTCCACGCCGTGGAAGGCAATCAGCTTCTTGTTGGCGGTGACCACGCTCTTACCAGCTTCGAGAGCCCTGCGCACCCAGCCGCCCGCAGGATCGAGGCCGCCAGCCAGTTCCACCACCACATCCACATCCGAGGCCATCACGGCGTCGAGATCCTCGGTCCAAATCACGTCCGGGATCCAGTCGACCCGTTTGCGAGCCACGCCGCGATTGAAGATGTGGGTCAATTCCAGCCCTTGCGGCTTGGATTCGACCAGGATGCGGGCCACCGAACTGCCCACGGTTCCGAAGCCGAAAAGGGCGACGCGGATCGGCCGCTGGATGGAGGCTGGTTGCGCTAGTGACGGCTGCGCCAATGCAGATGCGTTTGCTTCAGACACCGGGATTCCCTCTTGTGAAACAAAAATGGACTCACAACGTATTGCCCCGATGATACCTGACCGGGCGGCAGGGGGGCGTCAAGGAAGCGGAGAACCGATGCATTGCGCTCTTTGGAATCCAGGACGGGACAATGGTTTCCATTGTTGAACGAGGTGGGCTGGAACAATGCTGATGGCTACGCCGTTCCCTGCCGGCGGCTTTGGTTGCAACATCCCACTACCGGGTAAGGCGACACAAACGCGTCCGGCTGCATCTACCTTCGGAGTGGCGCCTAACGGCGAACCATGTTTCCGCTCATAACCCGAAACCGCACAGCAAAGGCAAACAATAAAAGAGAGCGCACCAATTCAACACGTTATTATCCTCGGGCTAGCAGCTATAAGGAAGACTGTCACTTTCTGTTGGAACGGCATTGAAGGCGGCAAATGACACCTACCTCTACCTATCGGCTTCAGTTACATGCTGGATTCACCTTTGAAGATGCTGCAAAGGTCGCTGACTATCTTCATGCACTCGGAGTCTCGCACGTGTACTGCTCTCCTTATCTTCAGGCCGTTCCTGGAAGCATGCATGGTTACGATGTCGTCGACCATCAGACGCCAAACGAGGAGTTAGGTGGAGAGGCCGGTCTTGACAAGCTATGCAAGCGACTCAAGGAACTGGGTCTTGGCCAGGTATTGGACATTGTTCCAAACCATATGGCGATTGGGCAGCACAACAACTATTGGTGGGATGTGCTTGAGAACGGCCCATCGAGCCGCTATGCGGAATGGTTCGACATCGACTGGAACCCGGATGAAGTCAAGCTGCAAAACAAAGTGCTGATTCCTGTGCTTGGAGACCATTACGGCCGGGTTTTGAGCGCGGGGCAGATCAAGCTCGAACAGACCGGCACACTCTTTACGATTCGCTACATGGACCATTCGCTGCCGGTGACGCCGCGATCGATTGCGACGATTCTGCGCATTGCGGCAAAGGCGGCCAAGGATGAGTTATTGGGCTTTATCGCCGACAGTTTCTCGCGGCTTCCGACGCCGGGCTCGACAGACCGCGAGTCCGCAGTCGCAAGGCATCGGGACAAGAAAGTTATTTTTGAATTGCTCAAACGTCTGTGCGAGGAGAAGCAAGACGCATGCAAGGCAATTCAGGTAGCGGTGGACGAACTGAACCATAACTGCGATTTATTGGATGAGTTGCTCAATCAGCAAAACTATCGGCTTGCCTATTGGCGCACGGCGGATCAGGAACTGGGCTACCGCCGCTTCTTCGATGTGGTGAATCTGATTGGCTTGCGCATGGAACGAGAGCATGTGTTTGAAGCGACTCATTGCCGAATTCTAGAATGGCTTCGGAATGGGACTCTGGATGGGGTTCGGATTGATCATCCCGATGGTCTGCGCGATCCACAACAATATTTCGAGCGTCTGCGCGGACGGGCCCCCGGTGCATGGATCGTAGCCGAGAAGATTCTGGAACCGGGTGAGGAGTGGCGAGAGAGTTGGCCGATTCAAGGAACCAGCGGATACGATTTTCTGAACCTTTGCAATGGCCTGCTGGTGCGGGAGGATGGTCTCAAGGAGATCACCGAGACCTATCGCAGGTTCACCGGGGAACTTGAGGATTTCAAGACCCTAGCGCGTGCGAAGAAGCTCGACGTTCAGCACGAGACGCTGGGCAGCGATGTCAATCGTCTTACCGACATTTTTGTAAGGATCTGCGCACGTCATCGTGACCGGCGGGACCATACACGAGCCGAGATACGGCGAGCGCTGCGAGAATTAGCAGCATCGTTTCCTGTTTACCGGACTTATGTTGTTGCGGAACGGGACCGGATTGTCGACGAGGATCGAATCTGTATTGCAATGGCCGTGACGCAGGCCAAAGAGCAGAGACCAGACCTCGATAGCGGTCTCTTCGATTTCATTGCGGATGTCCTATCTTTGCGAGTCCGAGGGGAAAATGAAAACGAGTTTCTGGTGCGATTCCAACAGTTTACTGCGCCAGTGATGGCCAAGGGTGTGGAAGATACTGCGTTCTATTGCTTCAATCGAATGATCGGGCTGAATGAAGTTGGCGGCGATCCGGGAAGCAACGGCGTAACCCTGGCAGAATTTCACGCCTATTGCGAGAAGATTCAAAGTGCCCGGCCACTTACCATGTCGACGCTCTCTACCCATGACACGAAACGTGCAGACGATGTACGTGCACGATTGGCGACGCTGACCGAGATCCCCGATCGATGGAAGGCGTTTCTGAAGCGTTGGTCGAGCAGGAACCGTCCCTTTCGAACCGGGCAGTTTCCGGATCCCAATACCGAATATTTCCTTTATCAAACGATGATTGGAGCGTGGCCCATCAGCAAGGATCGCTTGATGGCATATATGGAGAAGGCCACGCGCGAGGCCAAGCAGAAGACTAGTTGGACGCAGCAGAACACTGCATTCGAAGACGCTCTGCGCAGTTACATCGAGCGGATAATGGAATCTCAGGAGTTTGTTGAAGCGCTGGAGGACTTTGTGAAATCGGTGCTCCATGCAGGCAGAGTCAACAGTCTAGCGCAAACGCTCATCAAACTCACCGCACCCGGAATTCCCGACACCTATCAGGGAAGCGAACTCTGGGACCATAGCCTCGTAGATCCAGATAACCGGCGCACAGTGGGCTACGAATTGCGACGGCAGATGTTGTCTGACGTGCAAGCCGGCATGGCGATCGAGGAGATTCTGAGCAGGACAGAGTCCGGAATGCCGAAACTGTGGGTTGTGCAAAGCGCGCTCAATCTTCGCCGGAAGCACCCAGAATGGTTCGGCAAAGATGCAAGCTATCGGCCACTTATGGCCGAAGGATCGAAGAGCGAGCACTTGATTGGCTTTCTGCGTGGCTATTCTGTTGCAGTTTGTGTTCCGCGCTGGCCGCTCAAGCTGCATGGGAACTGGGCTGGAACCACCTTGAACCTGCCCAGCGGCCCATGGAAGAATCTGCTCGCGGGAACAACCGTCTCCGGTGGGCGCATTCGAGCAGCGGAACTATTTGACCTCTTCCCAGTCGCACTGCTAATTCGAGATACCGAGGTTATCGATGCATCGATTTGAAGTATGGGCTCCGCGTGCCACAACTCTTATGCTCAAGGTGAACACCGACTCGCTCGCCATGCAAGGCCCGGACCCAAGGGGGTGGTGGCGGTTGGATGTTCCGGCCGCCGGAGACGGTACGGATTATGCCTATTGCATCGACGGCGATTCGACACCCTATCCGGATCCTCGCTCTCTATCGCAGCCGAATGGAGTTCATGGCATGTCCCGGGTATACGGCCATGACTCGTTTGAGTGGAGCGATGCCGACTTTAGAGCGCCTGGACTTCCCAGTGGCGTCGTGTATGAGCTTCATATCGGAACCTTCACGACAGACGGGACTTTGGATGCCGCGATAGACCGGTTGGATTATCTCGCAGATCTGGGAGTTACCCATGTAGAGTTGATGCCCGTTTCTTCCTTCGATGGCGGGCGCGGGTGGGGGTATGACGGTGTGGCGTTGTTCGCGGTGCAAGAGTCCTACGGCGGACCGGACGCTTTGAAACGCTTTGTGAATGCAGCGCACGAAAAGGGTCTCGCGGTTCTTCTCGACGTGGTCTACAACCATTTCGGGCCCGTGGGGAATTACACGGGGCAGTTCGGTCCTTATGTAGTGGACTCGCACAGAACACCATGGGGAGGGGCCGTGAACCTGGAGGATGCGGGTTCGCACGAGGTGCGCCGATTCTTTTGCGATAACGCACTCATGTGGTTGCGAGATTTCCATGTGGACGGTCTGCGCCTGGATGCAGTTCATGCATTCGTTGACAGGTCGGCCATCCATTTTCTCGAGCAACTTGCGGTCGAGGTGGAGGATCTTGGCAATCAATTGAGCAGGAAACTTGTTCTGATTGCGGAGAGCGATCTGAACGACCCGCGGGTTGTAACATCAAGGGAGCTTGGCGGGCTTGGTATGGAAGCGCAATGGAGCGATGACTTTCATCATGCTCTGTTTTCAGTCTTGAATGGCGCTCCGAACGAAGGCTACTATGCAGACTTCGGCAAGTTGTCCCAGTTGGCGAAAGCCGTGGAGCACACTTTTGTATACGACGGCATTTTCTCGGAGTTTCGGGACCGCATCCACGGGCGGCCCGCCGAAGGCTTGACACAAGATAGATTCCTCGGGTTCATTCAGAATCACGATCAGGTGGGAAACCGAGCTTTGGGAGACAGGATATGCGAAACAGTCGGCTTCGCTCGGGCCAAGATCGCAGCAGCTGTGGTTTTGATGAGTCCGTTTGTACCGTTGTTGTTTCAAGGCGAAGAATGGGCTGCGTCGTCGCCATTTCAGTATTTCGTCGACTATGACGATCCGGAGATGGCGCAGTCCGTTTCGATTGGCCGCAAGAAGGAATTCAAGGCATTTGGATGGAACCCCGATTCGATCCCCGAACCCGGAGCGCGGTCAACATTCGAGAATTCAAAGCTCAACTGGAGCGAGGCTGGCGAGGGAGCACACGCGGAGATGTTGAGGTGGTATCGCAATTTGATTAGGCTGCGGAAGGTGGCCCTGCAATTCGATACCACTCATGATCGACAAACGCACGTTCACTTCTCCGAGCACGACAAATGGTTCACTATGAAACACGGGGCGATCACGTTGGCGTGCAACCTCGGGCTGAATGCGCGGATCCTTGAGGTGCCTGAGGCTAATCGTCTGCTACTCACATCGCAAGAAGGCAATAACCTCGTCGACGGGTCGATAAGCCTGGCACCCGACTCGGTGGCTATCTTGGAGTAGTCGATCTTACGACAGCCATTGTCTCTTAATCTGTACTCGAAGTCCGGCGGGGTTCAGAACGTATACCCCGGCTTGAGTTCGCAGCGGTAAGCCATGCTTTTCTTGCCTTCTTCAGGTGTCTCTCGGACAGTGCAAGCGGCCCAACTCAGATCCAGATCGAGTCCCAAGGGGAACACCATCGGTACGCCGCCAATTTCGGCCTCCAGGCTCACTCCTTCCTCGGTCGGCGGCAGTGTGAAGTCGAGGACACGGCCAAAGATTGCTGGATAGGATTCGCGTACACGGGAGCTCAACGCCGTATGAAACACTTCGGCCTCCAACAGAAACGTGGCTGTATCCGACCAATCGATTGCAGACTCCGTGATTGTTCGACTGCCATTGGAGACTCGGCTTGCATCGATGCGTGTAAAGGGGCAAGGCCCGGCGATACACGAGACCCTAACATTACGAAACTCGTTTCCATTTCCGGCGTCCAACGACACAGACCCGGTGGATGCAGCCCAACTTCCATCGGGTGAACACAGGCGCCTGCCGTTGCAAGGCACATTCGCCTGATTGACAACTTGGAATGTCTTCACCGCGCTTCCGAGATTGACTTCAGTCTGGGAGTTCACTGTATATCGAACCCGGACATTGGAGACGACAGAGGCCGGGCCAACCGCTGGTTCATAGGGCTTCTGGGCAATCGGTACCATAGCCGCCACATACAGCCGATTAGGGGACAATCGGATGCTTGTCTCCATTTCCATGTCAAGGGGTTGATAGTCCGGATGCCGAAAACTCAGCATCGCAGTCTGCCCGGGCCAGACAACACCTCGCAAGCTCACCTTGAAATAGCCGGAGGCATCCGATTGGGTGGATGCGCTCTTTGTTCCGTTCGACACGGTAACCATGGCTCCCGAAATAGGGACCTGCTTTCGCGGATCGTCGTCGCGGCGAACGACCGCGCCTTCAATTCTCATTGCACCCGATCGCCATTGATGTTTGCGCGCCAGCAGCACGGCGATTAGCGCCGAGACAATGACCGCCCATACAACAATATTCCTGCGCTTCGCATCCATCCAATCGCACCTAAGTGGGTTTGACGCATAATCGGTCAGGTTGGCTGTCCATTGATCCTTATCGCTTTGCATTCAAGTGCATCTAATCGGTTGTCCGCGACTTTGTCGGATGACCCGCTATGTGGCTGGAAGAACAGGCGCCGTGATATCGCACAACTTCAATCAAATGAATCCATTTCAGATTTGCAAGGTCGTCTCTTTTAGGGAGGCCGACAGATCGCGGCGAGAGTTGTTGCGCAAGATCGCGGTAATTGGCCTGGCTGCGCCGTTTTCTCCAAGCGTCTCGACTCCCCTCGATGCGCTTGCGATAAGGCAGCCGAGAGGGGAGACCGTCCCAGAGAGCGACTCGGGTGCGGTGTCATTCGGGCCACGAGATGAACAGCTTCTGGATGACCTTGAACATTCAGCTTTCCTCTTCTTTTGGGAACAATGCAACCCCCAGACGGGGCTGATCAAGGACCGCTGCAACGTACGCACCAAGGATACCGCGACTGCTGCCAGCATTGCATCGACAGGGTTTGGCCTTACGGCAATTTGCATCGGAGAGAAGCGCGGTTTTGTCAGCTATGCCGAGGCTCGCTTGCGGGTCATCAAGTCATTATCTTTTCTTTGGCATAAGTTGCCCACTCATCGCGGTTTCTTTTTTCACTTTGCCAACATGGACACGGGAGAGCGGATGTGGGACTCCGAGGTTTCGTCCGTCGATACGGCCATTCTGCTCTGCGGCGTGCTTACCTGCCTCCAACATTTCAAAGACAAGACCATCACCGATTTGGCGAACGCCATTTTCGATCGCGTGGACTGGACATGGGTCGCGGAAGACACATCGATCGTATCCCACGGGTGGACACCGGAACTCGGCTTCATCTCTTCCCGGTGGGACTTCTACAGCGAGTTGATGATGATCTACCTACTCGGACTGGGGTCTGCCTCGCACCCGCTGAAGAGCGAAGCATGGTTCGCCTGGAAACGAACCATCTTCGAATACGACGGGATGCGCTATGTGGGATCTTTCGCGCCGCTGTTTGTGCATCAGTACTCTCAAGCATGGTTTGACTTCCGCCACAAGCGCGACCAGTTCGCTGACTACTTCCAGAACTCCATCCTTGCCACCGACGTCCATCGTCGTTTCTGCCTGGAATTGAATGGTCAGTTTTCCGACTACAGCAATGCTCTCTGGGGAATCACCGCCTCGGATTCCGAACACGGATATGTCGCCTGGGGCGGCCCTCCGGCCATGGGACCGATCGATGGAACGATTGTTCCCGCTGCTGCCGGAGGATCGCTGCCGTTTTTGCCTGACGCAACCTTGCGAGTGTTGCGAACCATCCATGACTACTACCCTCGGGCCTGGTGCAGATACGGATTCGTGGATGCATTCAATCCCTTAACTGAGTGGTACGACACCGATGTAATCGGCATCGATATCGGCATAACAATGCTCATGGCCGAGAACGCACGGACTGGATTTGTGTGGGACACATTCATGCAGAATCCAGTGGCTCAGCGCGGAATGGCAAACGCTGGATTCAAGAGCAGTGAGCCATCCACCGACTCACATGGAAAGACTCATCCGAAGTGAGGTACCTGCATAATGAGCTTGTTGGTCGGTTTCCAGCAAGAATGTCATGCGTCCTTTTCCGCATTGCGCCCCCGAGAAACAACGATCCTTGTCAGTCGCGCATCGCATTACATGAAAAGGAAGAATAGACGCCGCATACGGTTGAAATCTCAGGAAAGCCATGTTTCACCGACTTGGCCCATTCTTTCACGGCCCATCTTAACCCAGCATCTGCGCCATCTCGGAGCAAATCACCTTGTCGAACACGAAGGAATCAAACACAGCGGGCAAATCCGAAGGCGGGCGAACCGATCACCTGCAAGGCGTCGGGAGCGCCTGGGGCGACCGGATAAGCGCGCTCAAGAATGTCCCTCTTGTACTCCGCTTCGTCTGGGAATCCGGTCCGGCCGTTGTGTCCTGGAATATCACGATTCGCATCGTGGTTTCCTTTCTTCCCGTCGCCATTGGCATCGTTGCCCGGTTCATCATCGATGGTGTGAATCGCATCCGCATGCATCAGGACTTGCCTCGCAACTTTTGGTGGCTGGTAGGGACGGAAATGGCGCTCGCTGTAACTACAGGGATACTGTCGCGAACCGTGGATTATTTCGACAATCTGCTTGCGGATCGCTACACGCATCACGTGAGCGTGGAGGTGATGCGAAAGGCCGCCGCTCTCGACTTGACTGTATACGAGGATTCAGTTTTCTACGATCGTTTGGAGCGTGCGCGCGTGCAGGCCACAGATCGTCTTGCCATGATCCAGCAGATGGGGCGTCTTATCCAACAAAGCGTTACCGCTGCAGCCTTTTCTGCTGTGCTCATCCGCTACTCTCCTTTTCTCCTCTTGCTTCTGGTGGCCGGCATCGTGCCGGCTTTTCTCGCAGAGAGCCACTTTGCGTTCCTTACATATGCCAAGAACTTCCGTCAGACCCCTACTCGCCGTCAGATGGATTACCTGCGCCAAGTCGGCGGGAGCAAAGAGGCAGCGAAGGAAATCAAGCTCTTCAACCTCAGCGCCTATCTTACCGAGCGCTTCACTGGTCTCTCGAAGAGTATCTACGAAGAGAATGTCGCGCTGAACAAACGGCGGCTCTTCTGGGGCGGTCTCTTGGCCATCGTGGGTCAACTCGGCTATTACGGAGCCTATGCATACAGCATTTATCGCACCATCCAGGGCCGCTACAGCATTGGCGACCTGACTCTGATTACCACTGCGATCATGCAGGCCATGGGTAATATTCAGCTCGCATTTTCGACCGCCGCAGGCGTAGCCGACCAGGCGCTATTTCTCACCGATCTGCTGGAATTCTTCAGGATGGAGCCGGTTGTTCAGTCCAAGCCCAACGGTCTCAGAGTGCCTTGCCCGGTGGCGCAAGGTTTCGAGTTTCGCCACGTGTCATTCATGTATCCGGGCACAAGCCGGCCTGTACTGGACGACTTCAGTTTCACGCTTCGACCTGGTGAGCGTGTGGCTTTGATTGGTGAGAATGGCCAGGGGAAAACAACCATCGTCAAGCTCATCACCAGACTCTACGATCCTTCCGAAGGCGTAATTCTCTTGGATGGCATCGACCTGCGGGAATACGATTTGGCTCAACTCCACGCCGAGATCGGAGTCATCTTTCAGGACTTCATGCGTTACGAGATGACGGCTAGAGATAACATCGCTGTTGGGCGCATCGAAGTGACCCACACAGTGGAAGAAATTGAAGATGCTGCTCAGAGAAGTTTGGCAGCAGGTGTAATTGCAAAGCTCGATGGCGGTTATGAACAGATGCTAGGTCGCCGCTTTGAGTCCGGTGTTGACCTCTCAGGAGGAGAGTGGCAGAAACTGGCTCTGGCTCGCGCTTATCTACGCGACGCGCAGTTACTCATTCTAGATGAACCTACGGCAGCCCTCGACGTCCGAAGCGAACTCGAGGTCTTTCAGCGTTTTGCCGAACTAACGAGGGACAAGATGGCTATTCTTATCTCACATCGGTTTTCTACAGTCCGCATGGCCGATCGAATCGTGGTGCTGGAAGGCGGCAAGATTGTCGAAGAAGGTGGTCACTCTCAGCTAATCGCGCTTGGTGGCCGCTACGCCTCCATGTTTGAAATGCAAGCCGCCAATTACAGGTGAGGTCCATGACGCAAACTGCAACCATCCTGGGAACTCAGCAATCGCTCTCGGCCGAAGCGCAGGAAGCGCTTCGTGCCGCCGCAACTTGGGAGGTCGTGGATCGCCCTTTGACACCCGGTACCTTTCCAGCCAGGGTTCGCGCTGCTCGGCTGGCATTGAAACAGCTTTTACGCAATCTGGCTCTGCGCGGCGGAACACAGATGGCCGAGAATTCGAATCCAGCGCTGCTTGAATTGCAGGCATCGGTCCGCCTACTGCGGTCGGCCATGGGAGGCATCTTCCAGCAGCTGAAAACCGTGGCCACTCTCCCGCGAATTCTACTTCCCGAGGGACAGGACGAGCCCCGGGCCGCGGCCGTCGCTGCAGCGTTTCTTCGCGGCGCCGGCAGAGATTTCTCGGCGCCAGTTTTCCAGTTGTTCATCCAGAAACTGCAGGAACACGAACCCCTCCTAGTGAATGAGCTTTGGAACGTCTCGCCTTTCCTGGGATTCGTCGTGCTCGAATCGTTGCTAGCCGAGACCCGTGCGTTTGCTCTCTCTCAGGATTCGGCACTCCCTTGTTCAGTCTCAGCACATATCGCGACCCTCCGCTCCATCACCAATGCCGACTGGGTGGCGCTGATTGAACCTCTTATTGTCTTCGATGCGGTGCTTCGGCAGGACCCCGCGCAGACTTATGCGGCGATGGATTTCGAGAGCCGGGAAATCTATCGACAGCGTGTCGCCTCTATCGCGCGCCACTCCGATTGCAGCGAGTCCCAGGTTGCACACGCTGCACTCGAGTTAGCTCGCGAAGGCACACTGCATTCCGCGAAGGACCCCCGCATCCAGCTGCGCCGCATCCATGTTGGCTACTACCTCATCGACAAGGGCCTGCCAATGCTTGCGGCACGCACGGAGTTCCACCCACCATTCATCGAACGTGTACGCACTTTCATCCGTGCACACGCAGACGATTTTTTCATCAACGGAATCGAACTCATCGCGATTCTTTTCATCGCTGCCCTCATGTTGTTGCCCCTGGCGCATTCCACACTTATTGGGGGCCTTGCCACCGCGCTTTTGCTCTTTCTCCCTGCCATGCAGTGCGCAGTGGAGATCGTGAACAACTCAGTCACCGCCCTGTTCGATCCCTTCCCTCTTCCAAAACTCGATTTCAGTCGAGGCATTCCCTCGGATTGCACGACACTTGTCACAGTTCCAACTCTTTTGCCGAGCGAAGCGCAAGTGCGAACACTTGTCAACGATCTCGAGGTTCGTTTTCTTGCCAATCGAGATCAGAATCTCCACTTCGCACTTCTCACGGATCTACCCGATTCAATCAGCAAACCGCGCGCCAATGACTCGCATCCTCTTGTCCAATTGGCCTGTCAGCTAGTCGACGAACTCGAAGGGAGATACTCCGCTTCGAGCGGCGGAGGATTCCTTCTGCTTCACCGTCACCGCATATCCAACGTACGCCAAGGTGTGTGGATGGGCTGGGAGCGCAAGCGGGGCAAGCTCCTCGACCTGAACAAGCTGCTCGCAGGGGAGTTCGATGCATTTCCCATCAAAGCCGGCCGGATTGGGGCACTCCGGGATACTCGCTACGTGCTGACTCTCGATTCCGACACACAACTTCCGCGCGGCGCCGCCGCCCGTCTGATCGGCGCTATCGCACATCCTTTGAACCAAGCTGTGATTCATCCGGAAAGTCGTACCGTCGTTTGCGGATACGGCATCCTCCAGCCGCGCATCGGGGTCAGCGTCAGTTCCGCATCGCGTTCGCGCATGGCCTCCATCTTCTCTGGCCAAAGCGGCTTCGATATTTACACCCGCGCTATCTCCGATGCCTATCAGGATCTTTATGGCGAAGGAATCTTCACTGGCAAGGGAATTTACGAGGCAGCCACGCTCCATGCGGTTCTCAACCACCGTTTTCCCCGCAACTCGTTGCTGAGTCACGATCTGATTGAGGGCGCATACGCACGCGTGGGATTGGCTAGCGATATCGAGCTAATTGACGATTACCCTTCCCATTTGAGTGCATACAACCGTAGGAAGCATCGCTGGGTACGCGGTGATTGGCAGATCGCACAATGGATGTTTTCACGTGTTCGGGATGAATCCGGTCACTCTGTACGAAATCCAATTTCCGCGGTTGCGCGCTGGAAGATATTCGACAATCTCCGCCGCTCGCTCGTCGAGCCATTTACATTCGTTTTGTTTGTAGCGGGCTGGATCGGCCTCTCCGGAGGGCCGCTATATTGGACGCTTGTCCCCCTCTGCCTGCTCGCTTTTCCGACTTTCGTTCAACTCCTCTTCGGACTTGGCCGGGCACTCTTGAGTGGCCGCAAAGGGAGCGTGGGCGAGGTGCTTTCAGGCTTTTCCAAGGCAGCATTGGCCGCTTTACTGAATCTTGTCTTTCTTCCCCATCAGACATTGCTCTCTCTCGACGCAATCTTTCGCGCCCTAATTCGCAGATTCATCACCGGCGAGCGGTTGCTGGAATGGGAGACCGCTGCCCAAGCGGAGACCGGGACTTCAGGGAGTACGGCAGTTGATCGCTATATGCTGCTGGCGCCACTGCTCGCCATCGCGGTTGCACCGCTCGTGTTCATCGCAAAACCCGATGGACGTTACTCGCTGCTGGTTGCGGCACCGATCCTTCTCGTGTGGGGCTTTTCCGGCATCGTAACAGCTTGGCTGAATGCATCCCCACCCCCTCAAAGCCAGCGCCTCGACTCTGCGGAGCGAGCATTCTTGCTCGGCCATGCTTTACGCATCTGGCGCTATTTTCGCCAATTCGGCGATGCGCAACACAACTACCTCATCCCAGACAATGTTGAAGAAGACGACCAACTCGAAGCGGCACGCGTCTCGCCTACCAATCTCGGCCTTCTTCTGAATGCTCGGCAGGCGGCGTGCGAATTTGGATTCCTCACGGTGCCGGAATTCATATCCCTGACCAATCTCACCTTTGCCACGATCGCGCGCATGGAGAAACATCGAGGGCACCTGTTCAACTGGTACGACACACAAACGCTCGATCCTTTGGATCGAGCACCTTTCATCTCCTCGGTTGACAGTGGGAACCTGGTCGCATCGCTCTATACGCTGCGATCGGGTGCTCTTGCTCTTGTCGGCAAGCCGATCCTTCCACTTCACCTTTTTTCCGCACTGCGTGTTTTCTTGGATAGCATGAGATGCAACGGAGGTGGAAAAACCCCGATTGGTCGCCTTCCTTTGCCTTCCGATTCGGCGGGCTTAGCAGAGTGGATTGATTGGCTTTCGCCCGCGGCTACTGCACTTTCTGCAACTGTCGCATCCCCAAATGGTTCTCACATCGATCCATGGTTGGTTGCCGAGGCGCAGAGTCGTATCAGCGCAATCCTCGCCTTGCTGAGCGACTATACCCCATGGTTGCTTCCCGAGTTTGCGCCGCTTCGCGACTTGCCTGGCCTCGACCTCGGCCCACATGCATCTACGCTTGCAATTGAAGATGCCGCAGCGTTCTCCGTGGCCCTCGGGGATAGCCTGGCTCGAGTCCCCGCGAGCGACCCTTCGCTTGCAACCCTTGCCGCACAACTCCAGGGGTCGCTTCCCGCAGCGACCCGCCGGCTTCGCAATCAAGCCGCAGCTCTTCGTGCCATCGCAACGCACGCCGAACGATTGGCACAAGACACGGACTTCGCATTCCTAGCCGATCCGGGGCGCAGGTTGCTATCTATTGGATACGATGTGCGGGCGCAAAAGCTACACGATGCATGTTATGACCTGATTGCATCGGAGGCTCGCATTGCCACATTCCTGGCCATTGCGCGCGATCAGATTCCTCAGCAAAGCTGGTTCAAATTGGGCAGAGACCATGCCCTTGCGGGAGGAGAGTTCGTTCTTCTCTCCTGGACTGGCACTATGTTCGAGTACTTGATGCCTGCAATCTGGATGCGCAGCTATCCCGACACATTGATCTCCCGCACCCTTGCCGCATGTGTTCGCGTGCAGCGTTCCTTCACGCGCTCTCTCGACATCCCTTGGGGAATCTCCGAATCTGGCGCCTCGCGAAAAGACCATGCCGGTCATTATCACTACCAGGCTTACGGCGTGCCCCGACTTGCTCTTTCTCCAGAAGCCACCGCTGGCCCCATCATCTCGCCGTACTCCACCTTCCTTGCAATCAATACCGATTCCCTTGCGGCACTCAGAAATCTGCACCGCATGGCCACAGCGGGATGGGTCGGGGCATTTGGCTTTTACGAGGCAGCAGACTTTTCAACCACGCCCGGCAAGCCCGATCTAGTTCGCGAATGGATGGCACATCACCAGGGCATGTCGCTGCTCGCGCTCCTCAATCTTCTTCACGATAACGCGGCGCAACGCTGGTTTCATGCCAACCCACTGGTTCAGGCAACAGAGCTCTTGCTGCACGAAGTCCCGCCGAGCAAGACGGTGCTCCGTGCCAGGTTGCAAGAGTAATCTAAGAGGCCTTCGAGTAATCACGGGTAAATGATTATCAACGCAAGAGTATTGGGTGTCAATCTCAGCCTCATCTTGCCAGCGCGCAATTTCGTCCGCTCCGGCAAAGCCAGTGCCGAATCACGATTCAAGAGTTCAACTTGATCCGGAGTCGGATCGAGCGGCTGGCCCATCGCGGCAAATTGCTTGAGCACATTTCCGTGATCCTCATCGATGCGTTCAATGCTCACATTTGCCTCCGGCGATAGATGAAGAAATTGAAAATCCATTGTGCGCGTCACCCCATTTTCTCCAGGGTCGGTCAGATTCCACGCGGCAATTGCCATTCCTCCATCTGCCGTCTTCGTTGCGATGATGTCCCGGGATGTATTGGAAAGCCGTTGATCGCCGAGCTTATGAAGAAGGCCGTATGCGTAATAGATGGGCTTGTCGATGCCACCCTTGGCTCTCAAACCAAACTGTCCATCAAATGGCTTTGCAATCGGACCGCCCTCCTCAAACACATCGGAGAATGTCCAGAAGGAAAGCATGTTTATCAGCCCGTCGCACTGGCGAATCGTATTGGCCAATGCCGGCCCCATGAAGATGGTATCGTGCGAGCCGCGCATGCCCTGGGCATTCCACTCCGACCAGATCAGCGGAAGATCGGGATAGGCTGAAGCATTGATCTCGCTCTTCACCTTTGCAGCCGCGCGGCACACACGCTCATCCATGGGGATGGCCTCATGGGTCCCGAACAGATCCTCGACCGTGTCGTCCGCATACCCATGCGTGGACACAAAGTCCACCGGAGCCTTGTTCTGCGAAGCGAATTTCAAGAAATCGTCGATCCAGGCCGCGGCTGCGGTTGCAGGACCGCCGACGCGTAGTCGCGGGCTCACTGCCTTTACAGCCCGAGCAGTGTGCGCATAGAGTTCAAAGTAGGAACGTTGCCGCGGAATGCCGTTCCAAAAATCGATATTGGGCTCGTTCCATACTTCGAAATACCAGGTTGAGACCTCCTCAATCCCGTAGCGGTCGACAAGATGTTGGACGAAGTTTTTCACCAGGCCATCCCAACGGTCCATACTCTTCGGCGGGGAGACATTCGGCTTGTACCAGAATGGATGGAGAGAATCCGGATTAAAGGCCAGTTTCTTCGGCATGAAGCTGATTTCTACAAAGGGCTTCACCCCGTTCTTCAAGAGCCCGTCGTAGACCTGATCCACATAGGAAAAATTGTAGACGGGCTCGCCATGCTCGTCTTCGCCATAGACTCCCAGTTCATCGTGAAAGATGGCGTGAAAGCGGACATAGCGGAAGTCTGCCACCTTCTTCACAGCCTGGATGTCCGCTCTGTAGCTTTCCCGCAACGTGAGGATAGCGCGGCCGGAACCAAACATCTGCTCCCAAAAGTGCGGAAATGGTGTGCCTTTGGCTTGCGCATCGATGTCCACATGCTCTTGTGCCCTGCTGAATTGAGACAAGGCCAGCAGCACAACAGCGGTCAGCGTCACGAATTGCAAGGACTTGATTCGCAAGATGGGAGATCTCCTTTCGGCCATCCATCAGAAACTGAACCGAGTCTGCAGCTGAACCGTTCTGCTGCACAGCACATTGCGAGCCACGCCGCGGTAGGTTAGAAGAACGGAGTTCCCAAGGTCGAAGAGCACCAGCCCCAGTACGAAACGGTCCGCACCCGGGCAGCCGCTGGGAAACGACCTCGTCGCAAGATCTGACAGCTTCTGACGATTTAGTCTGATTCGAAATGAGAGTGAAAGGTTGGCTGCACCAATTTCTCGTCAGGTTCTATTTATAGGACGATTGCAGAGAGATGGCTCCAGGCTGGCCACCAGGGCGGTCTCCATCCCGAGGATCTCGCATTCGGCGTCAACAAGTCATCAGTCACCAGCTTTTGACGAGAGCGTAGAAACCCAGGCCCGATTCGTCCGCATCTCAAGCGCAGCGGCCTCGATTTGGCTGTCAATCTCAGCTCCTAACAGGAGCATGAATCCGGTGGCATAGAACCAAGTCAGGAGGATAATCACGGCTCCGAGCGATCCATAGATCACCGAATAGCTATTGAAGAAGTGGAGGTACACCCGAAGGCCGAAGGAGGCAAGAAGCCATCCAACAATCCCAACTGCGCTACCGGGGGTTAACCATTTCCAGCGACGGGCCTTGAAATCCGGAGCCCAATAATAAATTACCGTGAACGAAAGTGTGATGAAACCGGTTGCGAGGATCCATCCAACCAACCCAGTAACGATCGCTGTTACTGTTGCCAAGGCGTGCGGCTCGATTCGATGCACCGCGACCCTCCCTATAAAATCACCAGCAAACAAGCAGGCGAGCCCGGCAGTGACTATGACGCTCAGAAGAATGGTGAGCCCGATGGCATAGATGCGCGCAATGAAATATGACCGTGTTTCTTCGATCCGGTACACGGCATTGAGGGTGTCCTGAAGAGCGGAGATGCCAACCGAAGCCGACCAGATAGCCGCGATAAGGCCAAAGGTCAGCTTGCCCGGAGTGCTGGCTGCTGTCGTCTCGTTGAATGTGCTCAGAATCGTTCCGAGAGCTGAAGTCGGTATCACCAGCGCCATGTAGTCCAACAAGCGGTCGTAAATTCGATCCGCCGATCGCGCCGCCAGACCAAGAATCGAACTGGCACTGAAGAGTGTGGGGAAGAGGGCGAAGAGAAAGTAGAAACCGAGTTCCGCCGAGTGTCCGAAAAGGCGGTCTGTGAAAAGGGATTTCCAGGTGCGAGCTGCAACAACACGAACCGGCACTCCGCGCAGATTCCAACGCGCGTGCGGCGACGTATCGGGGACCCGCCCTCGCCACTCCTGCTCGCTCGATCGCGGATCGCTGCCGGCATTGGATTTGGGATTACCGGATTCGCTGGAAAACTGGCCTTGGACCCCCATCATCTGTCTCCTAGAATCTACCCCTCCTGATAGATGCGCTGTTTCCACAGCTCGATAGCCCCATTGGGATTTTTGTCCCGAAGAACAACGAACCAATGAAACCAGCGATCCATTTCAGGCATCTCACAACCAAGTGGAATGGATAATGACACAGGGCTTCATCTGCACTCCTTCCGGTCCTCTCTACTGAATGGCAGAGGTGTACGCCGCATGAAACGCATCCTGATAACATTCAGCCTGCTCTGCCTTTCAGGTCTGAGCTTGTTTGCTCAGAACAGCCAACCAACTTCCAATCAGCCCCCGACTGCCGCGGCACAGATTCCTTCATCCTACGAAGGGCAAAATGTCGCTGCCATTGAAATTGCCGGACGTGCGGACGCAACCGCATCTCAATACGCCTCGCTCTTTGTGCAGCAGGTTGGCCAGCCGTTTTCTACAGAGAAGGTCGATCAGACCGCGGCCGCCTTGAAATCGGTGGGAAAGTTTGAAGCCGTGCACGTTCAGGTGGAACCTGAAGCAACGGGAGTCCGGGTCGTATTCGTGCTGGAGCCCGCGATCTATTTCGGGATCTTCGAGTTTCCAGGAGCCCAGCGGTTTCCGTATTCGCGATTGGTTCAAGTGGCAAACTATCCGGTGCAGACGCCGTTGAATGGTGCCGAAGTGGAGCGCGACCACCGGGATCTCGTGAAGTTCTATCGTCAGCAAGGGTATTTCGAGGCCACGGTCTCACCCGAAGTGAGCGTCTCTCAGGAGCACGGAATCGCCAATATAGCCTTTCACACTACTCTCGGTCGGAAGGCCAGGTTCGGCGAAGTAGACATTGCAGGCGCGCCGACCGAAGATTCGTCTAGGCTGGATCACAGTCTACAGACCTTTGCCGCAAGGGTGCGCGGTGTGGCCATTCGTCCGGGACGGGCTTATAACTACTCCACAATAACCAAGGCGTCTGAATATCTTCAAAGCCAATTGCAGAAGCAGGGGCGGTTAGGTGCAGACGTGAGGTTGAGTGGTGCGGAGTATCAAGCGGATTCACACCGTGCCGACATTCACTTCGACGTCTCTCCAGGACCTCAGACTCATGTTGAGGTCGATGGGGCACATTTATGGAGTTGGACCCGCAAAGCTTTGCTGCCAGTCTACCAGGGAGTTGGTGTAGATGACGAATCGGTCGAAGAGGGTCGCCGTGCCCTCGAATCCTATTTTCAAGCCAAGGGATTCTTCGATGTGAAAGTGGATGCACAGCTCGCTTCGGGAAAATCGGGCAACACTATCGTCTATAAAGTCGCAAAGGAGAAGAAGCATAAGGTTACCGAGGTGAAAGTCTCTGGCAACAGCGTGTTGCCTGCTTCAGACCTGACGCCGCATCTCGCCGTTGAGAGGTCACATTGGTTCTCATCCGGGAGATTCAGCGATCAACTTGTCCGCACCAGCGTGAAGAATCTCAGGGCGGTTTATCAGTCTGAAGGATTCAGCAGCATTCAGGTTGTTCCGCAGGTTGTGAACCATGGTGGAGACATTCAGATTTCGTTTCGTGTAACCGAAGGCGTCCGCGACGTTGTCAATTCGCTCACCATTGAAGGGGCCTACACTTATCCCCAGTCGCAGTTTGCACCGAGAGGTCTGAAGCTTTCTGTCGGACAACCCTATTCCCAAGCACACATAGAGGAAGACCGCGCGAACATTGTCTCACACTATCTCAATGCCGGATATCTTGCATCCAGTTTTCACGAAACCGCGACCGAAGTGTCGAAGAGCGAGCCCCATCGCATCAATGTGATCTATCACATCAACGAGGGACCGAAAGTCGATGCGGGCTACGTTGTGACCTTGGGACGTGCGCAGACCAAACAGCGCCTCATCGACCAGGATGTTTCGTCGATCAATCCTGGTCAACCGCTGACGGAAACACAACTGTTGACTGCCGGCAGCAAACTCTATGACCACACCGGTGTATTTGATTGGGCAGAAGTGGACCCCAAACGGGAAATAGCGGCGCAAACAAACGAAGACGTCCTGGTGAAGGTTCATGAGGCAAAGCGAAATGAAATCACCTATGGATTCGGATTCGAGGTGATCAATCGCGGCGGCAACATACCCAGCGGAACCGTGACCCTTCCGAATCTTCCTCCTGTGGGTTTGCCCTCTGGCTACACGGTTAGCCAGGAAACGTTCTATGGGCCTCGAGGTTCGTTTCAATATACGCGCAATAACGTTGGCGGAAAGGGTGATTCCATTTCGTTTACGGGATTCGCCGGAAGACTCGATCAGCGCGGGGCTGCCTATTACATCGTCCCGGATTTTTTATGGTCCCCTTGGAAGGCGACCCTGTCGATTTCTGGTGAGCACAACGAAGAGAATCCTGTTTTTTCGGCGCAAGAGGAAGTCGCCGGCTTTCAGGTGCAGCGCCCTCTTGACAAGGCGCGCAAGGATACCCTAATTCTTCGCTATGCGTTCACCCAAACTGACTTGCCTCGCGTGGAAATCCCAGTGTTGGTGCCGGCGGACGATCTGCATGTTCGCCTATCAACCCTAGCTGCGAACCTCACACGAGATACGCGCGACAACGCCCTGGACGAGCATAAAGGCGTGCTTGAGTCCATTGAGGGGGATTTCAACTCGACCAAGCTCGGATCCAGTGTCGACTTCGCGAAACTGACTGGGCAGTTCGCCTACTACGAGCAGGCGCTTCACAAGATTGTATGGGCCAACAGCATTCGCATTGGCTTGGCTCAGCCCTATGCCAACAGCCGCGTTCCTCTCAGTGAGGAGTTTTTTACCGGGGGCGGGAATTCGCTTCGGGGCTTCCCGCTGGACGGCGCGGGGCCGCAACGTCCGGTTTCGATTTCGGTCGGAGGCTGCACCTCCACTTGCCCAACGATTCTAGTGCCGAGTGGCGGCAACGAATTGCTTCTCATCAACTCCGAGGCCCGAATACCGCTTCCTTTCAAGAAGGGTCTTGGCATGGTGGGTTTTTACGACGGCGGGAATGTGTTCCCACGCGTAGGGTTTCACGACTTCGGTTCGCTCTATAGCAACAACGTGGGAGTTGGATTGCGTTACGCAACCCCTGTAGGTCCCGTTCGCGTCGATCTTGGCCGCAACCTGAACCCCATTCAAGGAATCAATGCCACGCAGTATTTCATAAGCATTGGTCAAGCATTCTAAGTGAGGCAATCCATGCGCGCTTCTTCAGCATCAACCGCTCGTGTCGATCCACCTGAACCGAAGGGCCATTTCTCCAGGCGAGGCGCAATCAGGGCTGCCGCATGGATTGCGGGTGGAATGACCTTCTTAATGCTGTTGGCGACATTGGCTTTGGTCGTTCTATTCAACAATCCGCGCGTGCATCGTTACATCCTCCGCGAAGCTCAGGCAGAGGCAACAAAGAGCCTAGGCGTGCGTGTGCAATTACAGGAATTCGCCCTCCATCCGGCGACGCTGAGCCTTGATCTTTATGGGATCACCGTGGATGGGGCGAGCCCATATTCAAACCCTCCGCTGCTCCAGGTCGAACATTTCGAAGCCGGGGTGCGCGTCGTTTCAGTGCTGCGCAGGATATGGAATTTCGACAACGTTCGTATCGACCACCCTGTTGTGCAAGTGGTGGTTGACGCGCGCGGCGTGTCCAACATCCCTACACTAAAGAACAGCGGCAGCAGCAATAACACCAGCGTTTTCGATCTTGGCATTCGTCATGCCGTGCTGAACCAGGGAGAAGTCTTTTACAACAATCAGCCCAATGCCCTCGCCGCCGACTTGCACAATGTCGACTTTCGCGCTTCGTTCAACTCTCTGCTGAAGAAATACTCGGGGCACCTGAAGTATGCGGATGGACACGTCGCGGTGGGCACGTTACAGTCGCTACCGCACGATCTAGAGGTGCAGTTCGATGCGACGCCGGATACTTTCAATTTAACCAAAGGAACAATTACGGCAAGTGCATCTCAGGCAGTACTCTCGGCTGCATTGCACAACTACAGCAGCCCCAATGTGCGAGCCCATTACGATGTGACGGTCGACGGTGACCAGGTGGCGAAGATCCTGAAGCAAGGGTCCGTCCCTGCAGGAAAGCTTCGCGTCACTGGCTCGCTCGAATACGTACGGGCTGCAAACCAGACCGTAATGCGTTCCCTGACCGTTAATGGTGAAATGAGCAGCCCGCGGCTCGTCTTGAAGACACAGTCTGCTCGTGCCAACCTCGATAATCTCCTGGCACACTATTCGCTCGCGGACGGCGATGCAACGTTGCGCGATTTGCGCGCAGCCATTCTGGGTGGTGAACTCACCGTGCATGGAACCATGAAGGACATTGGCGCGAATTCGCATTCCGATCTGAGCGCTACGGTGCATGGTATATCGCTCGCCGACCTCCGGCGGGCTTTTGGTTCTTCCGCTCCCGCCTTAAACGTCTCCCTGGCCGGCAAGCTCGATGTAGATGCCACAGCCGCATGGGGCAAGACCCTTGACGATCTGGTTGCGCACACGAACGCCGCAATCAAAGGGCAGCTAACGACAAACGGGATCAAGCGCGAACCGAAACCGCTTTCAAACGGGCAGCAACAACCGCCTTCGACGGTTCCCATAGTCAGCTCGATCCATGCGACCTACACCGCAGGGAATCATCAACTCGCTGTTGACAACAGCTATTTGCGCACGTTGCAAACCGACTTGACCATGAACGGTGTAGTGAGCAAGCGCTCCAGGCTTGCGCTGCGTTTGCAGGCAAACGATTTGAGCGAGGCCGAAACGATCGCGGATTTGTTCCGCTCACCCTCTTCCGGTCAGACCCTGGCACCACTTGGCCTTGCCGGCACAGCCTCGTTTCAAGGAAGTGTGGAGGGCTCCACGGAGATGCCTCGCCTGACCGGCAATCTGACGGCAGTGGGTTTGCACTTCAAAGGTACGGAATGGAAGGTGCTACGAACGGGTATCGATCTCAGCCCAGCGATGGCCCGTTTGCAACATGCGGATCTCGAGGCGGCTTCGCACGGCCATATCATCTTGAACGCGAGCACCGGGTTGAACAATTGGTCCTTTACCGAAGATAGCCCGATTCTGATTGAACTCGATGCCGCACAGATGAATCTCGCAGACCTAACGAAGCTGACGGGGCAGCAGATACCGGTCACTGGAACCCTCAACGCTAATGTATCTTTGCACGGCACTGAATTGAGTCCTGCGGGCAGCGGCAGGATTTCACTGACAAACGCCAGTGCATACGAGCAACCCGTTGATTCCGTGCAGGCCAAATTCGCGGGAGCGAACGATGAAGTGCATGGCGACTTATCAGTCCACCTTCGCGCCGGAAGTCTGCAAGGCACGGTAAGCGTCCGGCCCCGACAGCGCACCTACAATGGGCAGTTTTCCGCATCCGGCATTCGGTTGGATCAATTGCAGGCGTTGAAGGAAAAGGGCGTTGATGCGAGCGGCGTAGTGGACCTCAAGGCCGACGGTCAGGGAACATTCGAGAATCCGCAAATGAGTGCCACTCTCAACATTCCCTCACTTGCGCTCAAAGACCAGACAATCACCGGCCTGAACCTGCAGATGAATGTTTCGGATCACGCAGCGAATGCGACACTGACATCGACTGCGCTGAAGACATCGATTCAGGCAAGGGCAAAGGTGGCGTTGGCGGGGGACTATTTGGCGGATGCGTCTCTCGATACACAGGGAATTGCGTTGCAGCCGCTGGTTGCGATTTACGCGCCCGAACAGGCGGATCAGATCACGGGGCAGACCGAGGTTCATGCCACAATGCATGGCCCACTCAAAGACGTGAGTCATCTCGAGGCCCATGTCACGATTCCCGTTCTCAACCTAGCCTACGGATCGACCATTCAGTTAGCGGCCGTGTCGCCAATCCACATCGACTACCAGAACAGTACGATCACCGTGCAGCGCACTTCGATTCGTGGCACAGATACCGACCTTGGATTCGAAGGATCGATTCCCACCAATGGAAGCCAGGCGATGTCGCTCTTGCTGCACGGCACGGTGAACCTGGAACTGGCGCAATTGTTCGCTCCCGGTATCAGAAGTTCGGGAAGACTGGTCTTCAACATCGACTCGCGTGGTGCTCTAAAGGGAGGGGCGATTGGCGGACAAGTGAATGTTGTCGATGCCAACATCGCGTCGAACGAATTCCCGGTTGGATTGCAGCATGGAAATGGCGTTCTTACGTTGACACAGAATCGCGTCAACATTAGCAGCTTCGAAGGTCTCGTCGGCGGAGGAAAGGTGACCGCGCAGGGAGGGATAGCGTATTGGCCGGCTGTACAGTTCGACATGGGCGCTGCCGCGCGGGGCATACGAATTCTCTATCCGCAAGGAATGCGGGAGAGCGTAGATGCGGATCTTCGCCTGACCGGTTCCACTTCCGATGCCGTTCTAGGCGGGTCAGTGAATCTCTCGGATCTCTCGTTCACGCAAGCTTTCGACCTATCGAGTTTTGTCGATCAGTTCTCAGGCTCCGTGGCGGCTCCGCCGTCGCGTGGGCTCTCACAAAACATCGGGTTGAATATTGCTGTTCACTCGACAAACAATGTGAACCTGGTGAGCAGAACGCTGAGCGTTGGCGGATCGGCGAATCTTCAAGTGCGCGGCACTGCCGCAAACCCGGTTGTGCTAGGCCGTGTAAGCCTGAACAATGGAGACATTATTCTGAACGGGAACAGATTCGTTCTCAATGGTGGAACAGTGCAGTTTGTCAATCCCTCAGAGACGCAACCGGTAGTCAATCTGAGCTTGACCACCACCATCCAGCAATACAACATCAACCTTCGATTCAACGGACCTGTCGAACAGCTTCATGCCGAATACAGTTCCGATCCAGCATTGCCATCAGCGGACATCATCAACCTGCTGGCGTTCGGACAGACAACGGAAGCGAACGCCGCCAACGCCGCAACACCGGCGAATCAGGCTGCTGAGTCTCTGGTTGCGTCGCAGGTATCGAGTCAGGTGACGAGCCGTGTCTCGCGAATTGCCGGTATATCGCAACTCTCAATCAATCCGATCCTGGCAGGGAGCAGCAGCCAGGGTCCGCCGGGGGCCAACATCACAATTCAGCAACGAGTGACCGGAAATCTATTTGTAACGTTCTCAACGAACGTCGCTTCGACACAGAGCCAGACCATCCAGGGACAGTATCAAGTGTCGCCCCGGGTGGCCGTGAGTGCGACACGCGATCCGAATGGCGGGTTTGCCGTCGACACGTTGATCAAGAAGAGCTGGTGAAGGGTATTACGGTTGCTATCGCGGCTACAGGATTCGTGCCGGACAGCGTCCCGTGGAAAATCACCCCGGCTTTCAGCTTTCGAAGGGCAGGAAAAGCGTGAAGACAGTACCGGAGCGATTTGGCACTTGCCTGCTGCGAACCTTGAGCGTGCCTTTGTGACGGGCAACTATCTCGAGGCTCACGGATAACCCCAGGCCGGTGCCGCCCTGTCCTTTTGTAGAGAAGAATGGCTCGAAGATCTTCTTTCGGATGGCCGGATGAATGCCAGCGCCTGTATCCGCGACGGTCAAAGAGAGACCCTTGCGTCTGTCCGACCAATTGGTGCTATTGCGGCTCCGCAAGACAAGCCGCCCGGCCGCACTCTGCATGGAGTCAATCGCGTTGGCGACCAAGTTGCTGAGGACCTGGCGGATTTCGCCATCGAAGCACGAGATAGGTTGGTGCGACCGGATACGGCGCTCAACAGTAATCCGGCCGTTCATCAGTCTGCTCTGATGGACGCCTATGACGCTGCCAATCAACTCGGAGGCGGTAACCTTCTTTGGGTTCACCATTGTCTTACTGAAACTGAGCGTCTGATTCGTGATGGCGGAGATGCGACGGAGTTCTATATCTGCTCTTTCAAGGAAATCCCTCACTTCAGTCATAGAGCCGGCCGCTCCGGCAAGGAACAAGAGATTCGTCACAGCTGCCAGCGGATTGTTGATCTCATGAGCAATGGAGGCCGTCAGCCTGCCCACCGAGGCAAGCTTCTCATTCTGGATAAGTGCCTTCTGGCTCCGCTTGTTTTCAGTTACATCGACCCCGAGCACGATGATACCGGAGATCGTGTTGTCTTCTTCTCGCAGTGGTTGATAGACAAAATCGACATAGCGCTCATCTGGCGGCTGCCCTGGCGCCCAGATAATATCGAAACGTGCACCTTGGCCTACGAAGGGCTCGCCGGTGGAGATGACTTTATCCAACAAGCCGACGTAGCCTTGAGCGAGGGCCTCCGGCAATGCTTCAGCAACCGGTTTTCCCAAGATCTCTCGATTGCCGACCAGCTTCATATAGGGTGGATTCACCATCGAGATGACATGGTCTGGACCTTCAAGTAGAGCGAAAAAGGCGGGTGCTTGTTGGACGATGTGAAGCAACCGCGTACGCTCGGCACGAAGGGCTCGAACCGTCTTATCCAGTTCCTCCTGACGTAGGCGCAAAGCCTCTTCTGCCGCTGCCCGCTGCCTGTCGGCGAGTGTGGTTGCGGTCACATCCTGGCAAATTGTGACGATGCCGGCAACTCGGCCGTCGAGGTCAAAGACGGGACTATAGCTGTAATTGAAATAGGCGTCCTCCAACGTCCCGTTTCGCAGGATTGGTACGAGCGCATTTTCGTTGGCCACAGTCTGCCCATGGAGCAAGACAGATTCGAGCTGCTGTCCGACAACGGGCCAGACGTCGGTCCAAAATTGGCGACCGAAGTCTCCCAAGGCTTTCGGATGCCGGTCAGTCAGGATAGGGCTAAAGGCATCATTGTAGAGAAGGACCAATTCCGGTCCCCACAAGAGCAAGATGGGATGTCTTGCGGAAAGCATCATGTTGGCAGTGACAATCAGCGTGTCGGACCAACCCGAAATCGCCCCAATCGGGGTTGCTTCCCAGTTAAACACACGTATGCGGTCGGCCATTTCACCCATTCCAATGAGACGACCCACATGATTTTCTGGCTCTTGGAGTTGAAAGATGTTCTGCATCTCGGAATGTCGCTGCTCCTTATGATGCAAATTCCAATTCAAACAGCAGTTTGTCCCTCTTCTCAGGGCAAATTACGGGTAAGTCCTGAGTGAGGTCGGGGGAAATGTTCATTTGGCAGTTCAGGCATGGCAACTGAGGCCGATCCATCTGTTCTTGTGTTTCTTGCATCTTGAGTGTTGAAGAAGGAGATCGACCGAATGCCAGACAAAGAGACAACAGAACGGGCAAAAGAGGACCTACGCCATGGCAAGTCTCCATCCACTGCGGCTGGAGAATTTGTCCACGAGGAAATTGAGCACGTTCGCGAAGGCAAACATGGTGCGCGATCGCCGCAGCAAGCCATCGCAATCGGACTGAGTAAAGCGCGGCGCGCCGGAGTCCCATTGGCACCTCCGGAGCGCGGCAAGACAAAAGAGAGCACTCGAAAGAGCGCAGAGCGGGACTACGAGAAAGGGCAAGCGGGCATGAATCAGAAGCGGTCTCCACGCGTCTCCCAGGCCCGCAAAGAAGCCCTGTCTCACGAACCGAAATCGGCGGCGTCGCACCGATCCCTTTCGGAACAAGCGAGCGCTGGATCCCGTAAGCGAAACAGCGGAGAGCGACACAAGTCAGCAATGAAGGCCGTTGACACCAAAGGTGAAACGGGCCTCCGGCAGGCTGCCGAAAAGGGTGCGCGCACGCGTTCAAGAAATCGTGAAGCGGCCTAACCGGGATTTACTGTCCACAGCCTCGACACTGGGCGCCGACCACAAACACGCAAAGCGCAACACTCAAGCTGCGGCGCCCGGCTCCGTTTGGGACACTCTTGTCAGAGGACACTGTCGGGCTCAAGCAATTTCTGGTAGATCAGGGCGGCGTGGCCGGGGGCGTAATAATCCACCTCCTTACCCTGAACCGTAAAGGCAACGGACTCGTAGAGGCGGATACCGGCTTTGTTGAACTCGTCCACATGGAGCCAGAGGCGGTGGGCCCCCTCGGCTCGGGCAGAGTCCTCGATGAGCCACAACAGTTCCTTGCCCACCCCTTGGCCGCGTCGGTCAGGGACGACCTCAATGGTCTGAATGTAGCTGGAGATTCCGTCGATTTCCTGAGACCAGTCGACGATGGCAAATCCGGCCATGCGGCCATCCTCTTCCGCGATCCAGGTGGCGCTGTTGCGGCGGTCGACGAGCCGCCGCATGTACCTACGGCTGAACCGGAAGGGGGGCTGGAAGCAGAGTTCCTCGATGGCATAAAGGGGGTCGAAGTCCCCGGAAGCATAAGGGCGATAGATCACAGACCCCACTTTAAGGCCTGCAGAACACAAATGCCACCCTCACAGGGAGGATGGCATTTGCGTTGCAATCGATTCTTCCCGGAAAGCTAGACCTTGGCTTCGAGGTCTGAAATGACATCGAAGAAGCGCTGATCGAGGCGGCGATTGGTCGCGATGGCTTCCTTGATGGTGATGTCGGTGATGTCCAGGCCCTTGAGGACGGCAATGCGGCCCCACTTTTGGTCATGGACCATGTCGATGGCATGCAGGCCGTAGCGCTGGCCCAGGGTGCGATCGTAGGCGGTAGGAACGCCGCCGCGCTGGGTGTGTCCCAGGTTGACGGAGCGGGTCTCAAAGCCGG
>CAZLMY010000043.1:0-36681 GCA_964560845.1 uncultured Occallatibacter sp. | reverse complement strand
CGGCGTTGCAGGGCGAACGCCGGGGCTTCGATTTCTATTATTCCGTCGCGGGAACGACAAAGGATCCGGAAATTGCCGCGATGGCAAACGAATTCGTCAAAGAAGAAGCTGAGCACGTCGCGATTCTGGAGCGCTGGATTCAGCGCGAAGCTTACGTGGTGCAAACAGCGAATGAGGCGGCGGCGACGGATTCAAAGGCCTGAGCCGATTCATTTCAATCGGTGGTGGCGTGGCCCAGGTCAGGGTTTGAGTTGGACCACGAACGCCGGGTGCCCAGGTCCCTCGCGAGGGACCTGGGCCACCCACTCATCTGGAAAGGGACGGACCTGGGCTACCCGCCACCGGTTTATTCGGTCACCTTGATGGTGATCGAGTTTGATTTCACGATCCCGGCTTTTGAGTCGCCAGATACCGGGCGCGATAACTCGACTCTATATTCCCCTGGGGTGGAGAGGTCAAAGAGCTTTGTTATGGTAGTTTCCTCTGTCAGTTGGCCTCCCGGCTTCAGGATGGTGCCCGCCTCGCTCCCAAGCCAGTGGCGCAGTCGAATGTTACGACCGTATTCGGTTTCTCGCGCCTCTCTTCCGCTTTCGTCGAAAACACGAACTCGGTAGTAGAATTCCGCCTGAGTAGCTTCAACCATGAGCCCAAGCGGCTGCTCGGAAACGTTGGTAAGCACAACACGCACTCGAATCTCATCGCCCACCTTGACGCTTGTATCTGGCGCGCTGATTGTGACTGTAAAGGGTTGACGGCCTTCTCCTGCCGCCGGGAAATGTGCTGATATTGCCGCGAGCACGGTTATCGCAATCGATACTATTCTCCCCAATCTCATCGATCGAACTTTCTTGTTGCCTTCGTCGGTTGGCCCTGTCGATCAAGATCATAGGGCCCGCCGCGGGTTGATGATCGGTTCTGCCCGATCGAAATCTCGGGAACGAGTTGAGCTGCTAAATCGGCTCCCGGGAAGTGTACATTACCGCAAGATCCATGGCTTTCCCGAGAAACCTGCCCATCAGGGTAAAGACCGCCGGCCTTCCACAGGCTCGCCTCAAAAACGCTTGGGGCGACGTGGCTCTCATCTGCCGCAGCTCACCAGGCAGATTCCCCGGATCAAATTGCCTTCCCTGCCGATATGAAATAGTCAGAGCAGCGCGGGCTGCCGCACGGCTTGACGAGGCCGCCCGGCTGGCCTAGACTCACTGGGGTTTGGGCTCTCAGGGTTTCAATTGGAAGCCCAACCGGCGAGCCGGCAAGGCCGGAAGGAAGATTCTGGATGGGGATGCGCTCTGCCAACCGGCCGAAAGCGTTGGCTCATCTATGATGCACAGAGGGATTCACAAAGGGATTCACCGAGGGATTTGCAAAGAAACTGTCCCTTGTTTGGCGGCAGACACTCGAATGTGGAGAGGTATATGACAGGGAAAACCCCGACAGTCACGTTGGACCAGGAGATCAACCCCTGGGAGGCACAGAGCGCCCGGTTTGAATTCGCGGCGCGCAAGCTCAACCTCGATGAAGGTCTTTGGAAAGTCCTCCGCTCGCCGTTCCGCGAGATCATCGTGCATTTCCCTGTGCAACTGGATAACGGCAAGATCGAGATGTTCACCGGGTTCCGGGTACAGCACTCCATGGCGCGCGGCCCGGCCAAGGGCGGCATTCGCTACTCCACCGAGGTCACCCTCGACGAAGTCCGCGCTCTGGCCAGTTGGATGACCTGGAAGTGCGCCGTGGTGAATATCCCCTTTGGCGGAGCCAAGGGCGGCGTCATTTGCGATCCCAAGACCATGAGCCAGGGCGAACTGGAGCGGATGACCCGCCGCTACACCTCGGAGATCATCGACTTCATCGGACCGGAAAAGGACGTGCCCGCGCCCGACGTCAATACCAACGAGCAGACCATGGCCTGGATCATGGACACCTACTCCATGCACATGCGCCAGACGGTGACCAGCGTGGTCACGGGAAAGCCGCTGAACATCGGCGGATCGCGCGGGCGCATCGAGGCCACCGGCCGCGGCGTCATGGTGGTGTGCGACGAGAGCCTGCGCTACCTCAAGATGCCCATCGACGGCTGTCGCGTCGTGATCCAGGGCTTCGGCAACGTGGGCTCGAATGCCGCCCGCCTGATGATGGAGCACGGCTACAAGATCGTCGGCGTCGCCGAGAAAGACGGCGGCCTGCAGAATTTGAACGGCATCGATATTCATCAGCTGGTGGAATACAAATATCGCAACGGCACCATCCTGGGCTTCCGCAATGCCGAGGCCGTGCCCAGCGAAGAGCTGCTGATTTCCGACTGCGACATTCTGATTCCGGCCGCCACCGAGAACGTGATCACCAGCCGCAACGCGGCGCAGATCAAGGCGCGCATTGTGGTCGAAGGCGCCAACGGCCCCACCACCGCCGTGGCCGATGAGATCCTTGCCGACAAGCGCATCTTCATTGTGCCGGATATCCTGGCCAACGCCGGGGGCGTCACCGCCAGCTACTTTGAATGGGTGCAGGACCGCCAGGGATATTTCTGGAAAGAAGCCATTGTCAACGAGCAGCTTGAGACCATTCTGCGCGACAGCTTCGACGACGTGGTGCGTTATGCCGAGGCCCACAACGTCAACAACCGCATTGCCGCCTACATGCTGGCCATCGATCGCGTGGCTTACACCATCAAGCAGCGCGGCATCTACGCCTGACCACCTGCGGTGGGGCCAACTGCGCTAGTTGTTCGCCAGGGCGATTGCGCAGCAGGCCAACTGAGGGTAGCAACCAGAGCGGGATGGGCAGTATGCCTCTCCCGCTCTTTCTTTGTTCAACGGCGCAACTATTGTTTTGGCAGCCGTGTTCTATCGGTAGGTCCAGTGCATTTGTTTGTTGTTAGGCAAGGAGAACGAAGATGGAGACTTGGATGCGTACCTTTTTCAGGTGTACGAGCATCGTGATGGTGTGTGCCCTTGTGGCTCCCACTTTGGCCATTGCTGCCCCCAAAACTCTTGCCCCTGAGGCGGTCCACGAGCGCATTCAAAAGCTCGGCATCGGCAACTGGACCGGCGTGCGTCTGCAAACGGGTGTTGCCTTCTCCGGCAAGATCGTCAAGATCGACGAGACCGGCTTCGCACTGCTGCAGTATGGCTATCAGGAGCCGACGCCCGTGCTCTACGGCGAGGTCTTCTCGCTGGAGACGGGCATGCCGATGGCGAGAACCTCAGGGAAGCCGCTGACCGCCGAGGTGGTTCATGCCCGGCTGCTGAAGCGCGGGCTGGGCAAAGTGGTGGCCGTGCAGTTGGAGAATGGCGTAGCCTTCTCCGGTACCCTGGTCAGCGTCGACGAGAACTCCTTCGGCTTGCAGTTGTACGGCGACCCGGCCACCACTCCCGTGGCATACAGCGACGTGGTCTATCTGTGGTCGGGCATGACCGGCGGACAAAAGGCCTTCTTCATCGGACTTCCCGTAGCCTTTACCGCGGCTTCGATCGGCGGCCTCGTGGCCATGCGCAAGAATCAGCCGACCATGCCGACCTTGCCGGCTTTGCCCACATTGCCCGTATTTCCGTATTGAATCGGAGAATCGCCGCACTCGATTTGGGATGCAAGCGGGATGAGCTTCGAGCTCATCCCGCTTTTTTCATGGTGCGGTTACCGATGCCTTGCTACTTCTCGTGCGTCCAACGCGGCAACGTGCTATATTCCGCGTTTCGGCGGAGGTGTGGATGGCGGACGACACAAAGTTCAAGAACACCCTGGGCTCCAAGCTCGACCCGCATGCTCCGCGCCAGCGCGCCAACCGCGAGGCGCTGGCGCGGTTCCTGGGCGAACTGTGTGGGCAGGAGGACATCATTCGCCAGGGCGGCGGTGCTCGTGCGGCCGAGGCGCAGCATGGCAAGGGCCGGCTCACGGTGCGGGAGCGGCTCGAGCTGCTGCTGGACGAAGGCACGGAGTTGCTGGAAATGGGCCTCTGGGCGGCTCATGACATGTACACGGAATACGGCGGCGCGCCGGGCGCGGGCGTGGTTACGGGCTTGGGCCGCGTATGCGGACGTCTCTGCATGATCGTCGCCAACGACGCCACGGTGAAGGCCGGCGCGTTCTTCCCCATGACCGCCAAAAAAGTGCTGCGGGCGCAGACCATTGCGCTGGAAAACCGCATTCCCACCCTCTACCTGGTGGACTCCTCCGGCGTCTTTCTCCCCCTGCAGGAAGACGTCTTTCCCGATACCGACGACTTCGGACGCGTCTTCCGCAACAACGCGGTGATGAGTGGGCTGGGCATTCCGCAGATCACGGCCATCATGGGCATGTGCGTCGCAGGAGGCGCCTATCTGCCGGTTATGACCGACACCGTGCTCATGACCGAAGGCTCCGGCCTCTTTCTGGCCGGCCCCTCGCTGGTACAGGCGGCCATTGGCCAGAAGACCGGCGCCGAAGAGCTTGGCGGGGCCGCGATGCATGCCGAGATCTCAGGGACCGTGGACTTCAAGGAGCCCAACGACCAGCTATGTTTGGCTCGGATGCGCTCGCTGGTAGGCAAGATGGGCAAGCGGGAGACCAACGCCTTCAGTGCGATTCCCTACGACTCGGCCCTGGACGCGCCTCTCTACGCCGCCGAGGACCTCTACGGGCTGCTCAACCCGGCTCCGGGAGCCAGCAACGTATACGAGATGCGCGAAGTGATCGCCCGGCTGGTGGACCGCAGCGAGTTCGACGAATATAAAGCCGATTTCGGCCGGACCGTGCTATGCGGCTATGCGCGCCTGGGCGGCCGCGCCGTGGGCATCGTGGCCAATCAGAAAACCAACCAGAGCCAGACCGTGGCCATGGGTCCCGCGGCCGGCATGAAGAGCATTGAAGTGGGCGGGGTCATCTATACCGAAAGCGCGCAAAAGGCGGCCCGCTTCATCATGGATTGCAACCAGAGCCTGGTGCCGCTCATTTTCCTGCACGACGTGAACGGCTTCATGGTGGGCAAGGACGCGGAGTGGTCGGGCATTATCCGCGCCGGGGCCAAGATGGTTTCAGCGGTGGCCACCAGCGTAGTGCCCAAGATAACTGTGATTCTGGGCGGCAGCTTCGGCGCGGGGCACTATGCCATGTGCGGCAAGGCCTACGATCCGCGCTTTCTGTTTGCGTGGCCCACGGCGCGCTACGCGGTCATGAGCGGCGCTTCGGCGGCTGGCACCCTGGCCGAAGTGCGCGCCAGGCAGATGGAGCGCGGCGGCGCGGTTTTGTCGGACGCGGAGAAGCAGGCACTCTACGACGAGATCAAGGCCGCCTACGATGCCCAGGCCGACCCCCGCTACGGTGCCGCGCGCCTGTGGATCGACGCCATCATTGACCCCGCCAAGACGCGGGAAGTGCTGATCGGGGCGCTCGAGGCTTGCGCGCTGAATTCCGATGTGCCCCGGTTCAACCCGGGAGTGTTGCAGACGTGAGGCGGGGCCAGGGCTAACATCACGCGGCAAAGACCGAGTTTTGAAAGTGCATGACTTTAGCGGTGTCGCAAGAAGGCGAAAATAGAGTGTGGGCTTTACAGGCTGCGGAAAGACTCGCTGGGGGCTATGTTTTGAAGGGGCACGGCTTTAGCCGTGCCGATAACGCCAATAGAATGAATGGGGCTTTAGCCCCCGAGGGAAGTTCTTGCACGATTTGGACTTTCGCCACAGGTTACCGAGGTCTCCCAAGTCTGGGAATCCAGCCCCCGGGCACGCAACCTCAGATGTAGATTGAATTTAGCGGCACCGGGCAGTTCCCAATAGGTCAAGAGAGTAGTTTTGCGAATACAGATCGCCATCGAGGAGGCGCATGAAGGGATTGTCAATTGTCGAGGCAGATAGCCTGTTTCCCGCGGAAGGTGTGGATGCATGGATCGGGCGGCTGCGGCGAGTCCTTCCACTTTACGGCAACGCGTTTTCAGTGGAGGAGTCCGTCGGCAGGAGGACGGCGCTCGCCCGTTTCTTGGGGAGCAGACTTTTCTCCAACGATACCGGATGCCTGGTGTGTATCAAGGAAACGGGTATCTTTCCGTCCTGCGAGCATTTTGACCTGTTTGACACATATCGCCTGGGAGCGGGAGAGACGAGATGCTTGGAAGATGCTCCCCTCCAGATCTTCTCCCCGGGAGAAGATGCTGCACTGATCAGCATTCTCTGCTTGATTTTTTATTTTTCCTGGAATGCTGAAATTGCCTCTATGGATGCACGGTGGTTGATTACGGTCAGCCACGATGACTGGATCGAGATCCGAACTTACGATATTGATCGAATAGAAGCAGACGATTTTGGCCCAAGTGGAATTCTCGTGCCACTCGGAAGTGTCTAGGTTCTCGGTTTTTCAAAGGACAAGGGGTCGAATTGCTTTCTTCCCATTTTTCTGCAAGTCGTAAGGCGAACCTCGCCCAAAAAACGCCATTTCCTCGGCGTCTCCTGCCGCGAATCCGCATCCTACTAGAATCGGGCCGCAAAACCGAGCAGGCGCATAGGAGACCTTGGATGGATCTGGCCGTGGAACCGATCGCGCAGCTTTACCCATTTGTGCTCACCGAGGACCAGGAGCACCTGCGGCGCGAAATCCGTACTTTCGCGGCGCGCGAAATTGCGCCCAATGTCATGGCCTGGGACGAAACCGGGGAGTTCCCGCTGGAGGTCATCCGGAAGCTCGGAACCATGGGCCTGCTGGGCGTCATTTTCCCTGCAGAATACGGCGGCGCGGGCCTCGGCTATGTGGATTACGTGCTGGCCATCGAGGAGCTCTCCGCCGTCGACGGGTCGGTGGGACTTACCGTGGCGGCACATAACTCGCTGGGAACCAACCATATCTTCCTGGCGGGCAATGAACGGCAAAAGCGCGCGTACATTCCCCGGCTGGCGCGGGGCGAGTGGCTGGCCGCCTGGGCGCTGACCGAGCCCGGTTCGGGATCGGATGCGGGAGCGGCGCGCACCACGGCGGTGAAGAAAGGCGACCGCTATGTGCTCAACGGCAGCAAGACCTTCATCACCAACGGCCGCTTCGCCGATGTCGCGGTGATCATCGCGGTGACCGACAAGAGCAAGGGCACTCACGGCCTCTCGGCATTTGCCGTGGAGAAGGGAACTCCAGGATTCCGCCCGGGCAAGAAAGAGAACAAACTCGGGCTGCGCGCCAGCGACACCAGCGAACTGATCTTCGAGGACTGCGAAGTGCCGGCGGAAAACCTTCTTGGCGTTGAGGGCGAAGGCTTCATCGACGCCATGCGGGTTCTCGACGGCGGCCGCATCTCAATCGCTGCCTTGTCTCTGGGCATCGCGCGGGGCGCGCTCGATGCGGCTCTCCAATACGTCAAGCAGCGGCGTCAATTCGGCAAGGCCATCGCGGAGTTTCAGGGAATCCAGTGGAAGTTGGCCGACATGGCGACGGAGTTGGATGCCGCGCGGCTGTTGACGCAGCGTGCGGCGGTGCTCAAAGACGCCGGACGCAAGATCACCCGGGAGTCGGCCATGGCCAAACTATTTGCCAGCGAGGTGGCCGTGCGCATCTGCAACGATGCGGTGCAGTTATTCGGTGGCTATGGCTTCATCAAGGACTACCCTGCTGAGAAGTATTATCGCGACGTGAAGTTATGCACCATCGGCGAAGGGACCAGCGAGATTCAGCGCATGGTGATTGCCCGCGAGATCCTCAAAGTCTACCCCTCCCGCGGGTGAGCGACTGGCCGTCGCGGGCGGGCGCGCTTGCGGCGCAGGCTGCGGTGCAGGTTTCCAGGAATGAGGTGCTCGCGATGCTCGCAATGGAAGGTTTTCGGTTGGCTATAGCGATTCCAGAATGACTGTACCCAGGAACCGCAGCGTTCAAGTCGACGCGACCACAAGGAGCGGCGACCCTGCACGATGCAAGATAGGGCACACCTATTCTGGAATCGCTCTAAGCATTCACACAGCGCGGAATCCCTTGGTCTTCGGCCCTTAGTTCCTGCATTCAAGAGGAAAGACGAATGAGTACGGTCAAAATCATCGAGTGCCCGCGGGATGCGTGGCAGGGCCTGCCGGTGGAGATGCCGCCCGACGTCAAGGCCGGCTATCTGCGGAAGTTGGTGGCTGCTGGCTTCAAACATATCGACGCAGTGAGTTTCGTGTCTCCAGCGGCGGTGCCCCAAATGGCGAATTCCGAGCACGTGCTGGCCATGCTCGACGCACCGACCGATGTCGAGGTCATCGGCATAGTTGTTAACGCAATGGGCGCGGAACGGGCCATCAAAACCGGCAAGGTGAGCACGCTTGGCTTTCCTTTCTCCATCTCGGCGGAGTTTCTGAGGCGAAATCAGAAGCAGACCCCTCAGCAGGCACTGGAGATGCTGCGGACCATCGCCGCGAGGGCGAAAGCCGCGAACATCGATGTGGTGGTCTACATTTCGATGGCCTTCGGCAATCCCTACGGTGAGCCGTGGAGCATCAAGACTCTGACAGATGCAATTGGACCTCTGGTCGAAACGGGCGTCAAGCAGATTTCCCTCTCCGATACCGTTGGCCTCGCTACCTCCGCGCAAATTGCCCCTATGCTGACGCGGGTCCTGGCCACCTCAAAAGGGGTCGAAGTCGGCGTGCACCTACATGCGCGGCCGGCTGAGGCGCCGGCCAAAATTCGTGCGGCCTTTGAAGCGGGGTGCAGGCGATTCGATTCCGCGCTCACTGGTTTGGGCGGCTGCCCGTTTGCGCAGGACGAGCTGGTGGGGAATGTTGCCACCGAAATGTTGCTCGCGGAGTTAGCGGAAGTCGGCGCGGACCTGCCCCCGTTGCATTCTCTGGACGAACTCATCCGCATGAACGCGGAGATCGCGACGCAGTTCGGCATTGGGCGGCAACGTGCTGTTTTGGCTCGCTAAAACATGTAGCTACCGCACAACCCCAGTCGGCCCTTGCACCACAGTATTCTCGAGCGTGCCGATGGCATCGATGGCGATGCGGATCCGGTCTCCTGCGGCCAGTGTGAACGAGTCCGGCGGAACGATGCCCGTGCCTGTCATCAGATAAGTGCCAAACGGAAACGAGTTATCGCGGAAAAGGTATTCGGCCAGCAGCTCTGGCGCACGCTTCAGCTCCGCCAGCGTCGTCGTCCCGGCGAACGCTTCAACACCGCTGCGGAAAATCTCCAGCCGAATGCCGGTTGAAGTTGCCAGCGGCTCAGGGCTGATCAACACACACGGGCCCAATGCGCAGCTGTGGTCGTAGACCTTGGCCTGGGGCAGATAGAGCGGGTTTTCGCCCTCGATATCGCGCGAGCTCATGTCGTTGCCCACCGTGTAGCCGATGATCTGGCCGCGCGGGTTGATCAGAAGCGTCAGTTCCGGCTCCGGCACCGACCACTTGGCATCGCTGCGAATGCGCACATTATGCAAATGCCCGGCCACGCGATTTGCGGTGGCCTTGAAAAACAGCTCCGGACGATCCGCGGAATAGACCCGGTCATAGAAGTCTCCACCGCCTGCATCCTTAGCCTCGGCGATGCGTGCGCTGCGGCTGCGGAAGTAGGTAACTCCCGCGGCCCACACTTCCTGGTTTTCGATGGGAGCTTCGATTTGCGCCGACGCAAAATCGGCGGCGGCTTCGCGCTCTCCAATTACGGAGAGAAGATACGCGTGCAGATCGTCCTGCTTAACCAGCGCATCCCACGAAGCTGCGGGGACGCTGTAATAGGAGCCGTTGTCTTCCACATACGCTCCGTTGCTGGTGCGGTAAAGCTTCATGCTGTTTTCTCCAGTCGAGCGACAATCTTGTCGACATCGTAAACGCAGCCGCCCCAGACCCCGCCGCTGGCCTGCACCAGCGCAGCCCAGAGACGCGTGTCGTCGGGCAGTTGCGGATGGGGACGAAGATCGCTGCGCGGCTTGCGCGCCGCCAGTTGCTGCGCACCCTCTTCGGCGCCGAACAGCTTCTCCGCATCGCCCACAAGATGCACGGTGCCTGTTAGCTTCTCGCGGTCGATGACGATCTCGATTTGGTCGCCCTCTTGCACCTTGCCGATGGGCCCGCCGGCAAGCGCCTCCGGTGAAATGTGGCCGATGCAGGCTCCGGTCGATACGCCGCTGAAGCGTGCGTCGGTCAATACGGCCACGTGTTTGCAGTGCGGCAACTGCTTCAGCGCGGCGGTGATTTGATAGATCTCTTGCATGCCCGCGCCCGCCGGTCCGCCGCAAACCAGCACAATGACGTCCCCTTGCGCCACCTGGCCGCTCTTGATTGCCGCGATGGCCGCGGCCTCCGAGATGAAGACCTTGGCCGGACCCTGGTGCCGATAGACATTCTGCTCGTCGACGAGCGAAGGATCGATGGCGGTGCTCTTGATGACCGACCCCTCCGGCGCGAGATTGCCTACCGGAAAGCAGATCGTCGAGGTGAGCCCCCGCGACCGCGCGCTGTCAGGCGACATCACCGCGTCCTCGGCATCGATCCCGTCCCGCTCCAGCAAACTGCGGCGCAAGGCGTGACGCCGTTCGCTCTGCTGCCACCAATCGAGGTTGGCATCGAGCGTCTCGCCTGAAACCGTCCTTACACTTGTATCCAGCAATCCCGTGCGGCGAAGGTGCAGCATCGCCTCGGGCACGCCGCCGGCCAGAAACACCTGCACCGTGGCGAAGTTGCGCGGCCCGTTGGGCAGCGCGTCCACCAGTCGCGGCACCTGCCGGTTTACTTCGGCCCAGTCGGATGCCGTGGGGCGGTGCAATCCGGCCGCGTGCGCAATCGCTGGAATGTGCAACAGCAGGTTGGTTGACCCGCCAAAGGCTGCGTGAACCACCATCGCATTGCGGATGGCCGCCTGCGTCAACACGTCGCGTGCTCCCATGCCCAATTGGTGCAGGCGCAGAATGGCGCGGCCCGAGCGGTGGGCAGCGTCAAGCCACACCGGTTGCCCCGAAGGCGCAAGTGCCGTGTGCGGCAGGGCCAGCCCCAGAGCTTCAGCCACCACCTGGCTGGTAGCCGCGGTTCCCAGGAACTGGCACCCGCCGCCCGGCGATGCGCACGCGCGACAGCCCACTTCGGCCGCATATTCGAGAGTGATCTGGCTCTGCGCGAAGCGGGCGCCGATGGTCTGCACCTTGCCCGCGTCTTCGCCCTGCTCGGGCAGCAGAGTAACTCCGCCGGGAACCAGTACGGCGGGCAGCTTTCCCGCCGAGGCCAGCGCCATCATCATGGCCGGCAGGCCCTTGTCGCAGGTGGCTATGCCGAGAACGCCCTTGCCGGTGGGCAGCGAACGCATCAGCCGCCGCAGCACCATGGCCGCGTCGTTGCGGAAGGGCAGGGAATCCAGCATTCCGGCCGTGCCCTGGGTGCGCCCGTCACAGGGATCGGTGCAGGCTCCGGCAAACGGAATCGCATGCAACGCTTTCAATGCCCGGGCAGCTTCAGCTACCAGCAGGCCCACTTCCCAGTGGCCGGTGTGAAATCCCAGTGCAATGGCCTCACCGTTTTCGGCGCGCAACCCGCCATGGGTGCTCAGGATCAGAAATTCCGGGTCCAACAGACGCTCCGGAGCCCAGCCCATGCCCGCATTTTGGCTCAAGCCGAAGAGGTTTCCGGAGGGCTCGGTCAGCAGCATCTCCGCAGAGAGCGGCAATACCCCGGCAGGCCCGCGCGCATGAGTTGCCACGTCAAGCAGACCGGTATCCGCCGTCTCCAGCACCGAACTGAGAGGGATGGTTGTGATCGGCTTCCCCTTTCGCATCCAAGATATTGTCGAGCTTATGGGAGACGGCCGGCTAGGAAACTCCAGAGCCTTGCGTGAACGTGCCGTTGACCATCCGCCAAATCCCCAGCGGATTCTCGTCCTTCAGTTCTTCAGGAAGCGCCGCCTGCGGGAAATCCTGGTAGCACACCGGGCGCACGAAACGGAAGATTGCCTGGCTTCCCACCGAGGTCGTTCTGCCATCGCTTGTGGCGGGATACGGGCCGCCATGCACCATGGCGTGGCAGACTTCAACGCCCGTGGGATAGCCGTTGACGATGAGCCTTCCCGCCTTGCCCTCCAGAATGGCGATCAAATCGGAGGACGCCGCGAGATCCTCGTCTGTGCCATACAGGGTTGCTGTCAGTTGTCCTTCCAACCCACGCGCCAGCGCCAGCAGTTCCTCTCTGCTTTCATAGCGGACAATCAGCGTACAAGGCCCGAAGATCTCGTTGGCCAACGCGCGATCGCGCAGCAGATTGTTGCCACTGATTTGAAACAGGGCTGGGACACCCTGGGCGCTGCCGGCCTCGCCGCTCGCGACTCCTTTCTGCAGCAGCTCGACGGCTTTGTGGCGCTGCCATTCCGCTATTCGCGAGGAGTAGCTCCGGCAAATGCCCTCGGTCAGCATGGGCGAACTTGCCGCTTGCTTGGTCCGAGCTGTCAGTTCTGCAACAAACTCGTCCGCGGCTTCGTTCTGCGGCAAATACACCAGGCCCGGCTTGGTGCAGAATTGCCCCACGCCCATGGTGAACGAACCAAACAGGCCGGCGGCGATCTGCGCGCCCTGCGCCCGCAGTGCCTGCGGCAGCACGAAAAACGGATTGGTGCTGCTCATCTCCATGAAGCAGGGAATCGGTTCCGGTCTTGCTGCCGCAAGTTGCATGAGGGCTTTGCCCGCTGCCAGCGATCCGGTGAACCCGACCGCCTTCACCTTTGGGTGCTGCACCAGAGCGGCGCCCACTTCGTTGCCCGCATCGAACAGCAGAGCAAACGTCCCGGCCGGCAATCCGCACGCGCGCACGCTTTGAGCGATGACCTGACCGACCAACTCGCTGGTTCCCGGATGGGCGGGATGAGCCTTGACAATTACGGGATTACCCGCAGCGAGCGCCGATGCCGTGTCTCCTCCGGCCACCGAGAAGGCAAGCGGAAAATTGCTGGCTCCGAACACCGCAACCGGCCCCAGCGGACGCAGCACGGAACGGATATCGGCCCGCGGCATGGGCGCGCGGTCAGGTAGCGCGGGATCGATCCGTGCCATGGTCCACGATCCGTCTTCGACAACCTGAGCGAAGAGACGAAGCTGCCCCACGGTTCGTCCGACTTCGCCTTGCAAACGCTTTTCCGGCAGCGCTGTCTCCCGATGAGCCCGCTCCACCAATTCCGAGGCGATTGATTCGATTCCTGCCGCGATGTGGCGCAGGAACTCAGCCTTCTTGCGGCCCGGCAGCCTTCCGTAGACCGCAAATGCCTCATCTGCCAGATTTGCAGCGAACTCAACGTCATCAAGGGAAGCGGAGCGGAAGGCCGGGTCGAGGCAAATTCCTGAAGCAGGATTGAAGCCGGTAAATGCCGCGCCGGATCCCGACCGCGGCGCGCCATTCACAATCGAAGAACCATGCAAATTCATCCCGCAATTCTAGCAAAACCGCAACTCGCCGGAATCGCGCCACCCTCGGCCACATCGGCGTCAAGGACTACTCACCGATTGCGAAATCGCCGAGCAACCGCCGCGGCTGACTGCAGCCGTCAGCGCTCCAATCGCTCCTGCAGGCTTCCGTCCGGGTTCAGCACATCCACCACCATCGCCATTCTTCCATCCGCGTGCGTTGCGCAACTCAGGCAGGGGTCGAAACACCGAATCAGACCCTCCATGCGATTCAGCATTCCTTCCTTGACTGCGCGCCCGGAGATGTATTTGTCGGCTACCTGCATCAGGCCGCGATTCATCGCCAGCGTATTGTGCGCCGTGGCCACAATCAGATTGGCGCTGGTCATCATGCCGTCGTCGTCTACCTTGTAGTGGTGAATCAGCGTGCCGCGCGGCGCTTCCAGAATGCCCACGCCTTCCGGCTCGTTGGCTTTGGCTTCGGCACGAATATCCGTGTCCAGAATGCCGGGCTGTTGCAGAATCTGCTCCATCCGTTCAATCGCAAAAGTAAGCTCAATCAAGCGCGCGTAGTGATTGTGGAAGGAACTGAGCGTGACATTCCGGTAAGTGTTGCGGAACTCGTTCAAGGCCTCGTCCGCAAGCGGCGTTCCGCACTGCCGGGCAATGTTCAGGCGCGCGGCGGGGCCCACGCGATACATACCCACCGGATATCCCAGCGGCTTGTAGTAGGGGGCTTTCATGAAACTGCTTGAATCCACTCCTTCGCCCACATACTGCGCGTAGTCACGGGGATGAATGTTGTCGGCGACAATGTTTCCATCGGCATCCGCGAACCGCAGCCATCCCTCATGCCGGCGACGCGATCCGTAGAGGCTGAGATTGCCGTCCTTGCGCCCCAGCGCCATGAACAGCGAAGGAAAGTTGCCGAAGGCACTTACCTCGTCGCCCAGCTTTTCCATCATGTGCTTGAAAAATTCCAGCGTACGCGTGGCAATGGCCAGCGCATCTGGAATGCTCTTGAGAATCTCGTCGCGCGTGGCCACGCTCAGCGGCGAGGCCACGCCTCCGGGCACAATCCAAGGCGTATGAATTCGTTTGCCGCCCAGCAGTTCAATAACGTGCTGTCCCCATTTGCGCAAACGAATGCCATCCACCGCCACGTCAGGATGGCGCTGCGCAAGGCCGAACACATTGCGCGTTGCCGGGTCCGAGTCCCAGCCCATCAGAAAATCGGGCGACGAAAGATGAAAGAAACTCAGCGCGTGCGATTGCGCGATCTGTGCCAGGTGCACAACGCGCCGCAACATCTCGGCCGTCTCGGGAATGCGCAGCCCCATGATGGCGTCGCAGGCCTTGGCCCCCGCCAGAAGATGGCTCACCGGGCAAATGCCGCAGATGCGCGCGGTGAGCGAAGGCATCTCATAAAACGGCCTTCCTTCGCAGAACTTCTCGAACCCGCGGAACTGAAGCACGTGAAGGTGCGCATCCTCGACTGTCCCGCTCTCGTTCAGTTGGATGGTAATCCTTCCGTGCCCCTCAACCCTGGTGATCCCGTCAATCCGTAACGTCGACATCCGCATGCTCCTAATTGCCGAAGTGAGTTAGTGTCGCCAACTCGGGTATACGTCCGGCCAACACCTCGCTCAGAACAAAGTAAATCTGGTCAGCCGACGGTGGGCATCCTGGCACAAAAAGATCCACTGGAACTAACTCATGCAGCGGTATCACCTTTTGCGCCAGTTTCGGAACCTCGTGGTTCGGCGCACCGGGATTGGCCGTGGCGTTATCCACATAGCCCCGACTCAGCACATCCGCAAGAACAAAGTTGTTCCGCAATGCCGGCACGTTGCCGGTCACCGCGCAATCTCCCAGCGCCACCAGCAGCTTGGTCTTGCTCCGCACGAGCAGGACCTTTTCCATGTCTTCTTCGCTGGCGATCGCCCCCTCAACCAGCGTCAGATCCACGTTGTCAGGAAACTCCTTGGCATCCACAACCGGGCTGTACAGCAGATCGATCTTGCCCGCAATTTCCAGTAGACGTTCGTCGAGATCGAGGAACGACATGTGGCATCCCGAACATCCATCCAGCCAAAGCGTAGCCACTCGCGCTTTCGTCATCGGTGTGCCTCCCCGCGCATCTGCAGCAGATAGGGCAGGAAATTCGGCTTGGTCATCTCGCCAACCGATTTGCCCTTTTCAACCAGTGCGCCCACCGGGCAAACCATCACGCATTTGCCGCAGTTGGTGCAGGTCTCCGAGTCGCCCCAGCGCTCACCCAGGTCGGTGATCATGCGCGCAGCAATGCCGCGTCCCGTAATGTCCCACGCATGAGCGCCCTCGATTTCGTCGCACACCCGCAGGCAGCGCGCACACAGAACGCAACGATTGTGATCCACCACAAAACGAGGATGCGATCCATCCGTCGCGCACTTCACATGCAGGTATGGCAGCGTCACATGATTGACCCCAAGCTTCTCTGCCAAAGACTGCAACTCGCAGTGGCCTGAAGATACGCACACCGCGCAAACATGGTTGCGTTCGGTCAGCAGCAACTCGATCACCAGCTTGCGAAATTCCTGCAGTTGCGGAGAATGCGCCGTGATCTCCATGCCTTCCTGCGCCTGCGTGGAACAGGCGGGCAACAGTTTGTTGTTGCCCTTTACTTCCACCACGCACAGCCGGCACGCACCGATCTCGTGGAGTCCGGCAAAATGGCACAGGGTCGGAATGTCCACGCCGTTTTCATGCGCCACTTCAAGAATGGTCTGGTCTTCGGATGCAGCCACTTCCTTGCCGTCGATCTTGAGCGTCTTGACCTGGTACTGATTTCGCTCGGGCATCTGTCGCCTCTCCTTATTTCTCCGCCGCGGCGGGTGTCCCCTTGGCACAAGCGCACCGGCCCTGCGCACAGGTCTTGTCGGTAATGTGCTTCACATACTCTTCGCGGAAATACTTCATGGTACTGGTGACCGGATTCGGCGCCGTCTGGCCCAGGCCACACAGCGCGGTGCGCTTCACCATCACGCCCAGCCGCTCCAGAGTGTCCAGGTCTTCCATCTTGCCCTTGCCTTCGCTGATGCGCTCCAGCAGGCCGTGCAACTGGGTTGTGCCAACGCGACACGGGATGCACTTGCCGCACGATTCGTCGCGCGTGAAGTCCATGAAGAACTTCGCCACGTCCACCATGCACGAGGTTTCATCCATCACGATCATGCCGCCCGAGCCCATGATCGAACCCGCCGCCATCAGCGATTCGTAGTCCACATTCATATCGAGGAATTGCTCCGGAATGCAGCCTCCCGACGGCCCCCCGGTTTGCACAGCTTTGAACTTTCGGTCCCCGGGAATGCCGCCGCCCAACTTGTAAACCAGATCGCGCAGCTTGATCCCCATCGGCACTTCGATGAGTCCGGTGTTGTTGACCTCGCCCACAAGTGCGAATACTTTCGTGCCCTTGCTCTTCTCCGTGCCGATCGACGCGTACCACTTGCCACCCTTGCGCAAAATGGGCGCGACATTGGCAAACGTCTCCACATTATTCAGCAGGGTCGCGCATTGGTTCAGTCCGGAGTAAGCAGGAAACGGAGGCCGCGGTCGCGGCACACCGCGCTTGCCTTCCACCGATGCAATCAGCGCAGTTTCCTCACCGCACACAAAGGCGCCGGCGCCGAGCCGTATCTCGATCTCGAAACCAAAGGCCGAGTCGCCGATCTTCTTGCCCAGCAGTCCCATGCGCTCTGCCTGTCGAATCGCGATCTTCAGCCGCTTGACTGCCAGCGGATATTCGGCGCGACAGTAGATGTACCCTTTGTTGGCGCCCACCGCGAACGCCGCAATCGCCATGCCTTCCAGCACGCGGTGAGGATCGCTCTCGAGCACCGATCGATCCATGAAAGCCCCGGGGTCGCCCTCGTCGGCATTGCAGATCACATATTTCTGTTCTCCTCCGGCCTTGGCCACCATCGACCACTTCAAGCCGGTTGGATAGCCCCCGCCGCCGCGCCCGCGCAGACCGCTGCGGATAATCTCCTGCACAATCTCGTCAGAGGCACGTCCGGAAATACAAGTCAGCAGCGCTTCGTATCCATCGGCGGCGATGTAGTCCTCAATCCTCTCCGGATCGATTTCACCACAATTCTCCAGAACGACTTTTTGTTGAGCGGCGAAGAAGGGAAGCTCCGGCGACAGGGCAAACTCGGGAACCGGCGCGCCATCCAGGTTGTCGACGATGGCGCTCAGAATCTCAGGGCTGTCCGGCGTCAGGCCGCGATAGTAAGTATGCTGCGGCTCGCTGCGCAGCAGAGGACCGGCGGCGCACAACCCCATGCACCCCACACCCTTCACCTTGCAACTCCCTTCCATGCCGCGCTTCTTCACATCGTCTTGAAGAATCTTCAGCACCTGGTCGCTGCGTTGCGACAAGCATCCGGCAGCCACGCATACGTTTACCCGTCGCGAAATCTTCTTCTGCTCTTCTCGTTCGCTTTCGGCAATTTCCCGCAGCTCATCGAGCGTCATGGCCCATCCACCTCCGCAGTTGAACTTCCACCTGGTGCGGTTGCGCTTTCGGAATCACTTCGCCGTCGAAGACCACCGCGGGTGCAAGGCTGCATGCGCCAATACACCGGGCTGCGACTACCGACACCTTGCCATCCGGCGTAGTTTCTCCGGCCTTCACGTGGGCCACATCTTCAATCGTCTTCATCAATGCCCCGGCGCCCTTGACGTAGCACCCGGTGCCCATGCAGACCACGCACGTGTGTTCGCCCGGCGGTTTCAAGCTGAAGAAGTGATAGAACGTCGCCACTCCGTACACCTTGCTCATGGGCAGCCGCAGCGAGGACGCAACGAAGCGCAACGATTCCTCGTCGAGATAGCCAAACGACTCTTGCACGGTGTGAAGCACTTCGATCAGCGCGGAGGCTTTGTGTCCATGACGCCGCATGGTTCCCTCCACGAGTTTCCAACGTTTGTCAGTGGAGGGAAGAGGAACCGATGCCGGGTACGCTTGCATGCATGAACTCCTTTCACATGAAACCTGCGCAAGGTCGATCGCCTTGCTCAATCTGAGAAACAGTCGTTGTGCAATTGAATTCGGTGACCTCGCAGCGGCCGCGTCGCCCAAGCCACCGCGTCAAGAAGATTCCTTGCGGGATGCCGCGAAGCAAAAGAGCTTGCGGAAATCGTGGCAGGGGACCGTTCGGGCCGGGCGACTCGATTGCCGGGCGGATGGCTTCGAATGTGGGACCCGTTCCAGCCGAATCTCTGTCGCTGACAGCCCCGCGCGATCCGCGGGTGCAGATCAATCGGAGACAACCCCGGCTGGAATGCGGGAATCCTCAAAGTACCTCATGCTGTGTCTGCAATCACACTGTTATGTGATCGACAGATGAATGGCGTAAAACAAAAGGACGGCCTTGTCCAAAACCGCTCCAACCAAACTCCAGAACTCAGCCCGAGGCGACTCCAGGTAGCGGCCAGCCACCCATTGTCATAGCCGATCTGTAGGAATGGAGAGCGGCCGCGGTTAATCGGCGCGATGTAACTCGACGTCGAACTTCACCTCTGTCTTGTGTCCGGCGTGACCGGTAACTGTAGCCGAATCACCCACCACCGATCCCTTTAAGAAGACCGTGAAGGGATGGTCGATATCGACCGGGCCGCTGGCTGCGTGCGATGGGCTAATGCACACATTTGCAAAGAGATTGGGTCCGTCTGACTGATAGGAACCGGTGTAGGTGTGGGCGGGATCGCCACCCAGAATTTTTCCATCCTGCAGGACCGCCATGCCATCGCCCTGCGACGATCCGGCTTTGAAATGCGCATACCAAAGGCCTTCCATTGTGTTACCCCCTCGGCAAAGATCCAACATGGTGAAGACAGCAATTACCGGCGCCAGAAACATACTCCTAGAAGAAGAAAGAATGGCAGTGACCGTCGTCACATAACTTTAGAAGCTTCGAGACTATACATGCGGGCATGACAGCCGTCACAGAAATTCTGGTCGCACCGTGCTCGCTGGTGGTCGGCGCGGCGGTACAGATTCTGTTCGCCAGGCTCTGTTCGGCGCGGACAAAGGGAATCCTCGCAACCCTGTTCTGTTTGCCCGCTGTGCTCGCCGTCGCCGCCACTGTGCATCTGGTCCAGGCAGGGCAGGCAATCGACGTCAACCTGCTGCAATGGGATTCGCCGCTGGCGCTTGTCTTTCATGTGGACGCCCTCAGCGTGCTGTTTGCTTTGATGGGGACCTGCCTGGGCGGCTTTGTGCTGCTCTACTCCATCGGCTACATGGCGCACGACCGCTCCGCTTCCCGCTTCTATGCCTCCATGCTGATCTTCATTGCGGGCTTCGTCGGACTTGTGCTGAGCGCGAACCTGTTCTTCTTCTATCTGTGTTGGGAACTGGTGGGTCTCTGTTCGTTCAGCCTGGTGGGCTTTTGGTACACCAACCCTGAAGCAGTTGCTGGCGCACGCAAGGTTCTGCTCATGACGCACATTGCGGGATACGGATTGCTGGCCGCAATCCTTGTCATCTATCACCGCACCGGCAGCGCTCTCTGGACGGATCCGCATGTTGCCAAGAGCTTTACGGGTGCGGTCTTCCTGCTGATGCTGGTGGCGTTGGTGGCCAAATCCGTGCAGGTGCCTCTGCACACCTGGATTCCGGAAGCCATGGCTGCGCCCACTCCGGTGAGCGCTTTGCTTCATGCGGCCTGTTACGTGAAAGCCGGCGTCTATCTAGCGGCACGCATGCACAGTTTCGGCGCATGGCCCTATGCATGGGGATCGACGCTCGTCTGGATCGGCACCATCACCATGGCAGTGGGCGTGATGTATGCCATGGTGCAAACCGATCTGAAGCGTATGTTGGCCTATTCCACTGTCAGCCAGATCGGCTACATGATGATGGGCATCGGTATCGGAACGCCGCTGGCCATCACGGCGGGACTGCTGCATTGTCTCAACCACGGCTTCTTCAAGGGCGGCCTGTTTCTCACGGCGGGCGCGGTGCAACATGCCGCGGGAACACGCGACATGAACAAGCTCGGAGGCTTGGCGCAGCGCATGCCGCACACCACGTTATCGTGGTTGATCGGCGCAGGCAGCATGATGGGCGTGCCACTCATGAGCGGCTTCGCCAGCAAATGGATGCTCTATGCGGCTGCTCTCCAGGCAGGATGGGCCGTTCCCGCCATGGTTGCATGGGCTGTGAGTTTGGGTACGGTATTCCTGTGCGCCAAGGCCACCAGCGCGGTGTTTCTCGGCCCGTTGACCGACGCCACCGAGAATGCGCACGAAGCTCCGCCCACCATGGTGTGGGGCATGGGCTTCATGGCCGCGGGGAGCATCGTTCTAGGCATTGCCCCGCAGTTAGCGGTTAATTACCTGCTCAATCCAATTCTGGTCGCGCTCTCTCTCGGCCCGGGGCTGCAAGTTACCTGGTTTGGCCTATTTGCTTCGGCGGGAAATTTCTCCACCATGGGCGGTTTGGTGTTGGCCATTGTCTCCCTGGTTCTGGGTGGCTTGATCTATGCCATCGCCTATGCCGCGCGCCCAGCCCAGGTTGCTGTCTCGGCCGGCGGCGGGGCTGCGCTCATCGGTTCGGGGGGCGGCATTTTTACCGGTGGAGAACCTTTGTCGGGCAAGGATAGACTTACCGCCGGCGACTTCTCCGAGTTATTTCTCGATAACTGGAAGTCATTCTTTCGCTGGTCCAATGTAGATCGTGTCTATCTGAACATCTGGAATGCCCTCCAAACCGATGCGGATGTGCTCAGCGTTGTCGTCTCCTGGATGGAGCGTCGAGCCGCCATCTTGCTCACCGTGTTGGCCGCTGTGATGCTGATCGTCCTACGTTGGGCCGCGCCGGGGCAAGCTTCCTGGGTGTATAGCCGTGGTGTACCCCTCGCTGGGCCGTTCCTCATTCCACCCTTGCCGATTGCCGCGTGTGCCGTGGCAGCCGTCGCTCTGGCTCTTGCAGCGGCCTCAATCCAATCCACCCGGCGCCTGTTGCCGCTCATGCTTCCGACTGCACTGGCCACAATTGCGGGCTTGCTTGTTGCGGATCCGTGGCTGCGTGTGGGATGTCTGGAACTCGGCGCGCTCCTGACCATTGCTTTGGTGTGGCAGAGTGCGCGAACCCGTTCGGCAAAGTTGACCTATCTTGCCGTGGTGGTCATCGCTGGAGCCTCCTCGGTGCTGAGCGAATTGCTGCTCGACTGGCATCAGCCGGAATGGGCCTGGGCGCTTTTGCTCACGGGCGCATTCGTCAAGTTGGCCGCCATTCCGCTCTTTTTCTGGTTGCTGAGCCTAGCCGACGAACTGCCGTCGCTGGTGTTGGGACTCATCGTTGCGGTTGTCGATATGGCTGCCTTTGCCGAGGTCTCCATTTCGGCACTTGCGATCCCGGATTTCTACCTGCCTCATCGAGCATTGCTTGGCGCGGCAGCCGCGACGTCGTTCTTCGCCGCGCTGCTCATGCTCTCCCAGCGTAGCCTCAAGCGCCTTCTGGTGCTATCCACAGTTGAGGACGTCGGCTTCCTTATGCTGGGACTTTTCTCTCTCAACGTGCTCGGATTCAATGGCGCGATCATCGCAGCCAGTACCCATGCTTTGGCCAAGGCGTTGCTGTTCGCATGTCTCAGCGCTCCGGAAGCCGCGGGCGCACTCGATCAGCCTGGCCTCATCAGCCGTTATCCGGTCAGCGCTTTTGGATTCCTCTTCGGCATGTTGGCCATGCTGGGCGTGCCGCCGACGCTCGGTTTCATCGGGCGCTGGCGGCTCTACGAAACCGCGTTGCAGTCCAGCCCCATTCTCGCCGTGCCCTTCGTCCTCGCGTCCATTCTGGCTTTGATCGCCTACACGCTGGCCTTGACGCGTGTCTGGTGGGGGCCTGAAAAGAATGCCGAGGCGGCGGCATCCGAAAAGCCCGCGAAAGAACCGTTCGTATTGCAATTCAGCATCGTTGCGCTTGTGACGCTGCTGCTGGTCGCCGGGATCTGGCCAAACCTGATGTCCATGCTCCCTGGAGGTCGTCCATGAACCTCTGGAATCGATTGCTATGCCACTGCCGGCGCCGCAGTCCCTGGCTCTTTCACATGAACTCGGGCAGTTGCAATGGATGCGATATCGAACTCGTTGCGAGCTTTTCTCCTCGCTACGACGCCGAGCAGCTGGGCGTTCGACTGGAAGGAAGCCCGCGCCATGCCGACATCCTCTGCGTCACTGGTCCGGTCACCAGGAACGCCGTACACGCCATTGAAACCGTCTACGGCCAGGTCTACGGCCCCAAGGCCGTGATCGCCATCGGCTCCTGTCCCGCTACCACCAACGTCTTCATCGATAGCCGCACCCTGGACGGCCCGCTCGACAAACACATCCCCGTGGACGTTTATGTGCCCGGTTGTCCGCCGCGCCCCGACGCTATCTTGCAAGGTGTGGCCAAGGCGGCGGAGATACTGGCCGAGAGAGGTCGCAACAAGCCTGCAGTCAGCAACGCTGCTGCGCCAGAACCCAGCGAGGTTCAACCATGAACCTGATCACTGCCCTCGCGCGCTTGCTTATCTTTCCCGGACTCTTGTTTGCCGTCCCGGTTGCATGGCTCTTTCTGTGGGTCGAGCGCAAGGCTGTCGCCATGATGCAAGGCCGCATCGGCCCTCCCTTCATGCAGCCCTTTTTCGACTTCGTGAAACTGCTCGGCAAAGACCGCCCAAGCCGCGCCGGAGTGGGCGGATTGCTTATGGTCTCCTGGCCGCTGATCGCGGTTTCAGCGGCTGCCGGAGCGGTCGGACTGCTGCCCGTGCTGCCCTCCTCGGGCGGCTTCGAGGGCGACCTCATCCTGTTGTTGGCGCTGCTTGAACTTCCTTCGATGTGCATCGTGGCAGCGGGCTTTTCTTCGCGCTCCATCTTCAGCGAAATTGGCTCCGCGCGCGAGGCGGTTCTCGGCGTCTCGTATAACCTGGTGTTTCTGCTTGCCATCGTTTCCATCGCCGCTTCGCAGCACACTTTCCGTCTCGAGACCCTTGCAAATCTGCCACCCTCGCCGATGCGCTATCTCGGCGTGCTGGCCATTCTCGTGTGTCTGCCTGCCAAGCTTCATATCAACCCCTTCTCGCTGCCCAACGCGGAACAGGAGATCTACTCCGGCCCGATGGTCGAGTATGCCGGGCCCGAGCTCGCCATGTGGGAGCTGTCGCACGGGCTCGAGTGGGTCGCCGCCACCGGCCTGGTGGCCACGCTGGTCGGCCCGCACATCGTTCTCTGGTGGCTCGGCGCAGGCATCTTCGTGGCCCTCTCATTCGCCATTGTTCTGCTGCTGAGTGTGCTCGCTGCCGCCACGGCACGTCTGCAGATCGACACCACCGTGCGCTTTTACTGGCAATGCACGCTGTTGTTTGCGGTCCTGGCCATTTCCTCGGCGCTCTTTGTGAGGTTCAGATCATGAACATCCTCGCCATGTTGTGGAACAACCTGTGGCGCGGATCCCGCACCCTGCGCTTCCCTGCGCGCCCCGAGGTAAGCCAGGGCTATCGCGGTCTGGTGCATTTCGACCCGGAGTTATGTACCGGCTGCGCTATTTGCAAGTTTCGCTGCACCGCCCGTGCCATTGAGTATCGCGCCGGCAAGCGCGACTTTGTATGGAGTTACGATCCGGCCCATTGCACTTACTGCGGCCGATGCGTTGAGGGATGCAAATCCCATGCTTTGACCCAGGACGCTGCCTGCCCGCCCATCTACGAGTGTCCAGGCGAGTTGAAGCATACTTACACCGTGGTTCGCAAGCCGCCAACTCCAAAGCAGACCGTTGCTGCTTCCGCCCAGCCTCCTGCGACCTTGCCCAACCCCTCTCAGGAGGCGCCCAATGACCCCGCTTGAATCCATCCGCAAGGAACTTCGGGTCAACGATCCATGGATTGAAAAGGGCAACGTCCATTGGCTCGAGTCGGAGGGGTTGAAGGTGCGCAATCTGGCCCGCACCATGAACTCCTTCAATGCCCGCTTCGTCACCATCACCGCGTATCAATTGCCCGCCGAGCAGGGCATTCGCCTGGAATATCACTGGGATCTCGACGGCCAGTTGCTGGGCTTTCCCTTTCTTCTTGAGGGCCTCGAAATCGAAAGCATCTATGACCTGTGCGAGGCTGTGGACTGGATCGAGCGTGAGATTCACGAAGGCTTCGCGGTGAACTTCGTCGGCCGCGATTACGAGCCGCTCTTGCTGCGTGAGGGAGACAAGCTGGGTGTGAACCTGCGCCAGGAGGCCAAATGAGTTACAAGATCCCCATGGGGCCCTACCATCCCGCACTCGAAGAGCCTTACAAGCTCGACATGACCTGCGAAGGCGAGACGGTATGCGACGCAAGCCTCCACATCGGATTCAACTTTCGCGGCATCGAACATCTCGCCGAGACGCGCAACTATATTCAAGTCATCGCTCTCATGGAGCGCGTTTGCGGCATCTGCTCCAACATCCATACACTTACCCTATGTCAGGCCATGGAGCAGTTGACTGGTCTCAACCCGCCTCCTCGCGCTCTCTATATTCGCGTGGTCATGGCCGAATTGGAGCGGCTCCACTCCCATGTCCTCTGGGCCGGGATTGCCGCCAAACTCATGGGCTTCAAAACCATGTTCATGACTTGCTTTGAGCTGCGCGAAAAAGTCATGGATGTGCTCCAGGCCATCTCCGGAAATCGCGTCAACTACTCCATGAACCGCATCGGCGGCGTCAACCGCGACATCGAAGATCCGCTGGCGTTGCTGGCGATGATTGAACAGCTTGAAAGCGAAATGGTGCGCACCGTCATTCCCATCTTCACCACTAGCACCACGGCCCAGTCACGCTGCGCCGGCATCGGAGTGCTCAGTCATCAGAAAGCCGTCTCCTGCGGCGTGGTCGGGCCCACGGCTCGTGCTTCAGGCGTAGCGCAAGACCTGCGGCGCGCAGCGCCCTATGCCGCCTATGCCGAGATGGAATTCCAGACCCCCGTCGAGAAGCACGGCGACGTGCGTGCGCGTCTTCTGGTGCGCGCCCTCGAGATCATGGAGAGTTGCAAGATCCTGCGCCAGGCACTCACCAAGATGCCGGCGGGCGAGATCCACACCGGCGAGAAGAAGATTGTATTTTCCACCGGAACCGCGACCAGCCGCGTCGAGGCGCCACGTGGCGAAGTTATGTACAGCGTCTCATGGGTCAAGGACGCGCGCAATCCAAGCAGAGTCCATGTGCGGACTCCGACATTCGTCAACATGCCGGCCATTCGCCATATGGTGATCGGCGCCCGACTGGCTGACACGCCGCTGATCCAGGCATCGATCGACCCCTGCTACTCCTGCACGGACAGGTAGAGGATCACTGTGCCGGATTTCCAGCTATAGACGGCAAATCGCCGGCCGCCTTTAACTGAGTCAGTTCCGACAGCACCGACTGCCACCGTGTGGGGTTCTTCTGTGTCTCGATGGGAGCCGAGAGATCGGAATAAAACGCGAGGATGTTTTCGCGCAGCGGAGCTGTGGTGAGGTCGAATTGTTTCGTGGATAGCTGGTCCAGCAGGTCCGCATAGCTTTCGTCCGCCAGCGAGTATTCCGCTGCCTTGGTCTTCGATCCGCTGTCGAGGTCGCAGTTCGGCAACACCAGGCGGTGAGCCCGGGTTTCCTCCAGAAGGTTCCGATAGTCGTCGACGGTTGCATCGATGCTCTTGATATACAAATCTTCTGTGTGCGGCGTGGGGTTGTTGAACCCGAGGCCTTTGAAGGGGCCGATCTTTGGAATCAGCTGCACCAGCACCGCGAGGATGCGCGTCCCCACCCCCGGCTTGGCATAACTCTTGCCCCAGGATCTCTCATAATCGGAACGGGAGAGTCGATAAAGAAACTTGCGCCGCGCGAAGTCAGGCCTTTCCCGCATCAACTCTTTCTTGTGAGCCTTCAGCGCTACCTGGGTCATCTCCGGAATCAGCCGGCTCACGGCAAAGCGGTACGAGCCGACGGCCAGATCTTCGTGCGTCAACACGTCCTTCAACTGCAGGCCATACACAACCGGGAAAACCCGCTCAAGCAGCGACTGAGAGACCAGAAACCCGATGAAGTCGTGGTACTGCTCGGGAGCGTAACGGTTCTTCGCCACTTGCAGCGTGTCGAAGCCAAATTCCGTTTTCAAATGTGCGGTTTTATCCTGAGCATATCGAATCGAGTTCCCGTACTTCGCGCGCAGTTTGGGATAAGTCAGCGCGACGGCCTCGTTTACCGCCGGGTGACCGTCGATGTCCGCAATGTAATGCGAAAGCGCACCCAACGAAAATGCATACTCGTTGGCATCCTGGCTTTGCTTCAATAGTTCAACAACGAAATCACCGCTGCGCACATAATGCACCAGGTCGCTGAATTCCCTATTGCCGAAGGGGTAATAGCCAAGATCCTGAATGGCCGAGCCGCCGTACGCGTACGCGTGGGCTTCCTTCAACTGCTCTTCCGTCATTCCGGGAAAGCGTTCAAGCAAGAGCGGGCGAATCTCAGAGGTCCATAGCAGATCGACGATCTCTTCGTGGGTCAGCACCGAGTACCCGAACAAATGCGGGCACGCCATCAGCAGAACCACAGCTATCACCCACGCAGGAAGATAGCCTCTGCGCTCGACCAGTCCATGATGTGTTGTATGAGGTGAACTCACGGCTCAGAGATAGCCAAGAAGCAGCAGGATAACCAGGATCACGAGGATCAGTCCAAATCCACCGGTCGGATAGTAGCCCCAGTTTCTGCTATGCGGCCATGTAGGCAAGGCACCGATCAGCGCCAGAATCAAAACCACAATCAAAATCGTTCCGAGCATCTTCCACCTCTAGCTTTCTCGCGCACCCAGCGACCTGTTCAACATAGATGCCTCTGATACTGGTCCAGTTGTTCGCACCGCTGGAACCGTTTGGCGCTGGGGCGACTGAATCAGGATGGCACTCCGTCGAACCCCCGTCTGATCAATCGAGCACTCTGACACGCACCCCTGGTTCCGGTCGTGCGTAGTCGCGAGCGCCATTTGCGCATATCCCCCCTCGGCTGCGATTATCGCAACGGACTTTTTCGAGGGGGGAATGCTCTTATGAGTAAGACTGCACTTGTTCTGCTTGCCTCCGTAGCGTCAGCCACGTGCCTGTTGGCCCAGCGACCCGCCTGGCAGCCTGCGCCCGGCCATGTCGCGTTGCCGGTTTGGCCCGGCGCCGCCCCGGGAGCCCCGGCGAATGCTCCGGCCGAGATCGACACCACCACGGCCAAAGACAACCTGATTGCCGGCAAGCCGCTGATTCGCCTGGGCAACGTCTCCGTTCCCACTCTCACGCTTTACAAGGCCAAGGGCGCAAGGGGCCCCGCACCCGCCGTGGTGGTCTTCCCTGGCGGGGGCTATCGCATTCTGGCCATCGATCTTGAAGGCACCGAGGTCTGCGATTGGCTCAATTCCGCCGGCATCACCTGTGTGCTGCTCAAATATCGCGTGCCCGACTCCGGTCCCTATCCCAAATCTTCGGCCGCCTTGCAGGATGCACAGCGGGCTCTCGGCATCGTGCGCGCTCATGCCGCCGAGTGGGGCATCGATCCGGCTCGCGTCGGCGTTCTCGGCTTCTCTGCCGGAGCTCACCTGGCCGCCGCGCTCACCACGCACTTCGACCAGCGCCTTTACCCGGCCGTTGACGCCGCCGACACACTCAGTTGCCGCCCCGACTTTGCCGTCATCGTCTATCCCGGCTATCTGGCCCTGGCCGACAAGAACTTCGCCGCCAATCCCGAGATCGACCCCACCGCTAACACGCCCCCGACCTTCATCGTGCAGGCCGAGGACGATCCGGTGCACGTGGAGAACGCAGTGGTCTACTTCCTCCAACTCAAGAACGCCAAAGTCCCGGCCGAATTGCACATCTACGCCGAGGGCGGCCACGGCTACGGCCTGCGCCGCACGGCGCTGCCTGTGACCACATGGCCGCAGAGCGTGGAAACCTGGCTGCGCACCATCAAGGTTTTGCCCGTCACAACGCCGTAGCGTCCGCATACAATCTCCACATGCTTCTCGCTGTACTCACTGTCTCCGACCGGTGCTCGCAAGGTGTCATGACCGACACTGCGGGCCCGGCCGTGGCCGCGCTTCTCCAGCAACAGTGGCCTCAGGCCAAGATCGGTTCGACACTCGTACCGGATGAACCGGATTCGATCGCCTCTTCTCTCGAACAGTTCGTGAGTGAGGGCGCTCGGCTGGTACTTACCGTCGGGGGAACAGGCCTTGGACCGCGCGATGTCACCCCGGAGGCAACCCGGCGGGTCATTGAGCGCGAGGCCCCCGGGCTGGCCGAGGCCATGCGCTCGCTCGGAGCCAAGCGTAATCCCTATGCCTGGCTCTCACGCGGCATCGCAGGCCTGACCCGCGAGGGCGCCCTGATCGTCAACCTGCCCGGCAGCCAGCGAGGCGCCGAAGAGAGCCTTCAATCCATCTTGACACTCATCAAGCACGGCCTGGAAGTGGCCGCTGGCGGCAAGCTTCACCCTTAAACCGATTTAAGCCTGATATTTGGCTTGGCTCCGCTGCGGCCCTACCAGGAAACGCTTACCAAAATCCAGGAAGTTTGGCTCATCTCATGGCGTCCGGAGCACGCCAGCTCACGCCCATTTGCTTGTAAAGCACCATTTCCATGCGGGTTCCGTTACTCTTTTGCTTCAAATGGCTATTGAGAAACAGCAAGAAAAGAGTACAATTCTCCTACCGATGAGTACGCCCAGAAACAAACCCAATGACCGGCGCCGGGCCGGAGTTACCAGCATTCGCGATGTGGCCAGCCGCGCTGGCGTCTCCATCGCCACCGTCTCTCGTGTGGTCAACCGCCTGCCCAGCGTCGACGCGGAGTTGGCGCGCCGGGTTTGGCGGGCCATCGAAGAGGTCGGCTACCTGCCCAACACCCAGGCCCGCACCCTGGTTTCGGGCCGCAGCAGCATGCTCGGGCTCATTGTCTCCGAGATCACCAATCCCTTCTTTCCGGAACTGGTGCAGGAGTTTGAGAACCTCGCTGTCGCTCAGGGTTACGAAGTGCTGATCGGCTCCACCAACTACGAGCCGGAGCGCACCGAGTCTCTCATTCGCCGCATGTTGCAGCGCAATGTCGACGGCGTTGCGGTGATGACCTTCGGCATTGAAGAGGAGCTTGTCAAGAAGCTCGTAGAAGGCGAGTTCCCGCTGGTTTTTGTGGATGCCGGGCCCGATCTACCCAATATTCGCGTAATCAAAGTGGACTATGGCGAGGGTATTCGCCAAGGCGTACAGCACCTTGCCGCGCTCGGTCATCGAAACGTCGCCTTTGTCTCAGGGCCGCTCCACTTGCGGTCCGCCGTTGCCCGTCGCGACGCCTTTCTGAAGTCGATGGCTCAACTGGGCCTGACAGTCCCTCCCCAACACATCGTCGAAGGCGATCACACCATGGAAGGCGGCATCGGCGCCATGGAACGCCTCATCGCTCTCGGCGAGCTGCCAACGGCCGTCATGTGCTCCAACGATATGACCGCCATCGGCGCCCTGCACGCGCTCTTCAGAACCACGCTCAGCGTCCCGCAAGACGTCTCGATTATCGGCTTCGACGACGTTCACCTGGCTCAGTTCATGCTGCCGCCTCTGACCACCGTGCAGATGTCGTGCAAGCTGCTGGCTGCCGCCGCGGTCGAGGCTCTGCGCGCGGGCATCGAGCGCGATCATCCGCTGGCCGGCAAGAAGGAATGGCAAATCCCCACCCAGCTGGTGGTGCGTCAATCGTCCACGTTCCCTCGCGGCACCCTGCCCGCGCTCATTGAGAATGCAGGCAGCAAACGCCGCAGCCCCACGGAAACAAAGATTCCCTGAGGCCGTAAGATCGCGACAGCCCGACAGGTCTACTGGCTGCAATAGCTGGATTCTGCCGCCGCGAGGAAGTTTTCTCTGCCGCCGGTCTTACGGTTCTTTGCATCGGTTAGGTGGCGCTCAAGCAGCAGCAGAATCGTCTTCAACCTTTACCTGTTCTGCTTCTGCCTTCGGTTCCTCGGTGACGGTGAGCCGCAACCCAACAGCTTTCAGCACAGCTACCAGCGTCTTCAGCGTTGGGTTGCCCTTTGGCGATAGCGTCCTGTAGAGAGACTCCCGGCTGATTCCCGCCGACGCGGCGACCGCTCCCAGCCCTCCATAGGCCTCGCCAACCGCGCGCAACGCCAGCAGGCCGCCGCCGCGCTCCACAGGGTTGTCGAGTGCTTCCATGGCCGCCTTGAGGTATTCCACGGCGAACGCCCGGTCTTCGCGTAACTCTTTCACTTCCCATTCGTGGTGAGAGACGGCTCCAACTAGTTTTTTCATGGCTGCCTCCGTTTCCAATCTGCCCAAAACGCGATGGCTCGGGCTATATCCTTCTGCTGGCCGCCCTTATCCCCACCGCAAAGAAGAACAAGCCATCGTTCTCCGTGGCGTGCGCAATACACCCTGTAGCCGGCCCCGACATGAATTCTTAACTCCATCACGCCTTCGCCCACAGCTTTCACATCACCGAGATTTCCCGATTCAACCTGTCTCAATCGCGCGAGAATGCGGATCTTGGCCACTCCGTCGCGGAGTGTCGAAATCCACTCTCTGAACGGGATGCGCCCGCTCTCTTCCTGGTAGTGGACAAGTTCGATCACGAAGAAAATTGTAGCATAAAAGCTACAAGGGCAATCCGTCTTTTAGGAGGCTTCCGCCCGCGGCTCGCCGTCTTCGGAGGGGGCCGTTTCGGGAGGGACTACTGGGACGCCATCCTTCTGAACCATCACCGGATTTGGCCAGCCAACCAAGATGGTTGCCGCGTTGAAGTAGGCTTCCGTGGCTGCTTCGTCGTTCGGGTCGTAGGGGCCGTCTTCCGGGTCGTAGGGGATCGGAGCGTCGGAGTCGTACTCGCGCTTGACGCGCTCCCAGTCAGTTTTGCTCGGCTCTGTTCCGGGGAGATTACCTTTGAACTCCATAGATCCTCCTTTCCCGTCGCGACGCTGGCCGGAACGAAATCACACGCACGTTCTGGCCACGAAGAACATAAACCAAGGATAGGACATTTCCGGCAATTTCAACCAGAGCAATCCCCTGAAAGCGCGGTTCCGTTCCTCGCTGCGAGCGAAGCGCGATCTTTTTCGGATGGTCGTAGACCAAGTAGGCATCTCGAAAATCGAGATTGTGCTTGATCAAGTTCGCTTCGCGCTTGGCTTCGTCCCATTCGTACACCGGAGAATTCTATGCTTTGGGATTCAAGCTTCGCAAAGTCGACGATTTCTTCTTCACTTCAGCAATGATTGATCGGAGTTGCTCAGGAGTATACGGAGGGTCACTCTGATGGAGCATCTCATGGCAGTTGGGACAAACCGGCATCATCTCCTTGATGGGATCGACCTTCTGAGCTTTTCCTTTAAGTGATGCGAGTGCCGTCAGATGATGAACGTGGATGTAACCTTCGCCAATCTCACCGTAGATGCTCCCAAAATTGAATCCACAAGCTTGGCAGACTGCGCCATAGTGACGAATGCAAAGCTTGCGGTTCTTAGGGTCGCGTTCATATCGATTGACAAGGGTAGAGAATCTGGTTCCCTCATCTGCACCGAACGTATCTTCAGTTTCTTTTTCAGAGGGCGACTTCCAGGAAGGGCCGGTTATGGACCTGGCCTTGTTCGATGACCTGAAGCGACGTCCCGCGAGGTAAGAAAAGAGCGGGGCCATACCCTGGGCCTCTTCCGGCCTGATGAGATCAAAGAACAACGGCGTGCGGAGCGCAAAGCCTTTACGCGGGAAAGGACGGGATTGTAGCGCGATATTCAGCGGTAGCAGAGCGAAGAGTTCGTCTCTGGTCGCTATGTTGTCTTCGATGTCTAAATAAACACGGATGTGCTCTTTGGAGTGGTAGAGCCAATAAAGAGCCGCCCGCCGTCCCTGAACATGCACTCCGCATACGTTTGCTGTTGAATCGCGGCGAGGAGCGAACTCATCTGGAATGCAACGCAGCAAAAGGTCGCACAGGCGCCTCGACGGCTCGCTCGTCTTATCGTGCTTCGACGCTTCGTCCATCAGTTCAGAAACATCGTCCGATACAGCGTATCTCTCTGCACCGGCTTGAACCCCGCATCGCGAATAATCCGCCGCAGCTCTTCTTCCGTGGTGCAATTCGATGTCCCGGCAGCCTTGACCACATTCTCTTCCAGCATCACCGAGCCTACGTCGTTACCGCCGAAGTGCAAGCCTAACTCCAGCACCTTCAGACCCTGCGTCACCCAGCTAGCCTGCACATTCTCAATGTTATCGAGATACAGCCGCGAGATAGCAAGGACCTTGAGATACTCGACCGAAGTCGCCTCTTCCCAGCCGCGCCCGCCCAGGGCCGTGTTGCCTGGCTGAAAACTCCAGGGAATGAAGGCAGTAAATCCGCCGGTCTCTTCCTGCAGCCGCCGCACTACTTCGAAGTGGTTGATGCGCTGCTCGAAGGTTTCGCCCACGCCGAACATCATGGTGGCCGTGGTCCTCATGCCGAGTTGGTGCGCGGTGCGATGCACGCTGACCCAGTCTTCGGTATTGCACTTGATGCGCGCAATGCGCCGCCGCACGTCGTCGTCCAGAATCTCCGCGCCGCCGCCGGGAATCGAGTCCAACCCCGCGGCCCGCAGCCGGACGATGGTCTCGCGCAGGCTCAGGTTGGAGTACTTGGCAATGGCCAGCACCTCGGAGGCCGTCAAACAATGCAGCCAGATCTGCGGGAACCGCGCCTTGATTCCGCTGAACAACCGCTCGAACCAGTCGATCTTCAGGTCCGGATGGATGCCGCCCTGCATCAGCACGCCGGTTCCGCCCATCTCGAGGGTCTCGGCGATCTTCTCGCAGATCTTCTCGAAGTCCAGAATGTAGCCCTCTTTCGAGCGCGGACCGGTCAGCGGCCGATAGAAGGCGCAGAAGGTGCAGTATTCCGTGCAGAAGTTGGTGTAGTTGATGTTGCGATCGATGATGTAGGTCACCACACCCTCGGGGTGCAGGCGGCGGCGGACAGCGTCCGCCTCGATTCCCAGGCCGATCAGATCGGGGGAGTGGAAGTGGTCCAGGGCCTGTTGGCGGGTCAATCGCGCGGTATGGGGCATAGTCTCGATTCTACCAATGGGGTTGTGCGGGGCGCGAAAAAAGTCTATTGTGCGCGTTTGCCGCGAAAAAGAAACAGCCCTTTGCCGCGTACCGGGCGAGGCTGGGTGCGGGAAAGATTGGACGCTGTCGAGATGCCGCTGAACAGGACGAAGAAGTCCCAGAACGCGCGCAGCCAGCTTTTTCGGTTTTCGGTAGTCATGGGGAAGAACCTCTCGGACCGAGCCTGAATCGCGCTATCGCTCATTTCATTGGAGGGGTGCGGAAGGCCGCAAGGTGCACGATTTTTCCGGCTGGGGAACCTTGGGGGCCTTCTTGAGCCGCTCTTGAGCCAGTTGCTCGTCGATCCAGGCTGCTTCTCTGGCCCTTGAGCGCGGCTTCTTCCGGGGCTCGCCGGACACGCAGCCAGCAAACATTTCCAGCAGCGCCCCGACACCCTCGAACAACATCGGGAGCAGTGCATCCACTCAAGCCTCCTGCGCGCCGTTTGTCCCTCGCCATCCAGTCATTGCTGGCGCATTATTGGTCCGGATCCGGTTTCGGCGCCGGTTTGGGTGCAGGCCGAGCCTTCTTGGGCGGGGCTGAAACCCCCATGCTCATCATCAGAAACCCCAACCCCTTGCGCAACGTGTCGAATACGCTCATCGTTTGTTTCCTTCCACTCTCTTGCCTTCGGCCGCAGGCTACCGGTCGCGTATGCTGCTGAGCGTTATTTCTTCGGTTTGGCTACCGGAGTTGCGATCAAGTTGGGCGGGGGAGCTTGCAACTCTCCGCGCAGAATCTCCACCGCCGACGGAGGAAGCGGCTTGTCGGCATTGGCCAGCAGCAAGCTGACCTGCCAAAGCTGGTCACCGGTCAACGTGTCCTTGAAGGCCGGCATGCCGGTCAGCCGGATGCCGTTGGCAACCTTCCAATATGTCTCGCCCGGTGGGTCGTCGCTTACCCCCACCACCTCGCTGTTTCCGTGCTTTTCCCACAGGGGCGGCGCCTTGGGGAACATGTGCGCTCCCAGCGTCGCTGGTTTGCCGTGGAAACCGTGACAGGAGGCGCATTGGTCGCGGTAAACCTGGGCCCCGGCCAGCAGGTTGTCCTCATCCGCCTGCAGAGGGGGCGTCTTGACCCCGTCGTGCTTGATGCGCGCCCGCAAGAGGTAACTTGTCACCTGCCGCTCGTGGGGAAACGCCGCATCGCCCACCGCGACGGGAACCGGGCCGAATTGCAGCCACGCCACCAGCGCCAGCGGCACCAGCACCACCCCAAGCACAATTCCCAGCAGTATCCGAGCCATCTGCGATTCCCCCTGTTGCCCTTCATCCTAGAGCATTGCGGGCTCTCTGCGCCCGGCAAGGGCCCCCCTTTCCCGCAGAGTCGATTGCAGGGCAGGGAATGGATCGACCACAAACCAAACTGGGCTTTCCATTCCTCGCGGCTCCGCTCCTCGAATCCGACACCGTTGCAGCCATGCTGTCCAAAGTGTTTTATGGCCGATTGTTGCGCAGTTTCGGGGGCGAATCGCCGCCCGCCGCGTCCAATGCAGTGCTGGCCCGCCCACAAGGCTCCCTCAGGTGGTTTAATACCTATGGGGGGAGCACTGCCTTGAGGCGGGCTTCCGTACTCCCGTGGAGGTAACCCGAAACCGATGGTTTCTTTTCGCCGTCTTGCCCTTTTGCTGGCGCTTGTTCTGCCAGCCATGCACGTCCTTTTTGCCGAGAGCTCCAGTTCGAGCAGCAACCCCGCAACCCAGGCAGAGGCTCAGCCGCAGCAGTCCACAGCCGCACAGACCCAGCCGCAGATGAGCGTCCAGGCCCGCATCAAGGCCCGCCGCGAACAGCGCCGGGTGGCTGCGCTTCACGAGGTCTACGACCACCTCTATGAGGGCTATGTGGGCGCCGGATACCTGCGCACGCACGCCGGCGTGCCGCAGCGCGTCACCATGTACGACTGGAACGTGGGCCTCACCCGCTACTTCAACGAGCGCCTTGGCGTGACCCTCGATGGACGCGGCTATTACGGGACTCCCTTCACCGGCCTCAACCAGTACAGCATCACCAAGCCCGCCATCAGCGAGTACGCCGGCATGATCGGACCAACTTACCGGTTTTATCTGCAGCCCAAATACTCGGTCTCCGCCCGCGTGCTGGCTGGATATCAAGAGGGCAATTTCTCCGGCGACACCAACGGAGTCGGCGGCGTGAATCTGGGGCTCTATCCCGATTCGTCCACCTTTGCGGTCAGCGCCAGCACCTTTATCGAGTACAACCTGACCCCGAACATCGGCCTGCGGGTCGCCCCCGAATACGTGCTTACCGGCTTCGGTTCAACCCAGCAGAACAGCCTCGGCTTCACCTCAGGGCTGGTGATCCGCTTCGGAAAGCAGTAGAAAAGCAGTTGTCAGTGAACAGTGGTCAGTTGTCAGTCAAAACCGAAAGGCCAGCCGCACAGATGGAATCGCAAATGCGACCGTCTACGCCGCTGGCCTTTCGGTTTTCGGGCATTTACTGACAACTGTCCACTGTTCACTGCAGAATCGGAATCCCGGCAATGCGCTGCTGCCACTCGGCTGGGCCGGTCTGGTGCACGCTGCTGCCCTTGGCATCCACGGCCACCGTCACCGGCATGTCGCGCACGTCGAACTCGTAGATGGCCTCCATGCCCAGGTCGGCAAATCCCAGCACCCGGGCGCCGTGGATGGCTTTTGAAACCAGATAAGCCGCGCCCCCCACCGCCATCAGGTACACCGCGCCAAACTCCTTGATCGCCTCAATCGCCACCGCACCCCGTTCCGCCTTGCCCACCATGCCCAGCAGGCCGGTCTCGGCCAGCATCTGGCGGGTGAACTTGTCCATGCGCGTGGCCGTCGTCGGCCCTGCGGGGCCCATCACCTCTTCGCGAACCGGGTCCACAGGGCCCACGTAGTAGATGAATCGGCCGCGGAAGTCCACAGGGAGCTTCTCGCCGCGGCTCAGCATGTCGGTCATGCGCTTGTGCGCCGCGTCGCGCCCGGTCAGCAACTTGCCGGTCAACAGCAGCACTTCGCCTGGCTTCCAGGTGGCGGCTTCTTCGCGGGTAACGGTATCCAGATTCACGCGCCGGGCCGTCGAAACGTCGTGCTCAAGCGTCGGCCAGTCCTTCAGATCGGGTGGATCCAGATACACCGGCCCGGAGCCGTCCAGCACCAGGTGCGCATGCCGCGTCGCCGCGCAGTTGGGAATCATGGCCACCGGCAGGTTGGCGGCGTGGGTGGGGTAGTCGC
>CAZLMY010000042.1:0-36748 GCA_964560845.1 uncultured Occallatibacter sp. | reverse complement strand
AGAGGAATGACCGCACACGACAGAATTCGGCTTACAGGTCCTTTTGCCGAATGTTGTTCAAAGACAGCCCCGGCCGGGAAAGCTTCCCGGCCGGGGCTGGCCATTTTTAGCAGGTCAGCGGAGCTAGCCTCGCCGAGGCGCGCGTTTGCGAGCCAGCTGAGTTCGCACTGTACCCACGCCGAGGCCGAAAGACTAACGCCGCCAACTCCGCTAGCGTCGCTAACCCCGCTCCATTACCATCAATTCATGCTGCGAGTAAAACTCCTTGACCCCGGCGCCAAACTGCCGGTGGTGGCTCACCCCGGTGAAGACCTGGGCTACGATCTATTTTCCGTGGAGAGCGTGGTTCTGGCTCCCCGCGCTACGGTCCGGGTGCGCACCGGCATCGCCGTCGAGGCTCGCCATCCTTCCACCGGCGCCCCCCTCGGCCTGCTGGTCCGCGACCGCTCTTCGATGGCCGCCAAGGGCATCGCCACCACCGGCGGCGTCATCGATGCCGGTTACCGGGGCGAGATCCTGGTGCTGATGACCAACCTGGGAATCGCGGCAGTGGAGCTGAAATCCGGCGAGAAGATCGCCCAGATGATTCCCGTTCCAGTCCTCACGGGAGAAGTGGAAGAAGTGGAGACGCTGGAAGACTCCGCGCGCGCAGCCAAGGGATTCGGCAGTTCGGGGGCCTGAACGGAGTGACCGGCAGGTCCCAGGCCGTCTCCCATTCGCGGGGGCCTGGAACAACCAAGCCTCCCATTTCGTATCAAAACAGAGAAATCTGTGCGGACAAGGCTCGTCAGGTCTCGGAAGGCGCGGCCTGAACGGTGGCTGGTCCGTCAAAGAAAATATCGGGCATTGGTTAGGGCAAGGTATCCAGCCGAGATTCAGCTGGTGCAATGCGATATGCGCAATGGTCAGAGCAGATGCGATCTTCCGGCAGCCGCTCTGCCAACGAAAGCAGGATCATGTTATTCAGTGAGGCTTTTAAACTCGCTTTGCAGTCCCTCTGGGGCAACAAGCTCCGCTCCATCCTCACGCTGATCGGCGTGGTCATGGGCGTGGCCTCCGTCATCATGGTCATCACCCTGGTCAACGGCGCCAATACCTACGTCAGCACCAAATTGGTGAGCCATGGCGCCGACGTCTTTACGGTGCGGCAAATGCCCGGCGTGATCTTCACCGCCCAGGAGTATTTCAAGTTCCAGAAGCGCAAGATCCTGCGCGCCGAAGACTATCAGGCCGTCCAGGACGGCTGCACCGAGTGCGCGGATGTGGGCGTCCGGCTCGACCGCACCGTCTCCGTGGTTGCCAACGGACACTCCAGTTCCGATACCGACATGCGCGGCATCACCTGGACCATGGTCTCGCTGGATAACCTGGACATCGCGCTGGGCCGCGGCTTCACGCCCGCCGACGACACCAAGGCTACCCACGCCGCCATCGTAGGCTACGACATCGTCGACAACCTGCTGGGAGACGGCGACCCCATCGGCAAGGAGATCCGCGTTGGCGGCATTCCCTTCACCATCGTGGGCGTCGGCGACCGCCAGGGCAAGATGCTCGGCCAGTCCCAGGACAATTGGGTGGCTGTGCCCGTGACCACCTACCAACAGACCTACGGATACAACGATTCGGTCAACATCTACGCCCGAGCCGGTGGGACTCCCGAATCGATGGAAATGGCCAAGGACCAAGTTCGCGTGATCATGCGTTCGCGCCGTCACGACGCGGTGGGCCAGCCGGACGACTTCGAAATCGAGACCAACGACACCTTCCTCGACATCTGGAAGCAGATCTCCTCCATCTTTTTCGACGTGGTCATCGGCATCGCCTCGATTTCGCTGGTCGTGGGCGGTATCGTGATCATGAACATCATGCTGGTCAGCGTTACCGAGCGCACGCGGGAGATCGGGGTTCGCAAAGCGCTGGGCGCCAGGCAGCGCGATGTGCTGCTGCAATTCCTGATAGAAAGCGCCACCATGGCCCTGGTGGGCGGATTCATCGGTGTGCTGTGCGGCGTGATTGTGGCCAAGCTGATCACGCTCATCATTGGCTTCCCCACCAGCGTGCAGCTTTGGAGCGTGTTGCTTGGCCTGTTCATGGCCACTGCGACGGGCGTCTTTTTCGGCGTCTACCCCGCCAGCAAAGCCGCCAAGCTCGACCCGGTGGTGGCACTCAGAGCGGAGCTCTGAGTGCTGCTTACAGCGGGCAGTTAGCAGCGAACAGTTGCCGTCTGCCAACTTCCAACTGTTCCCTTTGTGTTGTCAATCGTTAGCGAGGTTCCTCATGGGTCAATCGTTTCGCGACTTGCAGGTTTGGCAGCGGGCAATGAAATTGACAGTGGCGATTTACCTCTTGACGCAAGAGTTCCCGCGCGAAGAAATATACGGGTTGACCAGTCAAATCAGACGCGCTGCCGTCTCCGTGCCAAGCAACATCGCGGAAGGACAGGGAAGGTTGAATCCTGGCGAATTCCGTCAGTTCCTTGGCATTGCGCGCGGTTCGATTTGCGAAATCCAGACGCAACTGGAAATCGCCCGTGCACTTCGGTTCGGGAAATCCGAGTCGCTCGACGAAGCTGTGACTTTATCGCACGAAGTGGGAAAGACGATCTACGCTTTTTTTGAAATCGCTCAAGAAGCAGGCCTCTGAGAACCGGGGACTGTAAGCTGTTAGCTGTCAACTGTTAGCTAGGTGCACAATGGCTCAAGGTCAAACAAGAGAAAGCATCAAGATGGCGCTCGACACGCTGCGCACCAACAAGCTGCGCTCCGGGCTCACTATCTTGGGCATCGTCATCGGCGTCACCACCGTGATCGCCATCTCCTCGGTAATCAACGGACTCAACAACCGCGTTTCCGATTTCGCCGACTCGCTGGGCTCCAACGTCTTCTGGGTCTTCCACATGCCGGTAATCGGCGTGCGCCCCACCACCGAGCAGCTGACCCGCAAGAAGCTCACCATGGACGATGTGTACGCCCTGCGGACGCTGCCTCACGTGGTCGCGGCCGACGGCGGACATCGCTACACCAAGCAGTACGGCGTGGGCGACGTGAGCGTCAAGTATCAGGGGCACAAGGTGGCTGGCGCCATCCTGGTTGGCGACACTTCCCAGGTTGCCGAGATCTCGAACTTCACCATGCAGGCCGGGCGCATGCACACCGACCAGGAAGACGAGACCCACGCCGCCGTCTGCGTGCTGGGCCACGACACCGCGGAAGGCCTCTTTGTAAACGGCGAGGACCCCATCGGCAAGGAAGTCAATGTCGCCAACAGCCTCTACACGGTCATCGGTGTAATCGACAAGCAAAAGCAGCCCTTTGGCAGCGGCAAGAACCCCAACGACAACGAGATCATCTTCCCCATGGGAACCTTCCACAGCCTGCACCCAGAGGTTCTGGATCTGTGGGTCAGCGTCAAGTACGACGACCCCAAGAACAAGTCGCTGGTGGAGGAGGAGATTCGCGAAATGCTGCGCGTGCGGCGCAAGGTCAAAGTCGAGGCGGAAGACAACTTCGAGATCTTTGGACCTGACTCTCTTACGAAATTGTGGGGCAATATCACCGGAGGCCTTTTTGGCTTCATGGTGGCCGTCTCTTCAGTCGGCTTGATGGTCGGCGGCGTCGGCGTCATGAATATCATGCTGGTCTCGGTCACCGAGCGCACCCGTGAAATCGGCATCCGCAAAGCCATCGGCGCCAACAAGATGACCATTTTGACCCAATTCACCACCGAGGCCATCACCCTCTGTGCGGTAGGAGGCGTAATCGGCGTCCTCGTTGGCGCAGTGCTCACCTTCATCGTCCACGCCCTGCCCATCGGCTTGCCCGCCACCCTCTCCACCATGTGGGTGCTGATCGGGTTCGGCGTCTCCTGCGCCATCGGATTGCTGTTCGGCATCTATCCCGCCTGGAAAGCCGCCAACCTGGATCCCATCGAGGCCCTGCGCTACGAGTAGCCGCGCAGACCAAGGGCGGCCCAGACCCAAGGAAGCGAATAGCATCCCCAAATGCGGGTTTCCCGGGTCCCTCGCATTTGGGGACCCGGGAAACCACGACCCCACCCCCGCCACTCCGGGGTGCCCCATCCTTCGCGTCTTTTGATAAAACGTGGGAGAGCACGAACCCTAGTCGGCGGGGTTTGTGCTCGCCCACCCTCCGCGGCTAACCGAGGGTTCGGCCACCCACCCAGAGTCTCAAAACGGCAATCAGGCAGCACCAACCGCGCCGGAAGCGCGCTGCGTTCTTTACGCTCCAGCAACTGCCGAGTTACGCATGGGCCTTCGGTCCACCTATAGATATGAAAATCGGATCGAGTTGCAATACTCTACGATCAAATTGGCGGGGAACGGCGAAGGCCGGGGCTACTCTGGATGGGTTGAGGCCGTTGCCGAGTTTGGTCTGGGATGCGTGTTTGAACCAATTTGTGTCGCGCCTTCCATCCCGGTGGGATGGTTTGGTAGCACGTGACGGTGTCTGTCCTGGAAAGGAAGAGAGCGCCGAAGAGAACTCAAGCAGCCGCTCGGCGAAAGGCAACAAGTACATGCGCCGCGTGCTGAACCAGGCGGCTCATGCTGCTGCCCGAAGCAAAGGTACTCACTTCCAGGCCGTGTTCCGGCGGTTGCTGCCGCGCCTTGGCTATCAGTCCGCCGTCTGGGCCATCGCGCATCGCCTATGCCGGCTGATCTGGAAGATCCTTCATGAGGGAATCCGCTATATCGAGCAAAGCGTCGAGTCGGAACTAAAGCTTCTCATCTATCGGGCGCAGTACCTTGCCAAACAACTTCGCAAGTTCGGCTACAACGTCCAGATCACACCGACCAACACTGCTCCAGCATAAAACTCTCCGAATCAGATCCGGAGGAGGTGATTTTCGACGGAGTGGCCGGACTCTGCGGACCGGAAGCAGCATCAGCGACAGATCGATGACATTGGCAAGTCCGCCTCGCGCATCCTTCGACAAAGATTTCCAGGGAGTCCATGGACCAAGAAGGCCGCTCCTTTTGCCTACTAGGGGTCGGAACTGGTGCGTGGCAGGGGGAGAATCATCCGGAACACGCTCACCTGTCTTGTGCCGTCAACCTGACGTGGCGGTCGGGGAGGGTTAGTGAACATTCTGACAGTTCTGTCAGTTTTTCCGACCTCGACGCCCACTTCACCTTGCGATTGTCTTCACCAGAAACGCCAACTCCGCTCGCATGGACACAGGTAGCCGTGAGCCCACTGCGACAAGCAATGTCGATACAACTTCCAATTCGGGTCCGGACGGCTGAGCAAAACTCCGGTTGAATCTCTGGATCCATGAGGAAGCCATTCCCACGGCGCACTCCGAAAGGTCTCGCTCCGGTGACATCGCTGCCTGGAGATAGATTTTTATCTGCCCCCATTTGCCGGATGATTTGAAAAGTCTGATAACGGCCAGCGAAACGAATTGATTCGAATTGCTCATTGCCGAAGACCAGACGGTATCAGCATCAACGGCGCGGGCAACAAGCAAGACTGCGGCTGCGTCTCTCGCTACCGAACGAGTGTCGGATGCGACCATTTTGAGCAGGAACTTTTCCTCTCCGTCGATTCCGAGTCTCCTCAACGCTTGGATGCAAGCGCGGCGCACACGTGCGGAGCGATGCGACAGGAGTCCTATGATAGCCGGGCGGTCCTCTTTGCCGCCAGATTCCGATAAGCCGTGAATAGCCACCTCGAGCTTCTTGGGTTTCGCGCCCTGAACGGCGATGCGGTAGAGGTAGGCAGGAGACCTCGCAAATTGAGAGGTGAAAAGCGACTGACAAGCCCGTCTGATTTCTGTCGATCGGTCGAAAAGGAACCGGTCGAACCCCGGCAGTGACCTCGGAGTTGTTGCCGCGAATGCATCGAAGGCTAATCTCCGAATCGGTCCGTATGGGTCCGATGCTGCTCTCGCCGTCCAGTCGGTCAAATCCTCCTGGCTGTGGAGCGGTCCCTCCTGAAATGCCCACTTGCGCACTAATACATCTGGGTGGCTCAGCGCCTTCTCAAAGGCCGACTTTTTCGAGAGTCCAGGGTTTTCCACGGCTAGGATGAAACTGCGTCGGCGAACGAAATGTCCAGCGGACTGGATCCCTGCAGAAAGTGCTTCAGCGTTCTCTGGGTTCTTCAGGAAGGTTTCGACAGAGGTGATATAGCCGGCTCGAAAGCGAGTGTTACTCGACAGTCGATGAAGCAAACCCAGGCAATCGACAAATACTTTTCCGTGCGCCGGCTTCATTTGGCCTGGGAGCTTTCCCTCAGCTGCCTGCCTGACCTCGCGCACCCAATCTACCATGCGAATCATGAGAAACGGGATGGCTATTCCAGCTGGAGCCGACCCCAAATATTGCACCGCCTCTGCGCGAACAAAGCCGTCGCGGTGGCAGCTCACGAGTGCGAGAAACAGCCAGTCGTCCTGTGATTGGGGACGGAGCGTCTTCGCTTCCTTTGGCTTGAGTCCGTACCAAGACTGGAGCTGACTCCAGCCGCGACGGAGCGATTCATCCAATGACGGCAGGAGCTCGATGGGCATCTTGTCGAAAATGCCTCGAATAGCGGATCGAGCCCTCGCACGAACCTCAGTGTTTGGGGCGAGCGCGAAGGACATGAGGTGTGCAATCGCCGGAGGCTCTGCTTCTTTGCCAATGCGCTCCAGAATTGCCAGGGTGTCCCCGGTGCCTGCCCCTCCTTTCTCGATTGACGGCCAGGCAAGCAGTGAGTTGATGTCCGCCTGAGTCTCAGCACTCAACTTCCCAAGGTTCTGGCTTCTCATGCGCTTGCTTGGCTTCAATATGGCCTTCATCTCCCAATCTGTGCGACCATCTGTTTGTCAGGTGCCCTTTTGGGTGGCTACGCGATTCTTGATCGAATCCAAGCATACACGCTGGACGCTGAGTGACCTGAATCCTTCGCATCCTTGCTCTATCTGCAGTCGATTACCAAAGTCAACATATTCATTCGTGCGGGCCAAAAACTGTGTGACCGGCTAGGCCTCAGCTACTGTTTGTGAGTTGTCAGAAATGCCGGCAGGGACAGCACTGTTCAATGCTGCACGGGAATTGGTTGGCTGGTTGGAAGCGTACAATTCTCCCGACCCCCAAGAACATTGGCGCACACGCCCAGGATGAGCCCGCCATGATCAAGCGTTGGATAGTTGTTGTCATTCTCTCCGGGCTCGCGCTTGCCGGCATCGAGCAAACCTGGGCACAAGCCGCTCCTGCAGCCGTTCCGGTGGCCTTGAATGAAGCGAAGGCCATCGCAATCCTTGAACACGAGTCGATCAAGCTGCAGTTGTCGTTGTCCGCGCCCGCCCCAACTGGCGTGCGCATGGTTGCGTGGCTCCTTTCGCCTCAAGGCGCGCCATCGGCCGAAGTTGCGGTCGACATGCAGCCATCTGCGCGCTCCGCCAGCCTCGCCCTCCCATGGCCCAAAGACCAGCACGGTTCTCCGGTCTCGGACCTCGGCTGGTATCGCATTGCCTACCGTCTTGAGTTACGGGGCAAGCCGATCACGCACGGCATTCTGGCCGTCGGCGCCATCTGCCCCAACCTGCTGGCTCTCCGGGTGGCCAGGCCGGCAGTGATCGCATCCGGGAAGCCCGTCAGTTTCCGCGTTTACACCGGGAACCCCGTGACTCGCGAGCCATTCAAAGGAGTGGCCTTGCAAGCTACGCTGGCCCTTGACGACAAGGAGACCGCCAAAGTCTTGAAGACCGTCGTCCGCCAGGCCACCACCGGGTCCTCCGGAGAAGCGCGGATCATCTTTCCCGCCATGAGCGAAGCTGGCCAGAGCGTGACACTGACGGTGATTGGCACCATGACCGGTTCGCGCGCCATTGATTCGGGCTTGCGGGGCCTGGTGAGCCCGCATGCCCAGGCTACGGTGAAAGTCGATTTTGAAATCAGCGACAAGACCATCATTCGTGTTGAATCCGACAAGCCGCTTCACAAGCCGGGCGAGACAGTGCACCTGCGTGTGTTGGTATTCAACGACAACCGCCAGGCCGCCGCCGCGACGGCGTTGACTCTCGCCCTCTCCGACCCCGACCGCAAGACGCTGCTTGAGGTCCCGCTTACTACCAACCGCTTCGGCATCGCGTCCTACGATTGGAAGACCGGCCCGCAACTGGCCCCAGGTGACTACGAAACGAGATTCGCGCTGGCCGATTCATCTGCCGGGGAAAACTCCTCCAGCAAGACCATTCGCATTCGCCGCTACGAATTGCCCGAGTTCGCCACAAAAGTCGCCATGGACCGGGGCTTCTATCTCGAAGGCCAGGCGCCTGTTGCCCACGTTCACGCCGGTTATCTCTTCGGCAAACCCGTGTCCGCTGGTTCGGTGCGCGTCACCCGCGCCGACGAGCGGGAGTGGAATTCGAAGACAAATCGCTACGACGAACCCAAACACGTGGAGCAAGACGCCACGCTGGACGCCAATGGAGACGCGCAGCTGACACTGGACGTGAAGAAGGATTTCGAGGATTTCAAAGACAGCGAGCGCTACAAGGACCTTCAATTCCGCGCCACGGTAACAGACGCCACAACCGGGAGAAGCGAGCCGCGCAACTTCACGGTTCGCCTCTCTCACTTCCCGGTGCATCTCTATGTGCGCGCCATGGGAGGCAACGACCGCGAAGGCGACTACCTGGTCTCAACCGGTTACGCCGATGGGCGGCCTGCTTCCTGCAAGGTCACGCTCGATTGGACGGAGCAGGAGTCGCGTCCCATCCGAGCCGCCACCTTGACTACCAATCGCTTTGGCCTGGCCAGGATACACCTGCGCTTTCATGACAAGCCCATGCCGACGAACCGGTACGGCTACGGTGGATTTGCCCTGAGGATGACCGCCCTTGACCGGGAGGGCCGAACCTCAAGATTCGACGACACGCTGCACCCGGAAGACCCGGACAGCATCTGGATCTCCGTCGCGCACAGTTTGCTCAAGCCCGGTGATGCGGTTGAAGCCATTCTGCATGGCCCGCAAGGCGCCACCATCGACGTGGACGCGCACTCGGAGGATGGTCCGATTACTCACCAGCAGGTGCACATGAATCACTCTGAAGAGGGCTTCACCGTGCCGGCCGGTCCAAAGCTCCACGGGTTGGTTTCTCTTGAGGCGTATGCCATGAGCGGAGACCATACGGGCTATCTTTACATCGGAAACGGCTCCATTGGTATGAAGTCCGTGCTCTATCCCGAAGACCGGCAACTGCGATTCAAGCTCACGGGGCTGCGAACCACCTATCTTCCCGGCGCGGCGGTCGATGCAACGTTGTCTGTCCATGAGCCCTCCGGCGTTCCTGCTACCGGTGCCATCGGCGTCGCTGTCATCGACACAGCGGTGGAGCAGCGCGCCGCAACGGAAGAAGAAGCCAACGATTACTGGTTCGGATGGAACTGGTGGCAGAACGATGGAGACCTCGCGGACCTTGCCCTGGCCGACTTGAATCGAGTGGATATGTCGAAGCCGGTTGACGACGATCTCGACCTGTTTGCGGAAGCGAAGCTTCAATCCGAGAATGGCCTTGGGATCTCGCTGGAAGAAAGCAGCGAGAACGACGCACCCGATCAATATATATCCATCATGGCCGCCAGCCTGAGGCCCGTTGGGGAAGCGGTGCTGGCAGCACGGCCGGCACGCCTGCCCGCCACCCTTGAAGATGTCCGGAGCATCACCCAGGCAGCCAAAATCGACGATAGCGAGCTGCTCGATCCATGGGGCACACCCTACAAGGTCGAGGTATCAATTGTCGGGGATGACGAGGTCGTCTGCATGGTCAGCGCCGGTCCTGACAAACGCATCGGCACACGGGACGATCTCAGCTTCGAGTTGATGCGGCGCGACTTCTTCGCGCTTGCCGGTGAGCGATTGACAAAGCTGGTTGTCGAAGCGGTGAAAGCCGGTCGTGCATTGCCGGCGACTTCGAACGGCCTCAAGGCCTTGGCCCTTTCCGGCGGCTTGAACCTTGACACCACTTTCGATCCGCATGGAAAGCCCTACCTCTACGAGGTCGATGTGCGCCGGCGTTTCTACACATTCCACGTCTTTCCCCACGATGCTGTCTTGCAGCCGGACGGACACTACGCCGGTGACGAATCGTGGACAGGCCCGGCCATCGACTACTTCCTGCCGACTGAAGCCCGCCTTGAGGCCGCGATTCGAAGCCGGGTCGATGAGGGTCATCCATTCCCCGAGACCGAGGCCGAGGCCCGTCAGGCTTTCACCGCTGCTGGAATCGACTTTGATGCATTGCGCGATCCGCTCGGCAACCCTTTTCAATTGCACACCACGGAACTGCTGGCCTACTCGCAAGTTGAGAAGGTAACGACGACACCCGCGGCAGTGCAAGTGAAGGACAAGCCCATCACTCACCGGATGCGCGCAGTGCAGATTCTTCGCCCCTCCGAGCAGAACAACGACAGTGTCTGGCAGTACGTGGTGGCGCAGTTCCTCCATCCCATTGAAGAGCAGAGCGCCATCGATCTCAAGCCGCACGCCGTAAGCGGAGGGATCTTCAAGGGCTTCAACGGAGAGATTGGCGGCACTGTCACCGACCAGACGGGAGCGGTGATTGTCGGCGCCTGGGTGACTGTCAGAAACAGGGGCGGCGAAACCGTGGCACACGCTGCGACAGGCGATGACGGTATCTACCAGGTCGCCGATCTGGTTCCGGGGGTTTACTCCGTTCAGGTTTCTGCCCGCTCCTTCACACCCACGGAGTTGGAAGAGGTGACCGTCTACTCCGCTTCGTTGACCACCGTCGATGTGGCGCTGACCGTCGGTGCCGAGTCCCAGACCGTCTCAGTTCTGTCAGGGGCCGACGTAGCCAACCTCACCGATAGCGCGGAGGTGTCCAGCGTCATCTCCACAGGCACCAGCCGAATCGGCAAGGCGCCGGAGCCCACCTTCACGCCTCGTCTACGTCATGTCTTCGAAGAAACCGCCTACTGGGCGCCGTCGCTCGAGATAGATGCGAAGGGGCGCACCAGCCTCCATTTCAACTTGCCCGACAGCCTCACCACCTGGAAGCTGCACGCGCTGGCCTCGACCGTCGACGGGCGCATCGTTCCCCTGGATCAGACCTTCAAGTCGTTTCAGCCCTTCTTTGTGGACCTCGACGCACCGCAGGTGCTCACCGTTGGCGACGAAATCACTTTGCCGGTGAATCTGCGCAATTACACGCAGCACAGCATTGCTCTACCGGTCGCCGTCAAGCCTGCCGGCTGGTTCTCACTGTTCACTCCACCGGCATTGCAGGCTACAGTTCCTTCGAACGGAACGACACCGGTCTTTTTCGGCCTCCATGCGAGCAATGCCGTCGAGACTGGCACCTTGAATATCAACGCCGCCAACGCGCACGATGGCGACGCGGTGGAGAAGACCGTGCGCGTCCATCCCGACGGAGAGCCGCAAGCGGTTACGGCTTCTGGCCTGTTGCATGGCGGGGCCACCACCCTGTTCCTCAACCTTCCGATCGACGCCATTCCCGGCTCCGTTCATGCGGCGTTGCGCACCTATCCCAACCTGGGCGCGCATGTTTCGCACGCAATGAAAGCGGTGCTGGAGCGGCCCTACGGTTGCGGTGAGCAGACTCTTTCTTCCACCTATCCCAGCCTGCTCTTTCTTGAGTTGCTGAAAGCCTCAAAGAGTTCATCGCCCGCCGAGACAGAGGCCCAGACCTACCTGCAACTGGGTTACGACCGTCTACTCAATTATGTTGGCGCAGGGGGCGGCATCACCTATTGGGGCCGAAGCGATGAATCCCCCGACCCGGCCCTGACTGCTTACGGCATTGAGTTCCTCACCGAGGCAGAGCCCTACATTGCAGTCGATCGCAGCCGGATCGTAGACGCGGTGACCTGGTTGGTCTCGAATCAGCAAGCCGATGGAACCTGGAAACCACACTACGGAGATTCGAAGGCCGATCTGAATCTCTATGTGGCCAGTGTGTTGGCGCGTACCGTGGCAGCAGATGATTTTGCGGAGAATGAAACCAAGGGTCTGCGTGACCGTGCCAACAAGGCGGTCGCAAAGGCCGTGGCGTGGTCTGCCATGTCCGTCGCCGCAGTGCATGACCCCTATGCCAACGCTCTTCGGTTGCAACTGGCCACCGACGTCGCAGCAAAGGCCAGTCTCCGCGCCGAACTCTTGCAGACCGCGGAGCGTGATGGCCATGGCGCCCACTGGAGCAGCCCGGGCTACTCGCCCTTTTACGGGTGGGGCCACGCAGGCGACCTTGAAACCACGGCTCTGGTCTTTGACGCGCTGGCGCAGAAGAAAACCACGGCAAACGAACAGGCCATCAACAACGAGGCGATGCTTTACATTCTCGACAGCCAGGATCGTTACGGCATCTGGTACAGCGGGCAGGCTACCGTTCGTGTTCTGAAGGCGCTGCTGCCCATGGCCATTGAACAAATCAAGACACCGGCCACCTCGTCGGAGTTTCGCCTCTCCGTCAACGGAGTCCCGCTGGCTGGCAACGATGCCGAGGCTCTCCACGCCGACCCGAAACTGCTGGAAGCGCCGCGCTCCGTTGACCTGACGCGCTTCCTCAAGGCGGGAAGCAACCAACTGGTTTTCACCAACGCAGCCGCGAACTCGCTGGCCAGCGCATCTGCGTCGGTGAATTACTACGTCCCATGGCACGAGGCAGCCACGCCCGCCCAGGCCAAAACGCAAACCGGCAAGGACGCCGGCCTGGACTTCGGCTACCAATGCGCCGCGGGCAACGTCAAGGTAGGCCAGTCCATCGAGTGCAAAGTCGATGTGCGCCGCTTCGGCTCAATCGGCTACGGAATGGTGCTTGCAGAAGTGGGTCTTCCGCCGGGAGCGGATGTGGATAGGCTCTCTTTGGCCAAGCTGCTCGATAACTGGACCATCAGCCGCTACGAGTTGCAGCCCGATCGCATCGTCTTCTATCTGTGGACCTCAAAGGCGGAAGGCGAGCACTTCAGCTTCCGCTTCACGCCGCGCTACGCGGTCCGCGCCAAGGCCGCGCCCGCCACGCTCTCCGACTACTACAACCCCGACCTCAGGGTAGTGCTGGCGCCACAACTTTCCACAGTGAAATAACGGTCGCCAAAGTTGCCTTTAGGGACATTTGCGAAGCAATCTCGGGATTGAGAGAGATGCGTTGGAGAAGATTCGATCCGGAATTCGCGCGTCCCAGCCTTGCGCCAAGACACGGATATCGCCATAATGGTCTGGGGACTCAGGCGCCCAACGCCTTGAATCCCGAGACTCGACGAAGCACCGGAGGAAATTATGTTGCCCATTGCGCAGATCCCGATGACGTTGAGCCTGCTCGCCTCCGCCTGATTCAGCCGGTCGGCTGAGTTGGCTCCCACATTTCAACCAATGAGTTGATGCCGCATGCGCATTCGTGCGTCTGCAGGCTCTGTGCGCCCATGCGCAGCAGGGGAGTTTTGTTTTGAAGCGGAAGAATCGAAGAGCAAAAGGAGCGGAGTTCATGAATATGGACTTCGCGGAAGTTCTCAAGGAAGAAGGAAGGCGGTCAGACAACCGCCAGGCACAACGAAAGACACAGCAGTTTTGCCGCCAAGTGCAGCGGGCGCTCAACATGGCGCTCGCCGATTCATGTTTGCCGGATACAGATTGCGATGTTTTTGTGGACGAAGTGTCGCCAGGGCCCGATTGCGGCCACCTGCTGGTCCACGTTGTTGTGCAGGAAGGCTATTCCGTCGTGGACGCAATCGCCGCTCTGCGCCGCGATGCAACCCGTTTGCGGTCGGAAGTAGCCATGGCGATTGCGAGAAAGCGAGCGCCGGAACTGGCGTTTGTACCGGTCTCGCAGCAAGGAGGCGGCGATGAGTGATCCATCGACGGCTCCGCTGCGGAGTTGGCTCGCTGCACCGCTGGATCGGGATGTGTCGGAGGCGCTGGAGCGTCTCCGGCGCGCCCCTGATGTGCAACAGATCGCGGTGATGCCCGATGTCCACCTTGCAGCCGAAGTGTGCATCGGGGTCGTACTCGCGACCTCGCACCTGATTTATCCGCAGGCGGTGGGTGGCGACATTGGATGCGGCATGTTGGCCGTGGCAGTGGACCTGGACGCCTCGGCGTTGAAGAATTCGAAAACCGCAGCGCAATTGCTGAATGAATTGGGGCGTGCCATACCTGCGCGCAGGCGCAATCGCGACGCGACTCTGGAGCAACCGGCAGAGTTGGCGAACGAGCCGCTGAGTCATTCCACCCTGGAGGCGTTTCGCCAAAAGGAGGGCGAGATGGAGTTTGCGACCCTCGGCAGTGGCAACCATTTTCTTGAGCTGCAGGCGGACGAAGAGGATCGAGTCTGGCTGATGGTGCACAGCGGGTCGCGTGCTCTGGGTCCGGCGATCCTCGACCATCATCTGGCCCGGGCGCAACCGGCCGACGGACGACTGCGCGCACTCGATGCTGAATCGGATCCAGGCAAGGCGTATCTGCACGATGCCTTGTGGGCTCGACAATTCGCTGCTGCTTCGCGCAAGGCAATGGCGGAGGAGACATCCAAGGCGCTGGCTCGAACTTTGCGATGCGACATCGACTGGCGGACGATGATTGCAACCGATCACAACCATGTAACGCTCGAGCATCACAGCGACCGCGCGTTGTGGGTGCATCGCAAGGGCGCCATGTCTGCCCAACAAGGAGAGCCGGGAGTTCTGCCCGGATCGATGGGCAGTTCCAGCTTTCATGTCGAGGGGCGCGGTTGCGAAGAAGCGCTTTGTTCAAGTGCTCATGGCGCTGGCAGAGCCCTGAGCCGCGGCGCGGCGAGGAGCAAGTTCAGCGAACGCGAACTGCGTCGCCAGATGGAAGGCGTCTGGTATGACTACCGGCTGGCCGGAAGCCTCCGAGACGAGGCGCCCAAAGCGTACAAGGACATTCGTGCGGTCCTGAAGGCGCAGCGGGAACTTGTGAAGGTAACCCGCACACTGCGACCGCTGCTCAACTACAAAGGAATTTGACGCGGATAAATGAACCGAATAACAAGTCGACCGGCGGCTCTGTATCCGTTCTAGAGCCGAGGTCGACGGGTTCGCTATCCAGGGCCAGCACACCGAAGACGCACTCGTGGGTGCGGCGCAATGGCTAATTTCGAATGAATCTCTCCAGCGCCTCGATGCCCAAGGCAAATTCCCTGCTTGCCAGCGACCGCTTGGCTCCGACACCCCTTGCACGGAGCCGCTCCAGGTTTTCCGGCAGCAGATACTCCGGTCCATAGATGATGCGCAGGTACTCCGGCCCGCGACACTTGACCACCTGCTGCACCGGGCGATGCTTTCTCTTGCTGATATTGTGCACCTGCTTGACGATGATTCCTTGATTGCCTGCCGAAGTCGTCTCAATCGACCAGTCAGTTGCAGTAGAGATACTAGTCAGGTCGTTCAAATCGACAAGACGGGACGGAGCGCCAACAGGAGTGCGGAATCTGCGGCAGTTAGTCTGGATGAAGTCTCCATATGCAAGCTTTGCTGTTTTATCGGTGGTCACAGCGCCTCCCGTCGCAAGCAAGTGGAATGGGGGCAGTTTGAGATCCTAAACCGAAGGCACCGTGCAGCCGTAACGCCGGCAGGAATTGCGATACATCCTGCCACGCGGTGGTCTTCTCCGCCAGCGACCATCGCCCATCCACTTGCGCACGTGCCTTTTCCAACACTTCCCTCGCTGCGGCCGACGCATGAATTGGCCAGTTCTTGCCACAGCACAGTAGGTCACGGCAACCGATGACCATCTACACCGCTCTGGACGTCAGGCTTTTGCGTGAGCCACTGGCGGAACATGACCTTGCCAATGCAGGTAACCTGGTCGACGGTGCCGGGGTAGACGCTACGAATGGTCAATCGGACCGTGTTGGCGCTGCCAGGATAGGGCGGGAGATCGATCCACTCGTAAGCCTTGGGCGACTCTGGCCACGGGAAGGTGAATTCATCTGGAAGTCCCGCTTGGCGCGTGTACTTGCCGTTGACGGTGACCTCAACTGACTTGATGCGGGCCGAAACAAACCAGTCAAGTTCCTTGGTGCCACAGCCAGGGATGATACCAACCTGATCAGCGTGTTCCGGCTTGGTTATTTCCAGGGAAAGGCCGTCTCCAACTCCGGGAACGTGCGGGGCGTGCCATTCGGTGTCGGGGATGCTGGAAGCAACCTGTGCCGCTGAGAACTCCGGAGATGCCGCGTCACCATGGGGGACGAAATGGGAATGGAGGTAGAAGTACCTGCCAGCCGCGGCGGTGTAAAAGCTCAAGTTCTGTGCGTCCGGGGTTGACTTCGCCTCGTACACTGCGATGGTCGAAGAGTTGTTGTTCAGGTTGACGACAATGTCGTCGGCGCGTGTGGGCTTGAGGTTCTGAAACCTCCAGATGAACCTCTTACCCTGGCGCTTGAAGCGACCGGCAGGGAAGAGAATGAGCCGTGCAGCAGGAACGGTGACGGCTTCGATGGTGACAGCACCGGAGACAATTGGCCCCTTCCACGCCGCCCCAGTAGAAAGCTCGTACGCAAAGCGATCGTCGCAGTCGTCTCCATCGTCGGAGTAACCGCCGCCACAGTAGGCGTAGAGCGAGTCGTACTGGATGTGGATGTGTCGAGTCTGGCCAGCGGCTAAGTGAATGGTTGAAGCAAACCACTCAAGCAGCATGTTCCTCTCGTCCGCTTGGTGGTCCTGATCGACCATATCGACCAGGCTCAGGAACTTGGCGTCGAAGAGAGCCTTCAGCGGTTTCGGATCGCCCTTCTCTGTCTGGAACGCGACGTTGTTGCCATCGGCTGCAATGGAATAGGACTCGATCTCATGGCGAGTTTCATTTGGCGTTAGCACGCCAAGGCTCGGAAAGCCCGCTCGAACATCCGTGGCCGGGCCTGCATTGTGCAGAGCGTAATCCACCTCGACCTTGGCTCGGTCACGGTAGAGACGTATGCGCAGATCCTCACGCTGCATCTCGACTTGACCAGTACCAAAGGACTTGAAGTCTCCAGTGGCAACACTGCCGCCGGCAGTGCTACCCCAATTGGCGCTCAGAGGGGTACCAGATGCCAGCAGCAGAAGTGCCTGAAACAGAGTTAGATTTCGCATCGTTGTTGATCCTGGGAGCGATTCTATGCTAACGGGGCTATCAACAGCTCTCACGTTTGACAGCTTGAACCCGTAGCCCTGGCTGAAATCTACTGTGACCGCGTAACGGTGAAGTCGATACCTCCTGTGCAATAGCTGAAAGGTGTGGTTTCCCCGAACCCGCCCTCGCCGTCTTGATGTTCAGCACATGGAGGATAAACAGTGAATGTGCGCGATACGGTTGTGACCGTTCGGAGCATACGCTGTTGGTGCGGGGATCGAACCCGCTGACCCTGGCTCATCAGGGTCGCCATGATGCCGGAAGGCCCCCGGCTGGGCTTGTGCTCGCCACATCAAGACGACTACCAACTGCATCACACCAATTCTGTTTGCCAGTTCAACTCCTGAAGCCTGGTGTCAAGTACGCGGTACTCCTTCGCCAGTTGATCCGCCTTCTTCTGAAGTTCTGCTACGGAAAGTGTCGCGACGAACCTCACTTCCGATTTGGAGTACCGATCCTGGCGGGTGCTGGCCGCCTCGGCCACACCGGTCAGGAAGTCGCGGTTCTTCCCCATGACATCGCGCTTTGCGATCCCGTCGGAGATCGAGCCATCCGCTCCGAAGGAAGTCTGTGCATTGGTACGGTTGATGGCGCTTACGAGTTCGTAGAGGCGGGCATAGAGTCGTTCCGCTTCTTTCATCAACTCGGCAGCATCTTCTGCGGGCTGCTCGCCCTCCTGCACCCGCGCATTCCTGACGAGACGCTTCTTCAAGTCGTCGAGCCGATTCTGACAATCGCTTCGTTCGGCAAGTGCTTCCGCTAGTTTCATTCCGAGCCTCCTTATCGGGCGTCGTTCAATTCGTTTGTCAGCACACGCTGATGCGTATCGATCGGAGGTTCTCTTCCACCCGAAAACGGCTCTCAAGAAATCGTCCAATCACTTCCATATTTGTGCGCGCATGCGAGCTGATCGATGCAGTGGTGAATGAGCCCCCGCCCGCCAATGCCATTGGCAACAGCAACTGGTCGGCAAGGTGTTCGCTGACCGCTCCGTCCGACGCAAGATAGGCGCTGACCTGAGCTGCCGCATCGGCGCCGACTCGCTCGGCACTTACGCCCATCCTCCCAAACGCGGTGAAGACCTCGACCAGGCACTCGCTCGCAACTTCAATCATCACCACATTGCCCGGACCGGGCGAGTTCCTCGTCTCGGTGATCTGCCGCGGATCCGTTTCAAGCCCCAGCAGACCGGCGACTGTATCCAACTCGCGCTGTGCGATCTTGCGAGAGAGATTGGCGACCACCACCTGCACAGTCGGCTTCGACGTGACTCCGCGCTCGCCAAGATGAATGGGAGTCAGCTTCCTGCAAGGATGAATGACAACCTCAAATCGTCCTCCGCCGGCAGGATAAAAGCCATACTTCTCCAAACGAACTTCGACCTTCGGGCCCATGTGCTCGATCTGGGGCAAGAACGTCTTCGCCAGAAAGTCGAACGGAGGCGCAGCCTGGTTATGCGTGCCGCCTTCGATGGTAATGGTGCTGGGCTCCGACGCAGTCAACAGTGCAGGCAAGATGGTTTGCAGCACCAGCGTGCCGCTGCCCGCAGTGCCCACAGCAAAATGGTAGTTGCCCGGCTTGATGGCGGTTGGTCTGAAGCTGAGTTGCGTCGAACCGGCATGTGCGCCATCCACAGCGGCCACGCCGATTTCAGCCGCGGCCAGCACAGCCGCGAGATGCTGACGCAGCAAGCCGGGACGCTCGCGGCCTGCGCGAATCTTCTCGATGGAAAACGGCTTACCCGTAACAACTGAAAGGCTCAAGGCGGTGCGCAGAATCTGCCCGCCGCCCTCGCCTTGCGATCCGTCCAAATGAATCATCGTTCCTTGCTCTTTCTTCTCTGGGCCTGCACATCTCAAACCATGTGCAAGCCCTGTTGTTCAGCCCTTGACGCAAACCACCTGGTGCAGCGTGTGCACAATCTCCACCAGATCCGCCTGCGCCGCCATCACTGCTTCAATCGGCTTGTAAGCCGCGGGCGTTTCGTCGATCACGTCCTCATCCTTGCGGCACTCGATGCCCTCGGTCATGCGCGCGTGGTCTTCGACCGTGAAGCGCCGCTTGGCTTCGTTGCGCGACATGGCACGGCCTGCACCGTGGCTGCAGCTATCGAAGCTCTCGCGGTTGCCCTTGCCACGAACGATATAGGATCTTGCTCCCATGCTGCCGGGAATGATGCCCATATCGCCCAGTCGCGCACGCACCGCGCCCTTGCGGGTCACCAGCACGTTCTGTCCATAGTGCTTCTCGCGCGCCACGTAGTTGTGGTGGCAGTTGATGGCCTGCAGTTCCGCAGTGAAGGCCGGCACCGCACCCGAGTTGCGCACCGCCGCCACCAGGTTCTGCATCATCGCCTGACGGTTCGCCCGTGCGTACTCCTGCGCCCACTCCACCGCTTCCACATAATCGTTGAAGTGCTCGGTGTGCTCGGGAAAATACGCCAGATCCGCGTCCGGCAGGTTGATGAAGAACTTCTTCATGTCGTTGCGCGCCAACTCGATGAAGTAGCCGCCCATGCGGTTGCCCACACCGCGCGAGCCCGAGTGCAGCATGAACCAAACGCGATCCGCCTCGTCGAGACACACCTCGATGAAGTGGTTGCCGGTTCCCAGCGTGCCCAGGTGGTTGGCGTGATTGCCGCGATCGAGCTTGGGGTGCTTGGCCAGAATCGCATCGTAGCCGGGCTTCATCGTTCCCCAGATATCCAGAATGCTGTCGGGAATCTCACCCCATGCACCGCGATCACCCGCTCCACCGTGGTTGGTGCGTCCGTGCGGAACCGCAGTTTCGATTGCGTCGCGAATCGGCTTCAGATTGTCGGGCAGGTCGCTGGCCGTCAGGCTGGTCTCGACCGCCATCATGCCGCAGCCGATGTCCACTCCCACCGCCGCGGGAATGATGGCTCCGCGAGTGGGAATGACGCTGCCGATGGTGGCGCCCATGCCCCAGTGCACGTCGGGCATGGCGGCGATCCACTGGAACACGAACGGCATTTGCGCGGCATTCAGCAGTTGCTGGCGGGCCTGGTCTTCCACCTGCACGCCCTTGGTCCATGCCTTCACCGGGAATGCCTTCACACCCTCCTCGGGCATATACACGTTGTAGTTCTGCTCTGCCATGTTGTCCTCCTGAAGCCTATTCGGTCTTGCCATATCTATATGCAGGATGGTTGCCAAACTCGCAGCATAATCTATCCGATTTGCAATCAGCATGTTGCCCATTTGGAAATCTATTACGTGCGCTTGACTTCGATCCATTGCGATAAGCTTTTATCATTATGGATAGCCCGCCGCTCCCCATCGTCGTCATCGGACTGCTCGGCACCACCCTCGATCTGGGCAGGCATCCCGACCGCTGGCAAAACTGGCGGCCCTCGGTCTCCATCTGCCGCCAGCCCGACCTGCTCGTCAGCCGCTTCGAGTTGCTGCACGGAAAAGAGCAGACCTCGCTGGCGGAACAGGTGCGCAGAGACATCAATTCCGTCTCGCCAGAGACGACAGTCGTCCTCCATCCAATCCAGTTCGGCGACGCCTGGGATTTCGAGCAGGTCTACGAGACGCTTTTCGGCTTTGCGCGCAACTATCCCTTCGACACCGACAAGGAAGACTACCTGATCCACATCACCACCGGCACCCACGTGGCCCAGATCTGCCTCTTTCTGCTGACCGAGTCGCGCCATCTCCCAGGACGCCTGTTGCAATCCTCGCCCGACCGTCAGCGCGGCGGCCCGGGGGAAGTCAAGATCATCGACCTCGACCTCTCCAAGTACGACCGCATCGCCTCGCGTTTTCACCAGGAGCAGGCGGCGGGCGTCTCGTTCCTGAAAGGCGGCATTGAAACCCGCAACCTCCGCTTCAACCAGTTGATCGACCGCATCGAGCGCGTGGCCGTTGCCACCCGCGACCCACTCCTGCTGATGGGCCCGACCGGCGCGGGCAAATCGCGCCTTGCCCGGCGCATCTTCGAGTTGAAGAAGTCGCGCCACGCAGTCAGTGGCACCTTCGTCGATGTGAACTGCGCGACGCTGCGCGGCGAGGGCGCCATGTCCGCCTTGTTCGGCCACGTCAAGGGTGCGTTCACCGGCGCGGCCCAGGAGCGTGCGGGATTGCTGCGCACGGCCAACAAGGGCGTCCTGTTTCTGGATGAAGTGGGCGAACTCGGCCTCGACGAGCAGGCCATGCTGCTGCGCGCTCTGGAAGAGAAGACCTTTCTGCCGCTAGGCTCGGACCGCGAAGCCCACAGCGATTTTCAGCTCATCGCCGGAACCAACCGCGATCTGTTGAGCGCTGTCGAAGAAGGCCGCTTCCGCGAAGACCTGCTGGCGCGCATCAATCTCTGGACCTTCACCCTGCCCGGACTGCGTGACCGGCCCGAGGACCTGGAACCGAATCTCCAGTTCGAGCTCGATCAATACGCGCAGAAGACCGGAACCCGCGTCACCTTCAATCGCGAGGCGCGCAGTCACTTCCTCGACTTCGCCCTGTCACCCGCAGCGCTTTGGAAAGGAAACTTCCGCGACCTCAATGCGGCCGTCGCGCGCATGGCCACGCTCTGCTCCGGTGGCCGCATCTCCGTCGAGATCGTCGATGAAGAGATTGCTCGACTCAACGCATCCTGGCGTGCCGATAGAAAGAGCCCGGCAGCCATGCGCCTGAGCGCAATCCTGACCAGTGAGCAACTGACCCAACTCGATCTCTTCGATCGTTTACAACTGGAGCAGGTCGTTGAAGTGAGCACCCGATGCCGCTCGCTTTCAGAAGCCGGCCGCCTCTTGTTCAGCCACTCGCGCACCTTGAAGGCCACCGCCAACGACGCCGACCGCCTGCGAAAATACCTGGCACGATTCGACCTCGATTGGGCGTCCATTTCCCAGGCATAGCATTCCGCATTTGCTGAATCCGGTAGCAGCCCAACGGCGGCCCCGAACTTCCAGCAACAGGGCTCTGTGATAGCTTTGGTGCCAAGATGACCTCCCGCATTGTTGTTCTCTCCATGCTTCTTGCGGCTCAGTTGAGTGCCCAGGAGTTGAGTCCCAGGCCCCTGATGCTTCACAAAGACGATGCTTCCGCAACCAAGGCCGATCCAGCGCGCCAGATAGCAGAATGCAGAAAACAGGCCGACCTGGGCGATGGAGATGCTGCCTTTCAGATGGGCCTGACTTATCTGATTGGGCAGCAAGTCAAGCAGGATGGCGCGACCGCCGAAGAGTATTTCAAAAAGGCCGACATGACGCCGGCACGCATGTGCATGGCCGCCGAGACCTACATGGAGACGGCGTTGCCCGGCCGGGTCGAGACAGCGAAGCGCTGGGCCGAAGCTTCCAAAGCAAGTTGCGGGTACTGGACGCAGGCTCAGTGGTACCGAGGCAACCAGCTAGGGCCGGATACTGAGAAGGAAGTGGGTTTCCTGAAGCAGGGGCTGGCCGCGCACGACGACGATTTCCGCGCCATAATGACCTATCGGCTGGGCGAGCTTTTGTTGACCGGGACCGCCATCGCCGGCAAGCCGGAAGAGCGCGTTGCGTGGATCGGCGAAGCGGCCCGGCTAAGGCTGGGCCAGGCGGAGATGACGATCGCCTGGATGTACAGCCAGCACCCGGAAGAGGCCGATTCGCCAGATTCCTCGATATTCCTCGATGCTGTGGGCAAGAAATGCTGCGCGTTACGGTACGCCCAACGCACTGGCGGAGTTAGGGCAGGCGGCGAATCCACGCCCCCCGCGTGGGGGGCGACCAACAGATGTTGCTAGATGTTTCTCTGTATCAAGTGTTTCAATCCACGCCCCCGCGTGGGGGGCGACGCTGATGCCGTTGGTGTCGATGCCTGGGAAACCGCCGTTTCAATCCACGCCCCCGCGTGGGGGGCGACGGATGTCCAAGTGCTACTGATCGTCATGTAGTTGTTTCAATCCACGCCCCCGCGTGGGGGGCGACCGCAAAAACGCCAGATTGAGCATGAGACTCGTCAGTTTCAATCCACGCCCCCGCGTGGGGGGCGACGAACGATGCCAACGTGACCAGTGGCGGACACCTTGTTTCAATCCACGCCCCCGCGTGGGGGGCGACGCCGGGTTTTGGTGTTTAAGGGGGTTACTAACTGTTTCAATCCACGCCCCCGCGTGGGGGGCGACGCTATCGCTGCTGTCCCGCTTGCCTGATCGAGACGACGTTTCAATCCACGCCCCCGCGTGGGGGGCGACGCCGGCCGCTGACCGAGACTGACGATCCGGTAATGTTTCAATCCACGCCCCCGCGTGGGGGGCGACGCCGGTCAATCCTTGCTTATTGCTAGGTAGATTCCGTTTCAATCCACGCCCCCGCGTGGGGGGCGACGTTTGCTTCGGTGAAGGGGAGCTCGACCGTGTGGAGTTTCAATCCACGCCCCCGCGTGGGGGGCGACACGTCCTGCGCTGCGCTCGACTAGGTACCGACGGTTTCAATCCACGCCCCCGCGTGGGGGGCGACATGCCGCTTGCGCCTTCGACCGTCAAGAAAGACCCGTTTCAATCCACGCCCCCGCGTGGGGGGCGACCGCGACATTCAGCGGGTTGGAGGCAGACGAGAGGTTTCAATCCACGCCCCCGCGTGGGGGGCGACTCGAAAACGTCAAAGCCGATTCGAGCTGTCTGAGTTTCAATCCACGCCCCCGCGTGGGGGGCGACGTCTTCAGGTCTTCGGGCAGATTCACGCCATTGGCAGTTTCAATCCACGCCCCCGCGTGGGGGGCGACCCAGTTGTGGCGCAAACCACGTCGAGCCTGGCCGGTTTCAATCCACGCCCCCGCGTGGGGGGCGACGCCATCAAGGAGCAGCTCGGTCACGTCTACATCGTTTCAATCCACGCCCCCGCGTGGGGGGCGACGGGCAGATGGTTTACGCCTTCACCGCCATCAAGCTGTTTCAATCCACGCCCCCGCGTGGGGGGCGACGCCGATCCGGCGGTTGTCCGGCCGAAGCGGCAAAGGGTTTCAATCCACGCCCCCGCGTGGGGGGCGACACCAGGCGCGGCAAACTCACTGCCGCTGACAGCGTTTCAATCCACGCCCCCGCGTGGGGGGCGACGAAAAGCAGCTTTGCGGCAACGCGATCGGTTCCGTGTTTCAATCCACGCCCCCGCGTGGGGGGCGACGTCGTCATTCAGACTCCCTGGAGGCACATCGCTGGAGGTTTCAATCCACGCCCCCGCGTGGGGGGCGACGACTGCGCCAAGGGCTCCATCGATCATTTCTTTGTTTCAATCCACGCCCCCGCGTGGGGGGCGACCCATGCATCCGGCCAGCCGCGCACCGCGCCTAAAGGTTTCAATCCACGCCCCCGCGTGGGGGGCGGTCTGTCGCAGGAAAGCAAGCGGGCCTTGAAGGTGGTTTCAATCCACGCCCCCGCGTGGGGGGCGCCCCAATGGTTGAACTGTGCCCAGCGGAGCAGGGGTTTCAATCCACGCCCCCGCGTGGGGGGCGACCCCGGCACCCGGCCTTTTGCCGCAAATCAACGTGTTTCAATCCACGCCCCCGCGTGGGGGGCGACGTTCGCCAGTGTCGGTACGCCGCACAAGCGTCCGTTTCAATCCACGCCCCCGCGTGGGGGGCGACTGCGGTGAATTTGCAACGATGGGGAAAATCACATGTTTCAATCCACGCCCCCGCGTGGGGGGCGACCCCGGCAACGTCTTCAGGTCAGCATGGCCAGCGGCGTTTCAATCCACGCCCCCGCGTGGGGGGCGACCGCGCGTGGCGTAAACTCCACCATGCGCATGATCTATCTTGCCATAATTGCGAACGGGGTATTCTCTTTGCCATAACCAAGGGATCCCGCCAACCGATAATCTGCAAGTTCCTGATGATGGGCTGCTTATCGGCGGCGCGAACATCCCGGCAAATCTGCGTATGCTTGAGGTCCGCGCTGGAGAGATTCAGCGCGACAAGGCGGCGTCAAAGAATGAGCGGGCCTTCCGGATCGTAGGTGGGCTTGGCGCCCACATGTTCGACCCGCCGCTTCCATTCCGATCCAAGAAAATAGAAGCGAAGGCTATCCTCGCCAGGGTCGGCTTCCGACAAGAGACCGGCGCGCAGAGCCACCCACTGGGCTGGGTCCACGAGACATTCGAAGACCGAGTTCTGGACGCGCTGGCCATAATCTTCGCACAATCGTGCCACACGACGCAGGCGGCGCCGACCTGCTTCGTCGCGGGTGCTCACATCGTAACTGACAAGGACCATCATAGTCAGTCATCTCCAGAAGAACGCGGGATAGGCATCCAAGCCGCCGCGCACATACCGCGCTAACAGCAAGGCCTGGGTATAAGGCACCAGCCCCAACGGTATTCGCTCGTTCAAGAAAGGATGCTCGATCTCATCCTGTTTACGCTGTTGCCATGCGGTCACGACAGCCTTGCGCGTTGCATCGTCCATCAAAATGCCGCCGCCCTCGTGCTCCGTGAAGCCAGAGCCCCGCACTTGGCGCCGGTTGATGAGGGTAAGGACCAGACGATCAGCCAGAACCGAGCGCAGTTCCTCCATCAGGTCGAGCGCCAGGCTCGGGCGTCCAGGGCGGTCGGTATGGAGGAAGCCCACCGCCGGGTCGAGTCCGACGCTTTCGAGCGCGGACTCGATGTCGTGGCGCAGCAGAGCATAAACGAATGAGAGCAACGCATTGACGCGGTCCAGAGGCGGGCGGCGGGAGCGGCCTTCGAAGCGAAAAGCCTCGCGGTCGCCGGCGATCATGTGATCGAATACGCCGAAATAGGACTGGCCCGCCGAGCCTTCATGCCCGCGAGCCTCATCGATCGAGGGCGCCCGCGCAGCCTCCAGTCCTGCCCAGGAAAGTCGTTTCGCGGCCTCCCGTAGTTCAGCTTGCTGACCCTCGCCGGGAATTTCGCGAGCCGCCCTGAGCAACACCACCCGGCTGTTTGCAATCTTGGCAGCAACAATGGTCTGCACGGCAGGGAGTGCTCTATCGGCGCCATCGGCCATGCGATACTGCTGGCGCCGCAGCAAGACATTGCCCGAGACGGGCCCGGTTACGCGAGCAAGGAACTTGCCCTGCTCGCTCAGAAACGAGATGCCCACACCCCGTTCGCAGCACAGACCCAGCAACGGTGGGGAGCATGAAACCTGCCCCCAGCACACCAGGCCCTCCAGGGTATGCACGGGAACGCGCAGTTTGAACTCCTGCCCGATCTTGATGGCAACGGTCTCTCCGTCGCGATGGACATAGGCGCCTTGACTCATGACGTGCAGGGTATTGAGCAGCTTGCGCATGGCAGATTATTCCTCGGCCTGGAGCGATCGCAGTTGGCGTTGGACCCAACGAACCGCGCTTGCCTCTTGCCCGGTGGCTTGGGGGAGGCACACGTCGACCAGCGAGCAGTTGCCGCAGTATGGACCCGGATGCGCCGGCGGCGTCTCGCGATTGCGATATAGACGGTGCATGGTAGCGGCAAGTTCCTCGGTGCGGGTGCGCAGTTCCGGAGTAAAGGGAACCTCTTGGCGCCGGCGCGGACTGCCGTAGAAAATGGCGCCACACGCAATGGACGTCGCGAGCATCTCCTCCAGGCAAAGCGCCTGGGCACAAAGCTGCACGGTATCGCAGTCGGTGGGCTTGCTCTTGCCGCGCTTGTACTCAACCGGAAATGGCTCAGGCCGGAATTCGACGATGTCGGCGCGCCCGGTCAAGCCAAGCCGCTCCGATTGCAGGCTCATCCCCCGCACGGTGCGCACGCTGGCCCGGCGGCTTTCGCCGGGCAGATCAGCGAGCTCATGCAGCAGGCGTCCTTCGGCAGTTCGCATGTTCTCCACCCAAACCTGTTCCAGGTGGATCAACGCCCACTGCCGTGGACAGAAGGCCAGATGCTGCAAGCCGCTGATGGGAAGGGCATCGTCGTCTTCATAGGCGGAACCGGCCATGGATGCACCCTCTCAAATGGTGGGGAAGGACGGCACCCACTCCTCCACCGAGATACCGGCGGGAACATTGCCGGTGAACGCGATCTCGTAGTCGGAGCGCGAGCGGGCGGGGCGGTTCTCGGCCTTCAACTCCGGGCGCAGCGTAGCTGTGACCTGGGCGAACAGTTCGTCGGCCCGTGCGTTGCCGAGCTTGCAATCGTTGTGGCGGAAGGCGATGCAGCGCACCGGAGCCATGAGGCCGCGCGCCGCGGAGCGGTCAGTCTCAAACATGAAGTTGAGGGCTTCCTTGAGCAGCTTCAGGTCATCCTCTGTGAACCCGGTCTTCTCGGCAAGAGAGCAATTGATAAAGCCGTGACAGCGATAGAGGCCATAGGGGACATTGAACTTGCGGCCAATGGTGCGTTCCTTGTCGATGTCCTTCTCGTTGGTGACGGCGCAGCGGGTGATGGCGAACTCAGCAGAAACGACCGGGTCAATGCTGCGGGCGAAGGTCAGTTGCAAAGGTCCACGCACCTGGCCGCAGTTCACATCGGTGGACATCACCGCGCCAAAGGTGCGGATGTCGAAGAAGTTGAGGCACATGAAATCCGTCAGGCCCTTGGCCTTCGCTTCATCTTTCGGCAGTTTTTTAGGCTCAGGCTTGAGGTCTGCTGCGACATATGCCTCCTTGTGCAGTTCGTTCAACACCGCCTTTTCCCGCACATAGATGCGCTGGCCTGGCACCTCACTGTGTGTTTCGGAGACAAAATTGCGAATCTTGCGCTTGAGGCAGACGTCGGTGACCAGGCCCTGGTTGGTCTCCGGGTCGATGCGGGGCAGATTGCCGGCATCCGGGTCGCCATTGGGGTTGCCGTCGGTCACATCGAAAAAGTAGACAAAATCATAGCGGTGCTGGATGGGCGTGCTCATGCGGTGGCTCCTTCTTCCTTGTCTTTCTTGCTGGTGTAAAGGTCTTGGCGCTGGTGGAAATAGCCGATGACGAAATTTCCCTGGTCGTCGAGAGACAGAAGGCGCGGGAAGGTGTTGCGCAACTTGCCGATGACCTCTCCAAACTGTCTTTCGCGATGGATTCGCAAGCCTGTATCCAACTTGGCCAAATGATGTTGGCTCAACCGGCACAAGCGGGGAAAAACCAGCGACGGAGTGGTACTTGCCGCGGTAAAGTAGCTGTCTTTGATCGTCCGGTTGAGTTCTCCGTCAACGCTGTCTTTCTGGATCATTTCCAGCAGCGCAAAGGCGCATCCGCAGCAGTATGCGGCATTGTCGTTGTTCTTATCGAGCATTCTTGGTACCTCAGATGGATTGCCGCGCAAGCGGGATTTTCGATTCAGGCATGCCTTGATCGCAGCCACTCGGGCGTAGTCCACCGCGCCGTCGCTGTGCATTCGCCGCAGCATCGTGGCCAGGAAAGACTGCGGATAGGCTTCGCCGGTCAGGACGGAACGCGCCAAGTCGCCGGCAAGCTGCGGCGAAACATTGTCAGTAACAAACCTGGACTTCTTGGCGTCCCACCGACCTGTGGCCGCGACCATTCGCCGCAGAGTGAGGATGCGGTCGTTCCTGTTGTCGTCCAGGGCGACATCGCGCAGGTGCTGTCCCAGCCGCTTTTGCAGTTCCGCCGCATCGGCCTCGACCCAGAGACGCACGGAGATGCGCGAGGCGTTGGGGGAGAGGCCCAGCAGAAAGAATCTTGTCGCCTGGCCGCCGGTGCCAATCACCGTCGCCCCGGTTCCGTCGCGCAACTGTTTGAGAAGCAGTTCCGCTTCGCGAAGACGCTCTTGATCTTCCTCGACCACCGGTCCTTCGTCGGCAAATGCCCCGCCGAACAACTCGCTCAGGCTCTCCTCAAAGACGCTGGCATCGTGATCGGCCCAATAGACCACCGTGCTGTCTCCGAGGGAGACGCGACGGTCGCGACGGTCGAGCAGATAGTTCAGCGCATTGGCGTACTTGAACGCAACCGCTGCGCTGACGGGAGCATTGTAGCTCTGGGGCTTCCCATAAGACTCATAGGCCGAAGCATTGAACGAGACGAGCAGCGCGCCGGAAGACTGCGCCCCGCCAACGCCTTTGATCTTCGGCTCATGCAGGCGTGCAATCTCCTCCACAGTTCCGGAAACCAGGCACATTCCGCGCCTCAGGTCAGCTTCTGCTGCGGCCGCCTGCTCCCCAGTGGCCGCCGGGGTCGAAACCTGCCCATGGACATACTGCATCTCTCCGGCAATGCGGAACACGCCGAAGTTCGTGACGATTTCCTTGAGCGTCTCCGCATAGCCGAGCGCCTTCTCAGGCGACCATCCGCGCAGAAAGGTGCAGACTGCCCTGAAAGCAGGATGGGCGATTTGTGTTTCGGCTTCAAGGTGGCGGGTACGAAAAGCCTCAAAGGCTTGGGCCGCCCGGGCTGTCTTGTTGGTATCGGGATCCGAACCCCAACCGAGCATGTAGGAGGCGTTGTCCCAAAGGAAACATGGATTGAGTCCCTGACCAGGTGGCTTTCCCTGCCCTGGCACAATCAACGACTCAGCCACCTGTCTGTTGCCTTTCTTCTCCTGCAGGGATTGAAATGCGTTCAAGGTCCCGTCCGAATTCAGCACCACGCAGAAGCTGATCTTCTGAAGCGAGAACCCTGGAGGCGGCAACTCCTTTTCGATGCGATCGTAGTGCTCGGCGAGCCGTTGCAGGATCATGCCAGCGCCTCCTCGAACTTCGGCACTTCGATCACGCCGTCGTGCATGATAGCGCGGAAGAACCGCGCCTGCATTCCATCCGCAAAGTCGATGTCGTGCAGCATGTAGCCAAGATCGCGCTCCCCGGCCAGGCTGGCATCGACGGCGGGCATGTCGCTCTCCGTCTCGATCAGCGCAAAGTCCGCAGCGAACTCGCGGCAGCCGAGATAGGGCCGCGTAAAACAACTTCCCTTGCGGGCCCGCCGGTTGAACTGATCCAGATGCTTGGCGATGTTATCCGGGCCGCTGAGGATTTCAATGTGCGCCCCAATGAGGTAGCCCACTTCCCGTAGCATCAGCGTCGCTCGCTGCTGGCGATTGTCCCCTTCATCCACGTAGAAGGCGAGATTGCCAGCGCCATCCTTCATGGCCTTGGCCACCGAGCCCGCGCCGATCTTGTCTTTCACCTCGTTGCGGCGAACGGAAGTGAATTTGATCGGCTTGAGTGCCGTAATTCGGTCTATATGCCAGCGAATCTCAGGCTTCCAGTAGATCGCCTCCACGACTCCTCGCGCCGCCGAGGGCGTCATCGCGTCGTAGCTCACGCGCTCGACCTTCATCTCCGGGCGCGTGAAACACGCCCACTCGCCCCAGCAGTGCAGGTTGATGCCGTACGCCACTTGCGCCTCCTAAACGCTCCACAACCTCTCGTCCAGCTTGGACGACGCCGGGTCCAGCCCCTTGCTGCCGCTGTAAATCGAGCGGTTAAGCAGAAGCCAAACACCAGACTCATGTTCCATCACGAAGCCGCAACTGTTCATCTGTTGCATTGCTTCTTTCCTGACAGAGACCAAGTAAGGTTGTAACTCGCGTTGTGGCAAGAATGGTATTCGTCCTGCCAAGAGCTTGTCATGGAGAATGGCGGCCTTTCGATAGCAGGGAATCAGAACCGGCAACTGCTCGTCGTGAATCATGCGAAAAGCATCCGCAACCTCGCGAAACTGCAGCAAAGCTCGACCGTTCTGGAACTTCATCTTTTCCATGACCTCATGTTTGTCCCAGTTACGCTTCTGGCTCCAGTAGAGGAGCCGAAAGTAGGCCTCGATTGCAGCCGGATCGAGAGGGTTTGGGTGGCTTGGCAACAGTTCCCTTCCAGCGTCCGCAGCGGAACGAAGCAGCCCCGCAGGCGGCTTCTCTTCGGACTCGAAGACGTAGGTGATCCCCAGCGCCAGCAATCCTTCCCTGTTGCAGCGCCCGGCCGCCTGCGCAATTGCATCAAAACCGGCCTCGGCCCGAAAGACCACGGGGAAGTCCAAATCCACGCCCGCCTCTACCAATTGCGTACTCACCACCCGGCAAGGAAGCTTCGCCTTGAGGCGTGCGCGGATCGCCTTCAGTACTGTGCGCCGGTGCGCTCCACACATCCAGGTACTCAGGTGGAAGCAGTCGCCCGGCGCCGAGATCGCAGCCACCTGGTCGTAGACGCGCGATGCATGTTTGCGCGTGTTCACGATGCAGAGCGCGGATTTCTCGTTGGCGAGCCGCAGTGCCAATTCCTTTTCCTGCAATTTGCCGAGATGCCGCACCTCCACTCGCTTCAGTGCTTGAAACAGCGGCACAGCGTTCTGGATGATCGGACGGACTCCTTCAATTCCGATATCGAAGCCGTCGCGAAGTTCCGGTGCCGGCTGAGTGGCCGTGCAGAGCACGATCGAGCAGCCGTAGTTGCGCACCAGTTCGCCCAACGCAGCGAGCGCCGGCTTGAGCAGCTCGACCGGGATGGTCTGTGCTTCATCGAGCACAATCACGCTCCGGGCCAGGTTGTGCAGCTTCCTGCACGGCGTCGTTCGATACGCAAACAGGCTCTCGAACAACTGGACATTGGTGGTGACTACGAGCGGCGCATCCCAATTCTCGGCGCCAAGCTGGTTTGACCTTGTGTCCTGCGAGGGTTGCAGGTTCGTGTGATGCTCCACCAGGCCGGCTCCGGCGAGCGACCCAAGCGCTTTGCGATACACATCCGCGGTCTGCTCGATGATGCTGGTGAACGGAATGGCCATGATCACACGCGCCAAGCCGTGCTGGAGCGCATGATCGTAGGCAAAGGCCAGCGCCGACAAGGTCTTGCCGCCGCCTGTGGGAACGTTGAGCGAGAAGAATCCTGTTGGCAAATGAGCGGCTTTGCGGCAATATTCCAGCACGATGGACCGCTGGCGATTGACCTCCGTTGCCGCCGCACTCTCTTGCTTGGCGTGCAGGCTGGCATCGAGTTGTTCTTTAAGCGCGGCGAGCGAGGGCCGGCCGCAGCCAGCACTGAGACTGCTTCGTTCGACAGCCTGTTCGGGATTGCAGAACTCTTCGGTTCGAGTACGGTCTGCGTCGACCAGGCACGAAAACAACATGCGCGTGAAGAAGGCAAGCTGAAATGGTGCACCGGCACTGCCTGCTTTCGTGGGCTTGAGTGGCAAAGAGAGTTTGGGCAGAGCCCGATCGGGTGCAGCAACCGCAGGAATGGGATACAAAGCTGGATCGAGCTTGTGCCGAAGCGTACTGCGTTGCGTCGCGTCGTCGCCTGAGCTTTCGTCTGGCAGCCCCACGTGATGCCCGGCGATGCAAAATGCCAGCAACTGGCCGGGGATTCCTCCCACAGCTTGCGCCACCTTGCGCGCGCCAAACGTGGCGTGGTCCACGCGCCCTGAGCGAGGATCCTCGTTCTCGGCTCCAGCATCGGCGGATGCAGCGCCGGCTTTGTGAAGATGCCGCTGAAACTCGTCGGAGAGCTTGCCTAGATCGTGGCAGTTGCCCAGGACCTCTCCCCAAGGCCCTGCCCCGAATACCTCCGCGAAGCTGGATGCGGAGGCGGCGACTTTGTCCAGGTGAGCTCCAATCGTCTCCCAATCCGCAGGAGGGTGATCGACGAGCGTATGAGCGTATCTTTCTGTTAGACAATCGTTCGGCAGTTTCATTGGATATCCGTTGGAGACAAAACTCTCCAGCTTCCGGGGCGCCTCCAAGTATACGACCCAGAAAAGCCACGTCGGCCTTGAACTGGTTGCTCAGACGGCGGATGCCAAAGTTGAAGGGAGCTGGCTCCGCAGTCGATGTCCTCTATGTTCCCTGCGCGTCTTCGCTTCAGTAGCCTGTAACGCCGATTCGTTAGACATATTGAGAAAGGTACGTCACGGAATTCCCGGACCTCAATTCGGCGAAGTTTCTTGCGGAGCTGCAAGGCGAGTCGAACCCTGCCTTTGAGCGCTTGGCCGGAGATCTGTTCGATCCCCTATGGCGATTTCTTGTGGGCGCCCACCGCGTCCCGCGAGAGGATGCAGAGGAACTTGCCCTTGACGTCCTGATGAAGGTGTTCTCACACCCAGGCAGGTATCGCAGGGACGGCCGGCCCGGCTTACGACCTGGATCTTCAAGATTGCCGTGAACAATTCCATGGATTTCCATAGAAAAGCTAAGGAAGAGCAGGAAGAGCTCACCGAGGACACCAGACCGGACCGATGGGATGGAGAGTTTGCCGGCCGCAACAGACCGTATTTGGAGTGGCTGAGGGACGAGTTTGAAATGCTCTCTGCCGATGAACAGCACATCCTGCTTTGGCGGGAGGGCGATATCCGTTTTGCCGTCATCGGAAAATGGCTCGGTATCAAATAGGGCAGTGCACGGGTCAGACACCTACGTGCCATGAATAAGCTCAAAGCCCGAGGCGAACGGCTGGAACTTCAGGAGCCAGAGCGGGGCAGGGATTCTCTGAGTCAGGAGACGAGCATTTGAAGGCTGGTTTGCTCGAACTTGCCAATGAAAACTGGGTCGTCGTGAATTCTACCGGAGAAATTATGGAGATCCTTCGCGCGGGAGATTGGGAAGCGCCCCCGGAAGATGTCCGACAGCACTTCCTGTCAACGTTCCGTGTTCGCATCCAGGTCGCAGCGAGCCGAAAGGCATCATTGAAGGTGGGATTCAAAGATCTCGATTCGGGCAATTCGTTGGGTCGATCCACGAAACCGTGAAGGTGATCGGAGTTGCAGAAGCCCGGCAGGAGGGTCCAGACCCCAGTCGAAGGCGGGCTGATCGCGATTACGGCGGCGCCAATGAGAGAAGGGCTTGTTCGCAGTGGTCAAGTTGACCTCCGCGGATAGGAAGGCCTTCCTCCCACCTATCGGTCGCGCCCCAAACCGCATTCGCCGCCAAACCAAGATCACCTTCCCAGCCCGGCATGTAACGCTCTTTCGTTAGACAAAGTAGAGATGGAAGTTCCCGCTTGGGAACACGCTTGAAATAGATCGGCAAGCCGACGGAGTCCCCGCCTGCTTGGATCCCACACCACCTGCAAAATAAGGCGTGCTGAGTCGACCGGCACGGTCCGGCCTTGTCGGCTATGGTCAATGGCAAGCGCTCACCACCTCGAATCCCAAGGCTAAATGGAGGACAAGATGCCTACAATCATGGAATTGCGTGCCCGGGGCAAGGTGCCTTATCCTCACCCCGGTCCCCCTTCAACAGCCCAGCCGCTGGCATCCTTCACGGGTCGGCGTCCAACGCCGCCGACGCAACCGGCCTCGCAGTTCAATTCTGCTACGCCTCGACGAATCGAGATCCCGGCCAGCTACGTGGATCTTGAGCCGCCTAAGCCGTTGATAGCGATCGACGACAACCCGGTTTTCGATGTCGTTGCGGCGGGGAGGATTCTCGGCGTCACTCCGGATTGGCTGAAGAAGTGGCGTCCACGGAACCAGGGTCCTGACTACCTCCAGTACGGGAAGAATGGGCCGGTCCGCTACGAGTTGAGCGCGCTGATGGCTTTCCGAGCGACCCACAGAGTCGAGGTGGGCTCCCGTCCATGAGCGCTCCCAGTCTTGCTATCGATCAACTTCGATCCAGTTGGCACGGTCTACACGATCTGGGCCGTGCGCTGGCGGTCAAGTCAATCAATCAGTTGGGCGTCAGGCTCGTGGAACTTGCCTTCGTCCTGAACTGCTCGCCCAACGACCTCCATTGCTTGCATCGGATGGGAATTCGCCCACTGGGCTTGGGCCAGGAAGCCAGATGCCCGAGTCCGCGAAAGTGCACTCAAACTTTCCGCCGAGATCGTGGCAGGACGACGATCTTGATCTTGTCTGAGTTTTGATCCTGGCAGCTCGCTCCTTGCGAGGGTGATGAGCCGTAGCTCACCTTAGCTTGGATTCTCGGCTCCGGCCACTGGCTACGCTGGCCGTCGAATGTGTGACAAAAGGCCTGTCCAGGGTTTCGAGCCATCAACAGGAGGCAGAGCGCATATCGGAAGAATTCATAATGCGGCAACCGCCGGGCAAGAGGTGCACAAGCCGCCGTTATGAGCGCCGGGCAAGCCATGCCGCCTCATACGGAGGAGAACTTGTTTCAGCCGCTTTTTCCAGCCACCAACTCGCGTGGCAGGACCCTTGGCTCCGGCACTATGGAGCCAGCAACCGCTGCTGATAACCCGTTCCTTCAGGAAGACAGCAATGACCAAAGAGAAGATGCCCCCACGACAAGATCATGCACTGACAAGCCTATGACCCCCCAGGAAGCCGCCGATTTTCTTGGACTTGATGAGAAGAGCATTACCCGATGGGCAAGGAAGTCCTACCTTACCGGGCACCCCCATGGAGAGGGGAAGCGCAGGTTCTGGCGCTTCCTTGGATTCGAGTTCTCCGCGTGGATGGCGGCACAGAACAACGGAGTTTGCACAGCATGACCGCAGCCGTTTTGAACTGTGCCGCAGAAAATGTAAACTCCACCTCAGCCATCAGTGCGCTTGCAAAGGAGAAGATCCGAATGCAAGCGCCACGTTACCAACGAAGTTCCCTGAAGATCATGAAGCGCAAAAGCCAACCCGACGCTTGGGTTTTCCGCTACTACGCGGAGGAAGGCGGCCGCCGTGTCTACAAGAAGAAGATCGTAGGCAGAGTGATCGCGTTTCCCAAGCGCAAGGACGCGGAGAAAGCGGTGATGCAACTCAGGGTTGACGTCAACGAGGGAGCGGCTTTCGCTCCCATGAACTTGGAACAACTCGCCGCCCACTATCAGATCGTCGAGATTCCACTCAAGGCCCATTCCACCGCAGAGGGATACAAGAGCTTTCTCGGCCTCTACTTCAAATCGAAGTGGGGGGAAGCATACCCTATCCGAAATCAAGAGCGTTGAAATTGAGTCCTGGCTTCGGAACCTCAAGAAAATGAACGGACAACCAGCGAGCCCGGCCACCAAGACGAAAGTCCGAAAGTCCGAAATTTGATGTCCGCTCTCTTTTCGCATGCAATAAGAAACGATTGGGTATCCAAGAACCCCATCAGCTCTGTTCGGACCTCGGCCAAGCGGCTCCGCACACCCGATATTCTCAGCACCGTTGAATTCCAGGCCCTCTTGCAGGAATTGCATCAGCGTGAACGGGTTATGGTCATATTGGCGGATAGCACCGGGCTCTGTCGTGGAGAACTGGTAGCCCTCCGCTGGCGCGATGTCAGCATTGACCTGATGCAAGCGAATGTGACCCATTCTGTCTGGCACAATGTCGAAGGTGACACCAAGACCGAAGCGTCCCGCAAGCCGGTACCCCTTAATCCTGCGGTTGTTGAAGAACTGAAGCAATGGAAACAGGCCTCAATGTACAGATCTGAGGATGACTACCTGTTCCCGTCGATCGCAAAGAATGGCGCTCAGCCCATCCAGCCGGACATGGTTCTCAAACGCCATATCCGGCCAGCTTTGGAGCGACTGGGAGTCAAGAAACGAATTGGCTGGCACAGTTTCCGGCACGGGCTGGCAACGATGCTTCGGCAAGTGGGGGTGGACATCAAAACCGCCCAGGAACTACTCCGCCACGCGAATTCCCGCATCACGCTGGATATTTACCAGCAGTCATTGTCTGAGGAAAAGCGCGCCGGTGCAGCCCTGGCATTTCAAGGATTGTTTGAAGGGGGCCATTCTCAGCACCCTCGGAGGCTGCCTGAAAGAAGAGGTCACAACCGTAAGTCTTTTGTTTTAAGTGAAATATGGTAGGCACGACTGGATTCGAACCAGCGACCTCTTCCGTGTCAAGGAA
>CAZLMY010000041.1:0-36945 GCA_964560845.1 uncultured Occallatibacter sp. | reverse complement strand
GTGTTCCAGCCGTTCATCTGCATGCGCAGGGAGGTGTGCGCGTCCTCGGTCACCTTCTCCACGGCAATGCCGCCTATTTCATCCAGCGCGGTGCGGCGCAGCACGGCGCAAGAGCCGCAAAAGAAGGTCGAGTTCCAGAAGTCGTTGCCGTCCTGCACGATTCCGTAAAACAATTCGCCTTCGTTGGGAATGATGCGGAACTGGCCGAGATTGCGCTCGAACGGATCGGGCGAATAGAAATGGTGAGGCGTCTGCAGCATGGCCAGATTGTGGTCGCGCAGAAACCAGCCCATGGTCATTTGCAGAAAGCTGCGGGTCGGCACGTGGTCGCAGTCAAAGATGGCTATGTAGGGCGAGGTCATGCTCTTCAAGGCGGTGTTGATGTTGCCTGCCTTGGCATGTGTGTTGTCGGGACGGATCTTGTAGCCGACGCCGGCTTCGAAAGCGAACTGCTCGAACTCCTTGCGACGCCCATCGTCGAGGATGTAAATGTGCATCCTGTCGGCGGGCCAATCCATGTTGAGCGCGCCCAGCGCGGTATAGCGAACCACTTCGAGCGGTTCGTTATAGGTGGGAATCAGAACGTCGATGTGCGGCCACTCGTCGGAGTTGTCAGGCAGCGCCACCGGGGCGCGGCGCAGGGGCCAGATGGTCTGAAAGTACCCCAGGAAGAGAATGAAGAATGCATAGACCTCGGCCAGAATCAGGCTGACGATGAAAAACGCATCCAGCGCGCCCCAGTGATTGGCAGGATCTTGAAAGAATTTGACCGTACCCGAGATGCGCCAGAACCCGTAGCGAAACGTGCAGAAGCACGACATCATCATCAACGTGAGGGTGACCAGGTACGAATCGGAACTGCGCGCCACAGCCAAGCCCAGCAGCAGGGTCAATAGCCCGCAGACCGCCTGTTGGGGCCAGGTGAGAGGCAGCACGGCCAGAAAATAGAAGACGAACGCCCCTACCACGAGGAACAGAAAGCGGAGCAACTTGGTCAGCAGATTCTCGCCAGCTCCAATATCCTGCCAAAGTCCGGATGCCGTCATCGTTCACTCCAACGCACTCCACGATAGGTGGTGGCCGCAGGCGCAGAAAGGCTCTTGACCCAACCCGCGAGACTTCCGAAATCCTCGGCCGTTGGCGAGTTCGGTGCGTAATCCATCACCGTCATCCCTTCCGCCAGCGCCTCGCTGACCGCCGGAGTCCGGCGCAGAACAAACGTCAGGAGCCGATCGCCCAACTGTTGGCGAAGAACTTCGCGGACGTCCAGGTGCAGGGGCAGCGAAGGATCGAACTGATTGAGCACGTAGTAAGGCAGTACCTTGGTGCCGGCCGCGGTGCTGTTGTGCTGGAAGAAGGCATCGATGGAGCCGACACTCACTACAGAGTTCATGTCTGGAATCACGGGCACCAGCACCAGGGGCGAAAGTCTGAGGATGCGCCGTGTGGTGGCGCCCGAGGCCGTAGCTAGATCCACAATGACGCGGCTGATGCCGCCCCGCGAGAGCTTTCCGATCTCGGTGGTCAGAGTTTCCTGGACAGCTGTCTCCGGCCCCAGAGTTTCCGGGTCGATGGTGACCATCTGGAGGGGCGCGTCCCCGCTCGACCCTGGAGGGGTGAACGTCCGCAACACACCGGGGCGCTGGTCGCGGGCGCCAAAGAAGAAAGGAAGCAGCCCGTAAGCAGCCGTATCCACGAGCAACACGCGTTCTCCACGCGAAGAGAGGGCGCGGCCCAGGGTCGCCACCAGGCTGGTCTTGCCAACTCCACCGGCGAGTGAGAATACCGCCATTGCCGGAACCCGGGCACCCGCCGGAGCCGAGGCCACTTCAACGGAAGGCGGCGCATCTTCAAAAACGCCCTTGAGTGCGAACCAGCGCGATGCCAGGCGTTCGCGTGAACCCTGCAAAGTATCTTCCGGGACCTGGCGGGGAGCCTGACCAAGTTCCTCGGGACGGTCGGACACCAACCAGGCCGGTCGGCCTGCCGTTTCCCGGGCTTCGGCTTGTGCCCAGGGTGCACGGGGCACAAAGTTTTCTTCCCGCAGCGGAGGATTCTGTGGTGGCGGAGCTGGCCGGTAAGCCTGCGACGGTGGAAATGGCGGAAAATCGGACTGCGGGGAAACCGGAGGCACCGGGTAAGTGGGCGCTTTGGGCTCGACGGGATTGGTGGCCACGAGTTGGGAGAAGCGGTCAGTCCGAGGTTGTTGCCAGCTGTGCTGCTGCAGCTCTTGCTGTGCAGCCAGATGTGCAGCCTGCTGCGCAGCCTGTTGTGCGGCACGCTCGGCCGCCCGCTGTGCATCCATTTCGGCCTGGCGCGCAGCCTGCTGCCGGCTCTGTTCCGCCTGCCGTTCTGCCTGGCGCGCAGCCTCTTGTGCCGCTAGCTCCGACCGGCGTGCGGCTTCGGCTGCTTTCACTGCTTCCGCAGCGCGTCGCGCTTCTTCCACTTTGGCTGCCTCTGTCTCATCGTGGGCGCGCCGCCGCTCTTCTTCAATCGCTTCCTGCACCCGCAGGCGAGCATTTTCCCGAGTCTGAGCCCGCGATGCTGAAAAGTCCCGATACTTGGCCCCGTGCAAATTAGCCCACGAATAGAGCGTCGCCACATCTTCCGGGGTTTCATTCGGCTCGCTCAGCGCTTTGCGATCTGTCATCTTCCACCCTTTTGACTTCCCACCGGTGCCCGTCCCCTAGCTCTCCAGAGGCCTTGTTTCGGCCCGCAATTGTCTGGAAACCGAGGTGTCACGCGCTCAGGCGAAGAGCTCCCCTCGAAGAATCGTATCCGCACGTTATTGCCAGAACAATAACACTTGTAACGTTACCGGCCTACCACTTTTTCGCCATAAAGATGCCTCGAATCGCTCCATTTTCTGTAGTATGCGAGACAATGATCATTTTGGACTATTCCAGGATAATATCCTGTTTCATTGCGATCGGAAAGCGAAGGAAAAGCTGGAACAACACGAGTTGGCCCCCGGGCAGGGCAAGAGTGCGGACGACGCCACTGTGGGGAGAAAACATGCGGCAATCTTCGCCCTGTGGTAGTTTGGATAAAGCGGCCTTGAACGAGCTCGTAGCTCAGTTGGTAGAGCAACGCCCTTTTAAGGCGTGGGTCCTGGGTTCGAGCCCCAGCGAGCTCACCATCCTTCCGGCCGTGTTATTCCGCAAATCCTCCCGCCCGATCCAAACCAAAGGTTCCCGCCCTGGCGGGAGGAGACTCCAATGGAGGTCGCCAAGGCGGCCGAGTATTGGGAATCCAATGCCGAGGCTTGGACGCGCCACTCTCGGGCTGACTACTACGTGTATCGCGACGCCTTGAATACCCCTGCCCTTTTTGGCCCTGCTGCCGCCGGTCGCCGGACTGGAGGGGCTCGATATCGGCTGCGGCGAGGGTTCGAATACCCGGCAACTGGCTCAGCTCGGAGCCAGAATGCAAGCTGTCGAAATTGCTCCCACTTTCATACGGTGGCTCATGAGACCTCGCCGCATAGGGAGTGGCCTAAACCCGCCAAAGATACTCACCCTCGAACCCGAGCGCTCAGTTGCCGTTGGAAAGGGCGATAACACCGCTCTCCAGCGGACGGCCGCGCGCTCAAGCTGCTTGTCTGTTCAAATGGTCCGCGTTGAAGGCTTCTCCTATCTTCCAGATCTTCAGCGCGATGGCGGCGATCTTGCGCGCCAGCGTCAACCGCGCCATCTCCGGCTGCATGTTTTTCTTTAGCAGCCCAGGGTAGAACTCGTGAAACACTCCGTTGCAGGCGGCGGCCGAAGTCGCCGCGGCCTTGAACAGATTCTTCAGGTCATGGTTGTGGTTCCAGTTCGGCCCGCGAATCTGCGCCGGCTTCTTTCTCCGTTCCACTTGCCCGTTGACCACGCGGTATTCGCCGCTGTCGCGCATCTCCAGCGCCAGCCCGCAGTAGGCCCAGAACTGGCGCTTGGTGCGGAAGCGGTGCGGCGTTTGTACCCGCCCGATCAACGTCGCCGCGCGCACCGGGCCAAATCGTGTCCCGGTGGACATCGAGCCCGACATATCGCACACTGTTCATCTGGGTGCTCCTCCCTGTTGGCTTTGGTTGACTGCTTCAGCACAGCAACCGCAGCTAACAACAAAGGGGCGTCCTTTTATGTTGCGTGGCCAAGGGGAACGGAGCTTGGCGGACTCGGCCGTTGCCAGAGATACACCGCGAGACCCAATTTGGACGACCCGGCTTTGTCGCTTCACCGGCAAATTCGATTTGAGTAGGGGGAGCGAGCCCAAGCGCTTATACTACCTGCAAATAGCGTGAAACGATCATCCGTTATGTTGCCCATTCTGTGGATCGCTATTGAAGATTACCGCAGCCTTGGAGGAGATTTGGTCCAAGGCAAGTTCGAGCGCAGGCGTATGAAGGCAACTCCCTGGGGGGGCCATGCAACATCTGGTCGAAGAGGAAGTCACGACCAAAACCGATTCAGCCGATCCGACGCTCCGGAAGAGGGTCTTCCCAATCCGTCAAACCACTCTCTGGACACCCCATGCACCCTTGATTTTAGGATTGGTCGCCGGGGCACTTGCGATGCGCCTGACATCGGACCCGCGGCACAGTTTGCTTGGGATTCTTGCTAGCGTTGCCGCCATCGTAGCCTTGACGATTCTCGGGATTCGCCTCAAGCCCGGCAAACTGGCGGTCGATGGTTCGAAAAGGGGCTCGGAAGCAACCGGTGTTCAGATGTCGGCGCTCGACAAGGACGCGGCGTCCCAGCCGGAAGACACGGTAGACGAGACTCAAGAGCGCTATCGCGACCTGTTTGAGAACTCCATGGAGATGGTTGCCACGCTGAGTCCGTCAGGCCGGCTTCTCTATGCCAATCCTGCGTGGACCAGCTGTTTCGAAAAGAGCAATGCTGAGTTGTTGGGACTTGACTCGTTTGAGCAGCTTTTCAGCTCTGGGTGCCGTGAGGAGGTTGCCGGGCTGTTTCGCCGCGCTGCACAAGGCGAGTTAATTGACGGCGCATCGCTACGCCACCCCAGTCCCGACGGCCGCATTTTGGAGCTGGAACTGAGTCTTAGCCAGCGGCAAAAGGCAGGCAGTCCCCTGGCGATTCGCTGTTTGTTGCGTGACGTCACTCAACAGAAGGCGCGTGAGCACCGACTGGGGCTGCAATTGCGGGTAAGCCAGATCCTGGGAGAAAACAACTCCCCCGAGGTGGCTTCGAAGCGCATACTGGAAGCCCTGTGCATTGCCCAGGGATGGGATGTAGCCGTTCACTGGCAGGTAAGCCACGACCTGAACCGGTTGGAGTTTTGCACCGCCTGGGGCGCCGCCGGGCAACAGGCAGAGTGCTTCATCCAACAGAGCCAGGGGCTCACGCTAGCTCCCGGAGCCGACCTGCCGGGAAGCTGCTGGGAGGATTGCCACCCTATATGGATCGCCAATCTGGCGTCCTTGCCTCTGACCGAGCACATGCAGTCCGCAATGCGCCAAGGCTTGGCCTCGGGCTGGGCCGTGCCGGTTCGGGTGGGAAACAAGGTGCTGGCAGTGCTGGAGTTCTACTCCCGTTCGATGCTTCGCGAAGACCTCGAAGCACTGGCTGCCGTGGAAACGGTGGCAGCCTCACTGGGCCAAATGCTTGCCCGTTCGCAGGAACAAGGCCGCGCCGAAGGCCTTTACCGGCAACAGGAGATCCTGCTTGACTCGGTTGCCGACGGGATCTGCGGAATCGACCGCCAGGGCCTGGTGAGCTTTGCCAACCCTGCCGCGGCACGTCTCATGGGGGCTCCCTCAGCGAGTTTGACCGGTAAACCGGTGCACGATTTGCTGCACGGCTCCGAGTCCAACGGCGGTCGCTGCGCCGACGATTGTCCGTTACGACGCGCCACAGGCCACCAGATGGCCGCCGCCGGCGAGGACACAATCTACCGCGCAGATGGGAGCTCCTTCCCTGCCGAGTATTTCCTCACCCCCATTCTCGACGAGGGACGCCTATCGGGTTCGGTGCTCAGCTTCAGAGACATCAGCCAGCGCTATGCCCTTGACCGGCTCAAGGACGAGTTCATTTCCACCGTCAGCCACGAACTGCGCACGCCGTTGACCTCGATTCGCGGAGCGCTGGGACTGCTTTCGTCCGGGGTGCTGGGACAGGTGAACGACAAGGCCGCCAACCTGCTGCGCATCGCCCTCACCAACTCAGATCGCCTGGTTCGACTGATCAACGACATTCTCGACCTTGAACGTATCCAGAGCGGGCGCGAACCGCTTACTGTTCGGCCCGTGCAACTGGCCGAAATCGTGCGTCAAGGCATCGACGGCATGGCCCCGGTAGCCGAGACCGCAGGAGTGCAACTGATCCACGACGCCACGCAGGTGGAAATTGCGGCGGATCCGGACCGTCTATTGCAGGTGCTCACGAATCTGCTTTCCAACGCCATCAAATTCTCTCCGCCGGGTTCCACGATTTCGGTGATGCTCAGGCCCGGTACGTCGGGAGTCACCATTTCGGTCATCGACCATGGGCGCGGCATCCCTGCCGATAAGCTTGAGGCTATCTTCGGGCGTTTTCAACAGGTGGATGCGTCGGACTCCCGGCAAAAGGGTGGAAGCGGCTTGGGCCTGGCCATCTGCCGGACCATCGTTCTGCAACACTCGGGACGCATCTGGGCAGAGCGCAATCCGGTGCGGGGATCGACATTCCGCGTTTTTCTGCCCTACAAGGCAGCGCCCAAGGGAACAATTGAACCGCCCCCTTCAGCCTTTGACCATGAACCCGGCCAGGGAACAGTCCTTTTGGCCGATGCCAATCCCACATCGCGGCCGCAGATCGCGGCCCAGTTGACCCGGCACGGGTACCGGGTGGTGGAGACGTCGACGGTGGAGCAAACCCTGGAGGCGGCACACCAGGGCGTGGAAGCGATCCTGTTGGATACTTCGCTGGACGGCATGAATGGGTGGGAGATCCTGCCCCTGCTCCGGCGGCTCGACCCGGAATCCCGGACCCCGGTCGTTTTGCTGAGCGTGGACAACAGACCACCGGCGGAGTTGCTGGCTGAGCTATCGTCTGAAATGCCGGCCGAAAACGCCGGCTGGGCGCCCAAGCTGGTGAATGAGGATGCCCTGTTGCGAGAACTTGCGCGCGTCCTCTGCGTTCCGGGCGAGAAGGCCCGCATCCTGATCATTGAAGACGATCAAGATCTGGCGCGAGTCATCGGAAACGTCTTTGCGCGCGACACGATCGAAGTCCAGTTGGCGTTCACGCTGCAGGGCGCGTTGGACGCCTGTTTCACCTTTCAACCCCACTTGCTGGTGCTGGACATTGGGCTTCCGGATGGCGATGGGTTCAATGTTGTGGACTGGCTGCGGCAGCACGAAAACCTGGCACGTTTGCCTTTGGTGGTTTACTCTGGCCGGGAGTTCTCGCCGGCTGAACGCCGGCAGCTGACTCTTGGTCCAACCCACTTTCTGACCAAGGTTCGGGTTCAACCGCAACAGCTTGAGGCGCTGGTGCTCACCATGCTTCGCAGTTCCAGGCAAATGGAGGAGGGGACGCCTCTCCTTCGGCCCCCAACAGGGACGGAGTTGAGCCATCCCGATGCAATTCCACCGGTGCCTGAGAATTTGCAGGTTGATTAATGGGTTTGCATTGAGTAAAGTTGTGCCCTGCAGATTGCATCCAGAGCCTGGGGGCAGTCATGGCAGTGTCTTGGGCGCTTGCCGTATCGACCAATTCAACTGATTTTCTGCATTGCCGAGGTTTGCAAGACCATGAACCACCGTGTCCTGATCATTGACGATGAAGAAGATATCCGCCAGGTCGCCGCACTGAGCCTTGAGACAATAGCCGGCTGGGATGTGGAAATGGCCTGTTCCGGCGCCCAAGGCCTGTTGCGCGCCATCGAGTACCAGCCCGACGCCATTCTGCTGGATGTCATGATGCCCGGCATGGATGGTCCCACCACGTTCCGCGAATTGCGCAAAAATCCTGCGACTGCAAACATTCCTGTGCTGTTGTTGACTGCCAAGGTGCAGTGTTCGGATCAGCGCCGGTTTGCCGATCTCGGGGTACGCGCGGTTCTTTTCAAACCATTTGACCCGCTCACACTTTCCACACAGATCGCCGGCGTGCTGGGCTGGAACTGAGAGATTTCCGCATGGACCCGATCGAACAGAACGCAATCACCGAGGCACTGCACAGGATGTGGGACAAGTTCCATCCTGAGATGATGGCCAGGGTGGAGGTGCTGGAATCCGCCGATGCTGCGCTGGCGTCGGGATCCTTGACGATGGCACAGCGCCATGAAGCCAATGCCGCGGCCCACAAGCTGGCCGGTTCACTGGGCACCTTCGGTCTTACCAAGGGGACCATTCTGGCCCGCGAAGCGGAAATGCTGTATTCCAACGAACCGGAGACCGACCCTACCGCCGCGGCGCGGTTGGCGCAAATCTCGGCACTCTTGCGGTCGATCGTCGAAAACCGAAAATAGCAACGCGTGGCCGACTCGTCGCTCGGTAAGCTCGGGCAGACGAACGCGGAGGCTGCCCCTCGATCTCCGATCCCTGTTCTTCAACAGTTACACTTGTTTCAAGTGAAACCGTCAGACCCATTCGCGCCGCAGCTCGACCTCACCTTTGAGGCTCCGCGAAACCCTCGACGAATCTGGCCCGTGCGGCAACTGGTGGGCCAGGCGCGCGAACTGATGGAACAGGAGTTCGGCGATGTCTGGGTCGAGGGGGAAATCTCCAACTTCCGCCCTGCCCCGTCCGGGCATGTATACTTCACGCTCAAGGACGCCGAGGCGCAGCTTCCGGTAGTGCTGTTCCGGCGTCAGGCGATGCTTTTGCGGTTTCGTCCGGAAGACGGTCTGCATGTTCTGGTTCGCGGCCGCGTCAGCGTCTATGAACAACGTGGACAGATGCAGTTGGTGGCCGAGGCCATGGAACCGGTGGGCGCCGGCTCCCTGCAACTGGCCTTTGAGCAGCTGAAGGAACGCCTCAAGGCCGAGGGGCTTTTCGAGGCGGCACGCAAAAAGCCCTTGCCGGCGTTTCCGCGGACTGTGGGCATCGTGACCTCACCAACCGGAGCAGTGATTCGCGACTTTCTGAACATTGTGGCGCGCCGCCATGCAGGTCTGAGCATTCTGGTTTTCCCCGTGTCGGTGCAGGGCGATCAGGCTCCGGCCGAGATTGAGGCTGCCATTACGCAACTCAACGCCGCGCGGCTGGCGGGTTCGGATGCTGGCGACGCAAGTCGGGTCGACGTCATTGTGCTGGCCCGCGGCGGCGGGTCTCTGGAGGATCTGGCGGCATTCAATAGCGAGCGCGTGGCGCGTGCCATCGCTGCCTCGCGCCTGCCGGTGGTCTCGGCCATTGGACATGAGACCGATTTCACCATCGCCGACTTCGTCGCCGACCTGCGCGCTCCAACGCCCTCTGCGGCAGCCGAGCTGATTACCGAAGCACAGCACAAGATCGCCGAGCATCTGGCTACCATGGCACATCGTCTGGAGCGCGCTGCACGTTTCCATCTGTTGCAGGCCAGCCAGCGTCTCACGCGCCTGCCAGTCAGCCGCGCCGAGTCGCGCATGGCCATGCTGCTGCATAGGCTGGCGCAGCGCCTCGACGACCTGACCATGCGCCAAGATGCGGCAATCGCCTTGCAACTGCGACAACGCCAGGCCAGGGTCGCCACGCTGACCGCGGCGGTGCTTCATCACGATCCCCGCCAGGGGCTGGCCAAGGCCAGGGAGCGGTTGGTGGCGGGGCAGACTCGCCTCCACCATTCGCTCGAGCGCAGCCTCCACGCTACAGGAGCGGCCCTGCGCGCCCTTGACGCCCGCCTTCATTCGCTCTCGCCGCTCGCCGTTCTAGACCGGGGCTATGCGTTGGTGCTGACTGCCGAAGGCGGAGTGGTGCGATCGACGAGCCAGCTCTCGATGGGCGCCAAAGTGGTTACCCGGGTTGCCGATGGCGCCTTCACCAGCCGCGTTGAAGCCATTGGGAACAAGGCTGTCCCGCAATCACCCTAGAAACTGCAGTCGATGCCCCTTCAGTCGTGCCGATAAGGGCAATGAAATGAATGGGCACGACTTAGCCCCCAGGAATGTTTCCCGAGAGCTTTGGGTGCGGATGCTCTCATCCGGCCCGTTCTTCGGCCTCGTCGGAGTTTCCGAACACCTCTTCCCGGATAATCCGTTCCGTGGCTTCGTTCAGGTACTCATCCAATGCCGTCTTGATCTCCAGGAACTCAGGCCAGAGCGTGTTATTCACAAAGGACCTGGGCGCACGCAAAACCACTGTGGAATACCGCTGACGCGGATACCGGTAGGGCTTCATCCCATAGCGGCGGCAAAGCGCCGTAAACAACCTCCGGTTCCACTGATCCATCAGCTTGAATTGCGTCTCCACCGGCTGTTCCACCTTCTCGGCCGCGGCCAAGGCCTTTTTTACCCTGTCGATTGCCGCAGCCGCCGCGTCGCGTTCCCCAGCGGTGGTGGCGCCCTCGAACAGCGCGGAAATCTTGCGCAACTTCTGGCGGAGTTCCTGTTCAGTAGTCATCTGTAAAGTTCGGATGACCGATTATAGCGAACCCGGCCATCGCTAACTCGCTAACTTGCTACCTCCGCGCAGCGGAGGCTAACTTGCTGCATGTTGTGCGCAATAAAGCCTTTGCCAGCCCCGTTCGCCAAATGCAGTATGACCCGCCAGGTGCGTCCCAAGCGCCCGGTTGGTCGGCAACCCGGACCCAAGTCGGAATTGCAGATAATTTGCCCCGATTGGCGCATGATAGAGGAATCGAGGGCCGGAGACTTGGGGGCCCAAAACAATCCGAAAACGGGCACAACCCCACCCCTATCCTCCCCCTCCCCTGTTTTCAGCCTAACCGATAGCAAACAAACAGGTTACGCCGAACATGCTCAAATTGTCGCATTGAAAACAAAGGACTTGCGCGTGCCGATGACCCCTGAAATCTTCCTGGAAAAGCCCCAAATGGCCAGAAATCGAGGTCGTTCCCGGTTGATCGCCAACTCGGAAGTGGCCAAGAGCGTCGGCCGGAAACACGGGCATTGCGGGCAAAACCCACCTGCGGGAATCTCGCTCCGCGGCTCACCCTGACGATCGGGAGGCCTTCTACCTGGCGTCTTCCTCGCTCACCAGCGAATCCTGAATGTGGCCCATCTTCTCGTGCTTGGTCTTGAGATAGCGCTCGAAGGTCTCCTGCATCTCAACCTCGGCAGAGACCCGCTCCACAACCGCGATCCCGCCCGATTCTGCGGATTCTTCGGCTATGCGATGTGGCAGCGGGCCATCGGGACCGGTGCCGAACAGCTCTGGCGACTCAGGAAAGACGCCCATCTTCCACCCCAGCGACAAAGACCCGTCGCTGGCGACCCCGGTCTTCCACCCCAGCGACAAAGACCCGTCGCTGGGGACCCCGGTCTGGAGTGCGAGCAGCGGCTGCCGGACGGCTCCTATCTGAGTTCGATCTACCTCTCGGCCGCGAACCGGCGACGCCAACTGAACGGCATCCGGCTGCGGGTCGTCGAGTACCGGCTCGACGGCGTCGAGGGCAGCGAACCGCTCTACCGGTTGGCCACTTCCATCCTCGACCCAGCCCAGGCCCCGGCCAAGGAACTGGCCGCTCTCTACCACGAGCGCTGGGAGATCGAGAGCGCCTTCGACGAATGGAAGACCCACCTGCGCGGGGCCCAGATCGTACTGCGCTCGAAGACTCCGGAACTGGTGCGGCAAGAATTCTATGGCCTGCTGATGACCCACTTCGCCATCCGCGGCCTGATGCACCAAGCCGCACTGCGGGCCAAAGAGGACCCCGACCGGCTCTCGTTTCTCCACGCCGTACGCGTGGTGCCCCGCAAGATAGCCGCTTGGAACGCAATTCCCCCCTGCGCTGAGGACGGCATTTCATGACTCCGTGCTGGAGGAGATCCTGGCCGAACGCGTCGTGTCCAGCCGCAAGCGCCGGAATCCCCGTGCCGTGAAGCGCAAGATGAGCAAATTCCCCATCCGACCGCGGGGCGGCAAATCGGTGCCGAGCATCGACATCGGGGAAGTTATCAGAATCTTTAACTGAACAGTATTGGGGCTAAAGCCCCCGAGGAACGATTTACGTGCCTTTTGAATCCCAAACAATGCTTTTTTCCAGCCAGTGAAGCCGGTACAGGATGGCCGTACTTCACTGCACGGCTGAGCATGTGGAGTCACAGGGCCTGCATTCAAAGCCAAGATCCAAAGCCCGTTCCCTTGCCCAGACGGTGGGTTGGTTTTGTTCCCAGTGGGGGCATCCGGTACACTCATCTCTTGCGGGCCTTGCAACAAATGCAAGGGAGCTTACCGATTTCCCGCAACCAACCACCATGTCGACCATCCAACCTATTGCAGGTGAACTCGAGCCGCATCCAGACGTAGCCTTGGTCGAACAGGCGCGCGGCGGTGACGTCTCGGCCTACGACACGTTGGTTCGGAAGTATGACCGTCAGATCTTCAGGATTGCGCAACATATCACGCAAAACCGGGAAGATGCCGAAGATGTCATGCAAGATGCGTTCCTGAAGGCGTATCAGAAGCTCGACCAATTTCAGGGGAATTCGAAGTTTTACACATGGTTGGTACGGATTGCGGTCAACGAGAGCCTGATGCGGTTGCGCAAGCGGCGCACTGGCAAGATGGTGTCGATCGACGAGGATATCGAGACCGAGGAAGGCAGTGTCCCGCGGGACTTGGCCGACTGGGCCCCCGATCCCGAGCAGAACTACGGACAGGCGGAGCTGAACGAGATTCTCCGAAAGACCATTCAGGGACTACCTCAGGGATTTCGCATCGTGTTTGTACTGCGCGACGTGGAAGGCCTTTCCACCGAGGAGACCGCAGAGACGCTCGGGTTGAGCATTCCGGCTGTGAAGTCGCGTCTTTTGCGCGCCAGGTTGCAGCTGCGCGAACGACTGAGCCGTTACTTCCACAGGAAGAAGGGGGCTGAGAAGTGACCTGCTCTGAGTTTCTGGCATTGCTCGACGACCTGATCGACGACTCGGTGACTCCGGAGACGCGCGCCGAGTTGCAGCAGCATCTGCACGGCTGCGAACACTGCGAGGTCACCTTAAGCACGACCCGCAAGACGATTGAGATTTATCGGTCCCACGAAATCTACGACCTTCCCTCCGGGCTTCGCGAACGCCTCCACGCCGCCATCATGAGCCGCTGCAAAAAAGGTTGTTAATGATGTCTAAATGGCTCCAAGCCCCCTTGTGTCTCCACAAAATGTGTCTCCGCAAAACTAGACACCGTCCGTGTTGCGATTGGCCGGCTTTGAGTCTGTTATAGATACCCCGCGCTCTTCTGCGCCTTCAGCACTAACTCGGCCGCCAGCAGGGCCTGCTGCTGGTCCTGCGCATAATGGGTTCGATTGACGACATCGGCCACAAACTGCGGCCCGAACGGCAACACCATCTGGCTGCAATCGATGTAACGCGTCTGCTTCTGGTCAACCAGGAATAAGTGGTTGCCGCCGGGCTTGCCCGCTACGTCGATATACTTGCGTAACTCGATGTAGCCATCTGTTCCGAGTAAAAACAGGCGTCCGTCACCCCAGGTGCCCAGGGCATCCGGAGTGAACCAATCCACGCGAACATAGCCGGCGCCACCGTTACCGTGCAGCATCATGTCGCCGAAGTCCTGAAAACCAGGATGATTTGGATGATTGACATTCGCGATCTGCGACGCAACCACCTCCGCCGTTGTCGACCCGGTGTAATAAACAAATTGATCGGCCTGGTGCGAACCGATATCGCAAAGGATGCCCCCGTATTGCGCAGGGTCCCAAAACCACTCGGGACGGCTGGGTGCATTGATCTGATGGGGCGCAATATTGATAGTCTGCACCACCTTGCCGATCGCGCCGGCTTTCACCAGGTAGCCTGCCTGCACAGCCGCTCGCACTTCCAGTCTCTCCGAATAGAGGATGGCATACATCTTCCCTGTCTCCGCCGAGACTCTGCGAACCTCATCCAGCTGTGCCAGCGTGGTCATGCCAGGCTTGTCGCTGAGATAGTCCTTGCCATGTTGCATGACACGAATGCCGAGCGACGCACGCAAATTGGGAATAGAGGCGCTAGCCACCAACTGGATCGACGAGTCGTTGAGAATCTCATCTTCGCTCTCCGCCAGGCGGGCGTCAGGATAGGCTTTCCGGAAATCGGCAATCTCCTTGGGCAGCGTCGAGTAGAACGCGACCAATTTCCCTCCGCCACGAATCACCGCCGCGGTGATGCCCATGATATGCGCATGATCGAGACCAATGACGGCAAAGTCGATTGAGTGAGAAGGCTTCGCATCCGGATCGACCTCGCGTAGGGCGACTTCATGCACAACCCGCCCTCCTCCTGGGGGCAATCCAAAGGCCGCTTCAGGCAGCGCCGACATCATTCCTGCTGCGCCCATGGTCCTTAGAAAAGAACGCCGTCCCGCCCCGTCAACTTGCATCGATCTCTCTCCTCAATGTTGCGCTGCATCCGGCGTCGCGGCAGACTTCCAATTGATCACGTGATAGATAGCCTCGTCGGTGCCGACGTTTCTCAGACCGTGCAGTTCATTCGACCCGTTGAAGATTACGGAGCCGGGTCCCACCCGTTTCCATTCTCCGTTTGACAAAGTCTCCACCGTCCCCTGCCTGACAATGATCAACTCCTCGTTCGGATGCCGGTGCGGTGGATGCGACATCTTGCCCGGCTCAAGCGTGGTGACGTGCATCTCGAGTTCATCGAGCGTAGCCGTGCGCGCCTTGAAGAAGGAACGCACCGAGCCGACGTCGGTCTGCTTGACTGGAATGGAGTTCCAATCGAAGACTGCCGCCCCCATCACCGGCGCCTTGTCTGCAAGAGCGAATGCCCCGGCTGTAATGGCGCAAGCACTCAGCGCGATCGTTATGTCTCTGCGAGCGATCATCTCGACTCCTCTGGTCTGAGCCGTCCCAGCGGCAACGCCTGATGGTGACCTACCCGACCACAAATACCTCGGGCCGGAGCGAATCCAGCTTCGCTCCAGCCCGGTTCCTTCGATACCAACGCCGCGCAAAAGAACGGCTATCTTGCAGCCATGCTCTCTTCGGGCAATTGCTGATAGCTGACAAACGCAAGTTTGCGGCTATCTGGCGACCACGATGGAACATTGATGGTTCCCTGGCCACCGAACAACTTGGCCAGAACATGGATTTGCTTATCCTTGAGCGACATGAGGCGAAGCTCTACGTCCTTATCAGGCGGGTGACCATTGACGCCCTTTTCATAGGCTACATAGACCATCCATTGTCCGTCGGGCGAGATGTGCGGGAACCAGTCGTTGCTTTCCCCGTTTGTCACCTGTTCCTGCTCGGAGCCATCGGCCTTCATGCGCCATATCTGCATATGCCCGGTGCGCTCCGAATTGAAGTAGATATGCGTTCCATCGGGAGAGTAATCGGGGCCGTCGTCGAGACCGGGGGCGCTGGTGAGCCGTGTTTCTTCGCCTCCTTCAGCGGGAATGCTGTAGATGTCGAAGTTGCCGCCGCGCTCTCCGGTGAAGGCTAGCATCTTTCCGTCCGGCGACCATCCATGCCAATACGAGGGCGCGTTGTGCGTAACCTGCCTTGGTGTGCCGCCCGAAATGGGCAGGATATAGATGCGCGATTTCTTGTCGGCCTCGGATTGATCGCTGATGGCCACGAATTTTCCATCCGGTGAAATGCCGTGGTCGTTGTTGCAGTGAATCTGCACGCCGGTGGAGATAACCGTGGGCTCGTTCGATCCCAGATCGAGGCGGCGAAGCGTCCCCTCTTGATTGAAGATCAGGAACGATCCATCGCGCGACCAATTCGGCGCTTCAAAGTGCGCGGCGGCAACATATTCGACGTGCCTGTCGGTTGAGGCAATTGTGACCGTTTCCAGCGCGCTCACCAGGACGCGTTTGCCGCTCGCAGGCGGAAGCTGTTCAAGGCTCACATTTGAGAACACCGCCCTTTCCACCGCATCCTTATCGTGCGCACAAACGCCGATGCCCACATAGAACTCCCCAGCCAGCGCCAACTTGGTTGAGGCGCCTGCGGGCTGCAGTTTGCCATCTTTTCCTGCAACAAACGCGTAGATGAAGTCGCCGCGCTTCTCGATTCTCACTGTCTTGGGCGCCGTGACATTCGATTCCACTTCATGGGTGTCCGCGCCGGCCGGATAGCGGTACTGCAGCGAAGTCAGGCCACTGCCGTGGACGGCAATATCAACGGACGGCGAATTCCCATCGAGCGATTGGCGGATCATGAGAACCGCTTTGCGGTGCGGATTCCCGCCAGTTCCAAGGAAAGCGATATCCGAAGTGAGCGCAATATCGCCGGAAACCTTCTTCCAGACGAAGTGGAAGTCGTCGGCGCCAAACCACATGTTCTCGCCGCTTCCGCTGATTGTGTAAGTCCTGTGAGAACTATCGTATTCGACTGCGCCGGGATGCAGCACGGTGCCCACATCCTGGTGGCCATCGAAAATGCCGAGTTGCTGCGTCGCAGCCATGACCATTACCGGAAACAACGTGCATAAAGCAGTAACGCCGAACACGCCAAAAGTACGAAGAGAGCAAGCGAGCATGAACAACCTCTCGAATCGGGATTTGAGCAGCCAGATTGCCGTCGCGCCAATACAATGAAATGCACTGTAGCGGGGCTGCGACGCCCTTGTCGATTCGATCAATTATAGGTGCCCGGAAGCGGTTCGAGCCGGCGACTCCGGCGAAATGCGATCTCACTGGCGACGCGGGCGGCGCGAACGCCGCCCTGCCTAAGTTTCAAGACCGAGGATGCGAAATCAAGCCGCCCGATTCACTCCTCTGACCGGGACTATCGAACGAGGTCTTGGGAGGCGAGACCAGAACCGGCAACAGCATACTCACCAACATGATGCCTGCAATCACATGCAACCCGCTGGCATAGGACCCGCTGCTCTGCCGCATGTGTGCGATCAGCAAGGGTCCAAAGGCGCTTGCACATCCCCACGCTGTCAGCATCAGGCCATAGATGGGTCCGACGTTTTTCGAACCGAAGTAGTCGGCGGCAAAGGCCGGCATGGTCCCGAACCCGCCTCCATAGCACATCAGAATGACGAACGAAACAAGTGTGAGTATCGTCGCGGACGACAGGACAGGCAGCATCCAGAACAAGCCGACTTGAACCAGGAACATGACCACGAAAGTCCACCGCCTCGTTATCGCGTCCGATGTCCAAGCCCAGAAGATGCGACCGACTGCATTCCCGATAGCCGCAATACCTACCATGCCGGCGGCAACAGCCACACTGACCTTGGCAATCTCCTGGAACATCGGAGATTCCTGCGATATCAACGAAATACCCGCGGAGACATTGAGAAACAAGAGGAACCACAGCGCCCACCATTGCCACGTCTTGAGCGCTTCGCCAAGGGTGTAGTCCTTCGCCGAGCGCTGCGCGGTCTGGGTGGCGCTCGGTGTCCAACCCGCGGGCTTCCAACCAACAGGCGGATTCTGCATCAAGGCGCCTGTCGCCATTACCACTATGAGATAAGCAATGCCAAGATAGGCAAACGTCTGCAGCACGCCAACTGTCTGGATCAGATGTGTGGCCACCGGCGCCGTCACCAAAGCTCCTGCCCCAAAGCCCCCCACGGCGATGCCCGTGATCAGCCCTCTTCGATCCGGAAACCACTTCACCAACACGGCAACCGGAACAATGTAGCCAAACCCCAGGCCGATTCCTCCAATCAATCCATAGCTCAAATAGAGCCACCACAGCTTGTCTGCCGAGAAGCTTGCCAGAAATACGCCTAAACCATACAGAACGCCCCCGGTCAATGCAACGACGCGTGGCCCCTTCTTGTTCAGCCACAAGCCTCCAAAGAATGCTGAAACTCCCAAAACAAACACACAAATTGTAAAGGTTAGAGTTACCTCGGAGATGGACCAGTGAAACTGTTTGGCAAGTGGAACCCTGAACACGCTCCACGCATAGACGGCGCCAAGCGCCATCTGCATCAGAAAGCCCGCTGCTGCGAGTCCCCAGCGATTCGTATTCGACATGCGATCTCCCTAGGATAATTCGTGAATTATCTCCGTTTCTACTTGCAACTTCCCCTCAACTTGATCTGATTCCCCAAGGTTTCAAGAAAGCGATTGATGAGGGCGATGCTTCTGCGCAACTCCTTGTGGCGGAACTGGCTCAGAAGTGAAAAAAGTCCGGGCGGCTCGATCACCGGTTTCTCGTGACAGCCAAGAGTCTGTCCGGCCGCCGAGGCAATGCATTGCATGACCTCTGGATTGATTTCTCCAAGCACCTTTCCGAGAATCACGACATTGCGGATGGCGCGGACCGCTTCATCGCTTCCGGCAGCGCCGACTGCAGATTCGACCAGCTTGTCTCCTGCGCCCAATGCGCCGCGCAGCAATCCGAAGACACCGCTGTCATGCAGTTGCTGCAGCAGTTCATAGGATTCAAGCAAAGCTTCTGCATGTTCAACGGGAGCTTGTTCCAAACGATCCCTCAACTTCTGGCGGGGATCGCGGGGCGGCAATTCCAGAGAGATCGGCCGAGCCATGTTCGATTTCCTTTCCTGATGTGCGGACTAGCTTGTCTTGATCTGGACAAGCTCCTTGCCGGGTTCGCGATAATCCTTGCGAGCCAACTTGCGCTCTACTTCGACGCCAACCTGTGGAGTCGGGTTCCCGTGACGCGAATTGGTGCGCGGCAGAGGATCTTCGCCTGTCTCACCCAGCACTTTCAACTGCACGGAAGTCTCCTTGTAAGCAGGGGTATGGGTCACCTTGTCCGTATAGCTGCTGGTGAGCCGGTTGACCGGTTCATCCACTGAATTCATGGGCATGTACAACTCATTTCCATGAACGCGCGTGGTGACCACGGCCTGTGCACGCACCTTCCCATAGCGCGAGGTCAGCTGAATCCAGCTACCGGTCTCGATACCCCTCTTGCCGGCGAGATCCGGTGAGACCTCCACAAATGTGCATGGTGTCTTTTCGCGAATCCCCTCCGACCGATACGTCATGTTCCCTTCATGGAAATGTTCCAGCAAACGGCCGTTATTCAAGTGCAAATCGAATTCGGCATCCTGCTGATCGGAGGGCTCGGACCAGGGAACGGGGTAGAAAGCCGCCTTACCATCGGCCGTTTTGAATTGCCTGGTATAAAGCAGCGGTTGATCGGTGCCATCTTCCGCCACGGGCCACTGGAGTGACTTATAGCCCTCGAGTCGTTCGTAAGTTACACCGGCCATCAGCGGAGTAAGAGGCGCAATCTCCTTATATATCTCGGACGGATGCGCGTACTTCCAGTTGGCGCCGAGACGATTGGCGATGTCCTGAATGATCATCCAATCCGGGCGGCTCCCGGCGAGCGGCTCAAACACCTGATAGAGCCGCTGGATCCGACGTTCAGTGCTGGTGAAGGTGCCTTCTTTCTCGAGGCTTGGACACGCTGGAAGAATCACGTCGGCAAAACGGCAGGTCTCCGTGAAGAAGATCTCCTGCATGACAAAGAAGTCGAGTTTGGAGAGAGCGCCAGCGACATAGTTGGCATTCGAATCGACCATGCTCAGCTCTTCGCCGAAGACATACATCGCCTTGAGCCGTCCATCGTGGATGGCATCGATCATCAAGTGGTTGTCGAGTCCCGGTTTTGGTGGCAGAGTGACATTCCATCCCTTCTCAAACTTGGCACGTATGACGGGGTCATCGACTTTCTGATATCCTGGAAAGAAACCAGGCATCGCACCATGGTCGCTGGCGCCTTGAACATTGTTGTGCCCGCGCAGCGGATAGGCGCCGGTTCCCGGCTTCATATAGTTTCCGGTAGTCAACAGGAGATTGGAAATTGCCGTAGATGTATCGGACCCCATCACGTGCTGTGTAACGCCCATGGCCCAAAGTACGCAAACGCCATCGGCCTCTGCAATCATGTGCGCGACCTTGATCAGCGTTTCAATCGGAATTCCGCACCGCTGGCTCGCCATTTCAAGCGTGAAGGGTTCGAGGCTGCGCAGGTATTCTTCACCGCCCTTGACCCATTGGTCGATAAAGGTCTTGTTCGCCAAGCCATTCTCGAAGATATACCGTGTCACGGCGGAGAGCCAGAAAAGGTCGGTGCCAGGGCGTGGATGCAGGAAGACATCGGCGCGACGGGCCATCTCGTTTTCGCGCAAGTCGGAGACAATCAGTTTCTGCCCCTTCAATTTGTGAGCCCGTTTGACGCGGGTAGCAAGCACCGGATGGCTCTCCGCAGTATTGCTGCCAATAATCAGCACAAGGCCCGCATGCTCGATATCGGAAATGGAACCCGAGTCGCCGCCATAACCGACAGTGCGGAATAAACCTGTGGTTGCGGGCGCTTGGCAGTAGCGAGAGCAGTTATCCATGTTATTGGTGCCGATGACCGCGCGCGCCAGTTTTTGCATCAGATAGCTCTCTTCGTTCGTGCATTTCGAAGAGGAAATGAATGCCAGCGAGTCTGGACCGGTTTCGGCTTTGATTTCAGCAAACCGTCTGGCAACTAGATCGAGAGCTTCATCCCAACTGGCTTCGCGGAACGTGTCTCCTTCTCGAATCAGAGGCTGGGTCAGACGGTCGGGACTGTTGGCATAGTCCCACCCGAATTTCCCTTTGATGCATGTCGATACGCCATTGGCTGGTCCAAGTGCAGGTTCGACTTTCAAAATATGGCGCCCCTTGGTCCAAATATCGAAGCTGCAACCAACGCCGCAGTAAGTGCAGACGGTCTTGGTGCGCTTGATATGAGACTCGCGCATGGCGGCTTCGGCTTCAGAAAGCTTGAGAATAGGCCCGTAGCCGACCTCCGGTTCTATGCCCTTCACCACATCGATCATTCCGTTGATTGCCTGCTTGGGCAAAGCCGTCAAGAAACCTGCCTCGCCGAGCATCGATTTCTCCATCAGCGCGTTGCAAGGGCAGACCGTGACGCAGTGGCCGCAAGAAACGCAACTCGATTCGCCAATCGGAGCTCCGCCATCCCAGAGCACGCGAGGATAAGCCTCTTCCCAATCAATGGTGAGAGTCTCATTGACTTGCAGGTTCTGGCATGCCTCGACGCAACGTCCACACAGAATGCACTGATCGGGGTCGTAGCGGTAGAAGGGATTCGACATATCCACTTCAAACGGCTTCGGCCGAAACGGGGTCTTCTGGTGCTCTACCTGCAGAAGGCTCGTGGTGTTATGGACTGTGCAATTGCCGTTGTTATTGTCGCAGACCGTGCAGTAAAGCAGATGATTACCGAGAATTCGATCGAACGCCTCGCGCTGTGCCGTCTCGGCGCCCACCGTATCGGTGATGACATTCATGCCGTCTGCAGCAATGGTGCCGCAAGCTCGCACAAGCTTTCCATCCACTTCAACCATACAGGCATCGCAAGTTTGCACAGCACCCAGTTGGGGATGATAGCAAACCTGCGGCAGGGTTACACCGCATCGGTTGATTGCATCGATAAGGCTTTCACCAGTCCGGATGGCCTGCACCTTGCCGTTTATCGTAACTGCCATGGCCTTGCCCCCTTCCAGATGAGTTTGGATACTAATACCGGGAACGCCAGTGCGTAAAGGGAATATTTTGAAGCTGGGTTTGTGCTTTTCCGATTCATCTTCCGTTCATGAAGAAGATGCCTGCCGGAAAAAAGAAGGTAAGTACAATGGTTAGCATTCTTGGACATTCGTTCCGAGGACGAGATGGAAAAGGCCCCGGAAAGAGAGGCTTTGCCGAGCAGGATTAAGCGAGCACGTCAATGGAGAGACAGCGATATCCGCATGAATAGATGACAAACCTCGGTCCGCGAAGAAAGCCAACCAACGTCAAGCCCAGCTCGCGAGCTAGCCTGACGGCCAAACTGGACGGCGCGGAGACCGAAGCGAGAATAGGGATGCCTGCCGTCAAGGCCTTCTGCGCAATCTCGAATCCTCCCCTCCCGCTGACCATCAGCACTTGATCGCACAAGGGCAGACGCCCCTCCCGAAGGGCCCATCCGATGACTTTATCTACTGCATTGTGGCGGCCAATGTCCTCGCGCAGGACTGTAAGTTGGCCGCTTGCGTCAAAAAGAGCCGCAGCATGCAATCCCCCGGTTCTGCTGAAGACTGCCTGTTCTGCACGAAGCATCTCCGGCAGGCTGCAGAGTACTTCAGGATTGATGCGAAAAGCTGGATTGGGGGACTGCAAACCATGCGTCCTTATGGCTTGGATTGATGCCTTGCCACAGATGCCGCAACTCGATGCCGCAAAGAAATTCCGCTGCAAGTCTTTGGAGTCAAAGGTACTGTCTCTAAGCTTCACTTCGACAACGTTGCTTTTTGCACCGTTTCCCGGAATCACGGATTGAAGACTGTCGATTTGTCCCGGCACCTGAATGATTCCCTCCGTCAGCAGGAATCCCGCGACGAGTTCTAGGTCGTGACCCGGAGTCCGCATGGTGACCGTCAAAGGAATGCCGTTGAGACGGATTTCCAAAGGCTCCTCGGCTGCCAGCCAGTCCCCAACAGAACGAGTATTTCCCTGGTCCCATTCCGTCACCTGCGTTAATTCTGCACTCCGTTCCGGTGCTCGTATCAAGGCATCGATCTCCAGACTTCGGCAGTTCTGCATTCTCCAATTGTTGTACACCGAAACCAGGCTGCCGAGCAGGTTCCCGGCCAACAAAATCCTCCTTGCACCGGACCTGAGAGGCAATGAATAGAAGACAGCTCTTGCCCCCTTTTGACAGCGAGCCCTATTTGGAGCGATTCTATAGCGAAGAAAAGGCGAATACACTATGCCCTCCGCCGCCACACTTCGCATCGAAATCGAGCATGCCCTGGAACGCCGCTTCCCTTCAGCGCTCACGCCAGTACCGCGCGCCATTCGCGAAACTGCGCCCATCGGGATACCCCAAGTCGACGAGCTGCTTCATGGCGGATTTCCCGTGGGCGCCATCAGTGAAGTGACAGGGCCGGAGAGTTCCGGCCGCACTAGCTTGGTGCACTCGTTTCTGGCCGGGCGCACCGAAGAGGGCCGTGTCTGCGCCTGGGTGGACGCCAACGATGCCTTCGACGCCGAGTCGGCAGCTGCCAGCGGTGTGAATCTGAAGCAGTTGCTGTGGGTGCGCTGCCGTATGACAGACGCCGCCAAAGGCAAACCCTGGGCGCGGCTCGACCAGGCACTGCGGGCCACCGATCTGCTGTTGCAGGCGGGTGGCTTTGCCGCGCTGGTGCTGGATCTGGGCAATACCGCCCCGGAACACGCCAGCCGCATCCCGCTGGCCACCTGGTTCCGCTACCGCCAGGCCGCCGACCGCACCCGTTGTTCCCTGCTGGTGCTGGGCCTGGATGCCGTTGCCCAATCCAGCGCGGCCGTGGTGCTGGAATGTGCGCCACTCTCTGCCGACGCCGGCAGTTCAACCGTGCTCAAAGGCTTTTCCTATCAGGTGCACAGCGGCAGGCAGCGTTTCACGCCCGGCCTGGCCGGCTCGCGCAAGCCGCCTGCTTCCACCTGGTCGGCAACCGGCGCCTGGCAACGTGAGCCCCCAGGCCCATGGCGAAGCTCGATGCAGATCGTCCCCGGCGCACACGCAGCGGTCGGGATGAAGGAGAAGCGCGCATGAGTAACGCTCTGTATGCCTGCGTTCACGCAGCGGAGTTTCCCGCGCAAGCCCTGTTGCGCCTGCGCACCGAGTTCGACGGCGAGCCCGTGGCTGTCGTCGAAGGGCGTGTGCCCCTGGAATCGGTGTGCTCCCTCAACCGGCAGGCCCGGCTCAAAGGCGCTGTCCTGGGCATGCCGCGCCTCGATGCCGAAGGCATAGCCGGCCTGCGTCTATTGCCGCGTTCGACCGAGACCGAGGCGGCCGCGCGCGCCGTTCTGCTGGAGTGTGCCGCGCAGTTCTCTCCGCGGATTGAGCCGGTAAGCCAGGGCACGGCCTGCACCTGCGTTCTGGATATTACCGGCACCGAGAGGCTCTTCGGCCCACCCGAGACGCTGGCCGAGCGGCTGCGCGAATCCCTGGCCAGCGCCGGTTTTCGCGTCTCCATCGCCGTTAGCGCCAACTTCCATGCCGCGCGCCTCAAAGCGGCCGCCACGCGCGGCATCACGGCGATCCCCAAAACTCAGGAAGCAACTGCGTTGGGCAGGCTTTCTATCGATTTGTTGGATCTCCCGGCGGATCACGCCGAAACCTTTGCCATCTGGGGCATTCGCACGCTGGGAGAACTCTCTGCCCTGCCGGAAGTCGACCTGATCACCCGGCTCGGCCAGCAAGCACAGGCATGGCGCGACCTGGCCCGCGGCGCGCTGCCGCACACCTTTCAGCCTCTCGAAGCAGAATTTGCCCTGCGCGAGTTCTGCGACTTTGAAACGCCGGTCGAAGACACCGAGTCGCTGCTCTTCATGGGTGCGCGCATAATCGATTGCCTGGTGGCGCGGGCCGCCACGCATGCCCTTTCGCTGGCTTCGCTTGTGGTGCACATGGAGCTGGTCGGCGGCCGCGTCTACCGGCGCGTGATTCGCCCGGCTGTACCCACTGTCGACCGCAAGTTTCTGCTCAAGCTCCTGCAACTGGAGATCGCGGCACATCCGCCTCAGGCTGCTGTTCTGCGTATGGCGTTGACTGCCGATGCTGGCCAATCGAGCAAGGTGCAACTGGGCCTGTTCGCACCGCAAACCCCGGAGCCTTCGCGGCTCGATGTAACCATTGCCCGCCTCAGGGCCATAGCCGGCGAAGACCGCGTTGGATCGCCGCAACTGGAAGACTCGCACCGGCCAGGCAGCTTTCGCATGGAGAGCTTCACCGTGGTTGAGCAAAACGACACGGCAAAGCCCGCCGTAGCGAAGGAGACACGTCCTCGCGCTGCTTTGCGCCGCATGAGACCGCCGGTGCCGGTGAGCGTGGAACTGCGCGCCCTGAAGCCCGTGGCCTTTCGCGACAACGAGCGCCGCTTCAAGGTTTCCGCGGCCTATGGCCCGTGGCGCACCAGCGGTTGCTGGTGGTCGACCGATGGCTGGGACGCCGAGGAGTGGGACGTGTTGGCCCAGACCAGCGCCGGGTCGTCCGTTGCATGCCTGCTGGTGAGGAATCATCTGGCAGGAGAGAACGGCCGCAGCGTCTGGCAGCTTGAAGCGTTTTATGACTGACAGCGGCGCCTATATCGAACTGCACGCGGCCAGCGCTTTCAGCTTTCTGGCCGGGGCGTCGCAACCCGAGGCGCTTGCCGAGCGCGCCTCTCAACTGGATATGCCGTCCATTGCCCTGGCCGACCGGAACGGGCTTTATGGAGTAGCCCGTTTCCACACCATGGCCAAAAAGACGGGTGTGCGGGCGCACGTCGGCGCGGAGATCGCGGTCAGCTCTTTCGGAAATCAGCTCACGCCGCCAGGATGGTTGCCCCACCAGTTCCCTGCCGAACCGCCGCGCCTGCTGCTCTTGTGCGCCTCGCAGACCGGCTACCGGAATCTCTGCCAGCTCATTACCCGCTTCAAGATGCGCGAAGCCACCAAGGCCGAAGGCGCCGCGACGCTCGACGATCTGGAGGAGTTCTCGGCCGGTCTCATCTGTCTCACTGGCGGCGACGAAGGCCCGCTGGCAGCGGCGCTCGCACAGGATTGCGTAGACGGAGCGCGGCGATGCGCGGAGCGTCTCGCCGGCATCTACGGCCGTGGCAACCTCTATCTCGAACTGCAACGCCACCAGCTACGCGAGGAAGAGTGCAGTAACCAGTCTCTGCTCGGCCTGGCAGGCACGCTCAACCTGCCGGTTATCGCCACCAATGGGGTGCGCTATGCCACGGAACGCGATCGCGAGATTCTGGACGTGCTGACGACGATCCGCCACCACACCACGCTCGACTGGGCCGGGCGGCTGCTGTCGTCGAACACGGCCCGGGAACTGCGGCATCCCCGGCAGATGGCGGCGCTCTTCGCCGATATCCCCGAGGCCATCGACAACACCCGCATGGTGAGCGACCGGCTGGAGTTTACGCTCAACGACCTGGGCTACGAGTTTCCTCGCTATGCCGTGCCCGAAGGCGAAACCATGGACAGCTTTCTGGCCAAGCGCGTGGAGGAGGGCGTGCGCCTGCGCTATGGATCGCCGGCCAAACGTTCGCTGCTTGCCAAGGCGCGTGCTCAAGTCGCGCACGAGCTGAAGATGATCGCCAAGCTGGGCTTTGCCGGATATTTCCTGATCGTCTGGGACCTGATCCTTTATTGCAAGCGGAACGGCATCCTGGTGCAGGGGCGCGGCTCGGCGGCCAATTCCGCGGTCTGCTATGCGCTTGAAATCACCGCGGTCGATCCGGTTGGGATGGAACTGCTGTTCGAGCGCTTCCTCAACGAGAATCGCGGCGAATGGCCCGACATCGACCTGGATCTTCCCTCCGGGGAGCACCGCGAGCAGGTGATTCAGTACGTCTACGAGCGCTACGGGCGGCTGGGCGCGGCCATGACCGCCAACGTCATCAGCTATCGCGGGCGCTCGGCGGCGCGCGAGGTAGGCAAGGCCCTTAGCTTCGACGAGGAGCAGCTCAACCGCCTTTCCGGTCTGGTGGGCCATTGGGAGTGGCGCGACCAGAACGACACCATGGCCCGCAACTTCGAACAGGCGGGATTCGACGCGCGGCATCCGCGCATTGCCCGCTACCTCGACCTGTGCCAGCGCATGCAGGATCTGCCCCGCCATCTGGGCCAGCACTCGGGCGGCATGGTGATCTGCGCCGGGATGCTGAACCGCGTGGTGCCGCTGGAGCGCGCATCGATGCCGGGGCGGACGGTGATCCAGTGGGACAAGGAAGACTGCGCCGACCTGGGCTTGATCAAGGTCGATCTGCTGGGCCTGGGCATGATGGCCGTGCTCAAGGATTCGATCGAGCTCATACCGCGCCACTACAAGCAGGAGATCGACCTGGCCGCGCTGCCCGAGGATCCGCTGGTCTATCAAACCCTGTGCAAGGCGGACACGGTGGGCATGTTCCAGGTGGAAAGCCGCGCCCAGATGGCTTCGATTCCCCACAATGGGCCTACGCGCTTCTACGACCTGGTGGTGCAGGTGGCCATCATCCGGCCCGGGCCGATCGTGGGCAAAATGATGCACCCCTACATGCGCCGCCGCCAAGGTAAAGAGGAGGTCACCTACGCCCATCCCTCGCTGGTGCCGGTGCTGAAGCGCACCCTGGGTGTGCCGCTGTTTCAGGAGCAGCTTTTGCGCATGGCCATGGTGGTGGCCAGCTTCACCGGCGCAGAAGCCGAGGAGCTGCGCCGGGCCGTCGGCATGAGGCGGTCGATGCAGCGCATGAAAGACCTGGAAGGCCGTCTGCGCCAGGGGATGACGCGCAACGGCATCGGTCCGGATGCCCAGGACAACATTGTGCAGGGCATCTCGTCCTTTGCCATGTATGGGTTTCCTGAGTCCCACGCCGCCAGCTTCGCTCTCATCGCCTATGCATCGGCCTATCTGAAAGTGCATTACCTGGCGGCCTTCACATGCTGTTTGCTCAACAACCAGCCCATGGGCTTCTACTCGCCGGCGGTGTTGATCAAGGACGCGCAGCGGCACGGGTTGGGGGTGCGGCCCATCGATGTTCAGCGTTCGGAATGGCTTTGCACGCTCGAACAGGAACCGGACGGCACTCTATCCATGCGCATCGGCCTGAATTACGTGAAAGGCCTGCGTCAGCAATCGGCCGAGGCGATCCTGGCCTCCCGCAGCCATGGGGGCTTCGCAACCGTCGATGCCCTTGCCGAGCGCGTTCCGGTGCTCAGTCGCAAGGAACTGGTGGCCCTGGCTCGCGTCGGCGCCTTCAACTCGCTGGGCGCGGTCGAGCATCGCCGCGACGCGCTATGGCAAGTGGAGGAAGAGGGCCGTCCGGTTGGCCCATTGCTGCGCGGAGCCGCCGATGGCAGCGCCAATTCGGCCAAGCCCTTGAAAAAGATGACCACCGACGAGCGGCTGGCTGCCGACTATGCCGGAACCGGCATCACCACCGGTCCGCATCCCATGGCCTACGAACGCGCGGCGTTACGCGGCCAGGGTGTTCTGTCGGCACGGGAACTGGAAAGCTGCGCCGGCGGCTGGGTCAAGGTTGCCGGCAGAGTCATCTCGCGGCAACGACCGGGCACCGCCAAGGGCTTTGTCTTTCTCTCGCTTGAAGACGAAACCGGCATCGCCAACATCATTCTGACGCCCGATGTGTTTGAGCAGCATCGGCTGGTGGCCACGCGCAGCCGATTTCTGTGGATTACCGGAAAGCTGCAAAATCAGGATGGGGTGATTCACGTGAAAGCCGAGTGCCTTGAGCCGCTGCAGTTCTCCCTGGGCGTGGAGAACACCACGGGCCGGGTGTCGTGGAACAAGCCTGAATAGTCGTTACAGGAATGAAAAAGGGCGAACGACAGACGGTAAGCCTGTCGTTCGCCCTTTGTGAATTGCGTTTTAGACTACCACCATTCCATCAAGCGGCCGGCGCGAACCTTGGTGCTGCTCTCGGGCTTCTCGGAGCGGACCAGCAGGACCGGGATGTGGACCAGGCGGAGCATCTTTTCTGCGATGGAACCGAACACCAGCGGATGCCAGCCGGTGACGCCATGGGTGGAGATCACCAGCATGTCGATGTGCTCGCGCTCAATGACATCCACAAGGCCTGCGGCCACGTCGTCGGACTCTTCGATGAGCGAGGTTGCCTTGATCCCCTTGGCAGCCAGGCTGGCCACGGAAACGGCAAAATGCTCTTCGGCTTCCTTCTTCGTCTCTTCCACGTTGCAGCAGCCGTCGACGACGTGCACCAGGAAAACTTCGGCATGAAAATGCTGCGCAAGCACGGTTGCCTGCTCCAGGGCCAAGTGGGACGACGGGCTGAAATCGATGGGCAACAGGATCTTCGCTGGAATGGTGCTGAATGAATATACTTCGGGCATTACACTCTCCTCGCCGTTCCACACGGGTGTACGGCCTCTCGTTTGTCGCCAATCATCATAGGAGGCCGTTCTCTTTTGGTGAAGTGACACGCAACACACATACCTACGGCTGACCGGCTTGGTCATCTTAACCCATCAAAGCCGTACCAGTCTGCGGTCGAACTGAAGCGAATCGATCCTCGACCGGCACGCGCGCTGCCTGTGCCCGTGCCGCTTTTCACACCGTTTGGAATCGTCCATTTTTCCGCCACGTACGTCCATGAAAATGCAGCAGAACCTGTGAGACTGCGACAATCGGCATCTCATTGGAAAGGTGCGCTCTTGAAGTCTCTTATTTCCCTGGTCTTTTTCGTGGCAGCCGCAGGCGCAACCTGGGCACAGGGCAACTATGAAATCCAGGTCTACGGCGCAGAAACCGTGGCCCCCGCCAGCACCATGGTGGAACTGCATTCGAACTTCACAGCCGACGGCCAGCGCAAAACCATCGACGGCGTCGCGCCCACCTATCGCGCCGAACACGAGACCCTCGAAATCACCCAAGGCATCAACAACTGGTCGGAACTGGGCTTCTACATCTTCACCAGCGAGCAGAGCGGCATGGGCGTGCAATGGGTCGGAGACCACATCCGGCCCAGGTTACGCGCACCGGAAAAATGGCATTGGCCGGTCGGCGCCAGCCTTTCCATGGAGGCAGGCTACCAGCGCGCACGCTTTTCTCCCGACACCTGGACCTGGGAGATCCGCCCCATCGTGGATAAACAAACAGGTCCCTGGTACTTTGCCGTCAATCCCGCGCTCGAACGCACCTGGCACGGTCCGGATGTGAACCTCGGCATAGACTTTGCCCCTGCCGTGAAGGTGAGCTACGACTTCACCAAGAAGGTGACCGGCGGCATGGAATACTATGCCGATTACGGCAGCATCACCTCGATTGCCAGCCTGCATAATCAGCAGCAACAGATCTTCCCCGCCATCGACCTGAACATGTCCCCCGATTGGGAGATCAACTTCGGGGTAGGCATCGGCCCCACCGCGGCCACCGATCGTTGGATCGTCAAAGGCATTGTCGGCAGACGCTTCAACTGGAGGCATCGCAAGCAGAAGCAATCGATCTACAAAAGGTCTCCGCCGCCGCTGTCGCCACCAAAGTCCCCGCCGCTATCAAAGCTTCCGCCGTCGTCCTGCGCGGAATCGTCCATACTCCCTTCGTCGCTCTGCGCGGAGTCGTCCATACCGGTGTCGTCCGTCCCAGACCGATCGTCGCCCTGGGTGTTGTAGCTGGCATCGGAAAAGTGCGCCCCACCCTGGTCGGCGGATTCGTGGAAGTGGTGTTCCTGTGCACCCTGGTCGAAGCCGCTGCTCTCCATGTGCTGGTGTTCGCCGGGCTGGTCGTAGTAGTTGTTAATGACCGTTTCTTCAACCGGGCGTTCGAATCCCCCGCCCATCGTGCCCATGCCGGGTCCCATGCCAAAGCCGCCGCCGCCCCAGCCCATGCCGCCCATGCCGGGATGGCCGAAGCCGCCGATGCCGTGCATCATGGCCTCGACACCCTCAAAAGCCAGCGCACCTGCGGCAACACCCGCGGCAGTCTGCAGCGCTCCCCGCATGAAGCTGGGCTGGCTGCCCTGAATAGGCACCCACTGCGTCTGCTGATATTGCGGCTGTGCATACGCGGGCGGTGGGGGTGGCGGGGGAATATAAGCCGGGGGCGGGGGCGGATCGGGATCGCGATGTCCAAGCAGGCCGCCGAGAAAGCTCGTGGCATGAGCCGGCTGCTGCCGCGCCTGTTGCAACTTGGCAACCTGGGCCTTCGCCTGATCCAGGGCAATGTTCTGTACCAGGACCGTCTGGGCAAGAATGTAGAGGGCGTCGGGATTGGGCCCCAACTCTTGGCGCAGCAACGCCTCCGCGTCGGGGTCCTTTTCCTGCAGTTGTGTCTGGTTCACCCGCTCCACAAGCGAGTCGAGAAGCTGTTGTTCCTGTGCCGTCACGCAGATTCACCTCCGGCAGCCGGCAATCTGCCGCCAGGGCTGCCTCTCAGGATAGAGACGCAAACCCGCAGGCGGAGTTGCTTCGCCAGGATTCACTACGCATCCCGGCCTGAGGAGGTTCCAGGCGTGAATCGTTCTACCCCACCAGTTCAAAGGCGCGGATGGTCTCCTTCCGCACCGTGAGCCGTTCGATCAGATCGGTACGGACTTCGTAGCCGCAACCGGCGGTTTGGGGAATCGCGATCTCGCCCTGCGATGAAACCGTTACCCCAGGCTCGATGATGTCCTCTTGCCAATAGCGGGAGGAGGCAGACACGTCGCCGGGAAGGGTGAAGCCCTCCAGACTCGACAGGGCGATATTGTGCGAACGGCCGATTCCAGACTCCAGCATGCCGCCGCACCAGACCGGAATGCCTCGTTCCTGGGCTGCGTTGTGCACCGCGATGGCTTCGGAGAAACCGCCTACCCGGCCAAGTTTGACGTTGATGATCCGGCAGGATTCCATTTCAATCGCCGCCAGAACGTCGCGCCGGTTGCGGATCGATTCATCCAGGCAAATGGGGGTCTCCAGTCGCTTTTGCAGCATGGAGTGGTAATAGAAGTCGTCGTGCCAGAGGGGTTGCTCGATCATCAACAGGTCGAAGGCGTCAAACTCCGTCAGGTGGTCGGAATCCCTCAGTTTGTAAGCGGAGTTGGCGTCGCAGCTCAACGTGATGGAAGGCCAGCGATTGCGCACCGCGTCGAATACCTCGACATCCCAGCCCGGCTTGCACTTGAGCTTGATGCGCTGGTACCCGGCGGCCAGTTCGCTTTCGATCATCGAAAGTAATTCGGGGATGGAGGGTTGAATACCGAGCGATACGCCGCAGGGTATGGTCTCGCGCACACCTCCCAGGAGGCGGGAGAGCGAAACGCCCAGGGCCTGCGCATCGATATCCCACAACGCGTTTTCCAGAGCGGCCTTGGCCATTGGATTACCGCGAACATGGTGAAAGATGCGTGGGCACTTGCCGCCGTTGTCAGGCGATTCGGCCGCCAGCATGGGACCTAATTCCTGGGTGATCACGGTCCAGGCGCTATCGGTGGACTCGGCTGAGAAAAACGGCCTTTCGCCAGCCGTGCACTCTCCCCAGCCGACCAGCCCATCGGCACGAATCTCGGCCAGCAGGATGCGCCGGTTGCGGGTGACACCGAAACTGGTTTCAAAGGGGCGCACCAAGGGGAGGTGCAGTTCACGCAGGATGATTGCATCGATCTTCATAGACTATCTCGCTCCTTGGGGCTGCTGGCCTGCTCCGCCTGGGAGTGCAAACCCAGTTCGAAGACGCCGTTTCCTTCTGCATCCCGGACGAAGCCAAGTACGGCTAAACCCTGGGAAAACGCCTTTTGAAACTTGCGCCGGTTCTCCAACTGAACTGCAAGTGCCCGCTCGCGACCGGCTTCGGTGGCTTTCCATTCGTAAATCGAAGCCGGGACCACTATCCGGTCCAACACCGCTTCTCCAAGCTCCAACGCGGTCGGACGCCCTTCTAATACAGCCTGCACACGGGGCGAATCGAGATGCCACTCAGCCAAGAGCCTGTCGGTAGGCAGCCCACCCTGTAGTCGAGATGAGGATACACCATAGAAATTCTCGCGATAAGCCCAGACGACAGCGCCCAGCTTGTGGATATTCAGAAAAGCGTTCTTGATCTCCAGCGGGTCGAAGGTCCATTCCATGCGCCGTATGCCACGCGCCAGGGCATCCCGGCGCTGTTCCAGCTTCAGCAGTGTACCGATGCCGCGGTTCCGGAACTCCAGCTTCACGGCGAGCATGTGCGAGTGCAGATAGGCGACAGGGCCGCTTGCACTCTCTTTGATTCCCGGCAAGGAGAACGCGAAGCCCACCAACGAATCTGCCATGCGGCCTGGAGAATCGTCGGCTTGGCCAGTGTCGAATGCGCCCATCACCTGGCCGCCGATCTTCTGGGCCAGCAGAAAGGTCTTGCGAGGCGTGATGTCGCTGGGGTCCACGCCCCATGTCTCAATCTGCAACTGAACGCAGGCTTCCAGTTCTTCAAACCCTTCGCAGTCCCGGACCACGATCATGCCGGCTCTCCTGGGTAAGATGACGGTTCGGAAGACTCCGGGGTCTCATCGGCCAGTTTTCGCTTGGCCTGGGCCCACAGCGCCTCAAGTTCTTCGGGCGCCTGTTCTTCCAGGGGGCGCGCTGTGGCCAGTTCCATTTCCCGGAAACGCTGGCGAAAGCGCCGGTTACAGCCGCGCAATGCCATCTCCGCATCCACGCCCAGGTGCCTGCCCAGATTCACCACGGTAAACAGCAGGTCGCCCAGCTCGGCTTCGACGGCAGGCTTGCGCGCGGGATCGGCAGACGAAGCTTCCGCTTCCAACTCGGCGGTTTCTTCGACGATTTTGGGCAACAGATCTTGCCAGTTGGGCCAATCGAAGCCGGATTTGCGTGCCTTGGCACCCAGTTTGGAGGCCTCGGCCAGGGCCGGCATGGCGCGCTGTACGGCGTCGAGGCGTGAGGCTGGTCCGTCTGCTGCCTGGGGACCGGCCTTGGCTTTGTTTTCCGCGACCTTGATCTCTTCCCAGTTGCGCAGCACCGCGGCCGAGGAGCCCTGAACTGCGGCATCGACATCGGCCTGATTGCCTGCCGCGCGCGAGGCTTCGTCGCCAAAGACGTGAGGATGGCGGCGCACCAGCTTGCGATTCAAATGCTCGAGCACGTCGGCAATGGTGAAGTGGCCGTCGTTGGCGGCCATTTCGGCATAGAAGAGCACCTGGAGCATGAGATCGCCGAGTTCCTCGGCCAAGTGGGGCCAGTCGCGGCGCTCAATAGCGTCGAAGACCTCATAAGTCTCTTCCAGCGTGTATTTGCGGATGGAGTCGAAGGTTTGTTCGCGGTCCCAGGGGCACCCGCCGGGAGCGCGCAGGCGGGCCATGATGGCCACCGACTCCGCGAACAGGGCCGCGGCGCGAGCCGGGTCGGATGCCGGATGCGCGGCGGAAGACTCTGCGGTGGAGCTTTCTATCGGAAGGTCCATGCTGTTTCAGTCTATCGCGCGCGCAAGCGGCAGGAGTGTCCTTGACGTCTAAAGACCGTATACTCAACATCGCCCATGATTCGCATACTCGGAACGATCTTTGCCGGACTCCTCGGCTTGGCCTTCGGCAGCTTCTTGAACGTGTGCCTGAGCCGCTGGCCGGCGGGCGAGAGCGTGGTGACCCCGCGCTCGCACTGCCGCCACTGCAGCCATACGCTGGCCTGGTGGGAGAATGTGCCCCTTTTAAGTTGGCTCATGCTAGGTGGGCGCTGCCGCGGTTGCAAAGCATGGATCGGCTGGCGGTATCCGGTGGTGGAAGCGGCGGTGGGGGTACTGTGGGCTGCGGAAACCTGGCGAACTTTCCATCCGGAACTGCTTTCGATGACAAGGCTGCCTATCGACGACTTCTGGTTCTACTTTGGTTATGGTGTTTTCCAGATGGTCCTTTTCTGGCTGCTGATTGCCCTCGCTGTGCTGGACGCGGAGCACCTTTGGCTCCCTAATTGGGTCACCTGGCCGGGTGTGGGGTTAGGTGTAATTACACGGTCCATCATTCTCCTTTATGTTTTGGGCGTAAATGATGCGTCGTACACGGAGCTTCCGGAGTCTGACCCAATTGTCAAATATGGACCCATTTCGGTCTTCCTTGCCCCGGTCTGGGCTGCTTTAGCCGCCGCAGGCCTCATCCTGCTCATTCGCTGGGTCTACTGGTTGGTTCGCCGGCGCGAGGGCATCGGCCTGGGCGATGCCAAACTGATGGCTTTGCTGGCTGCGTGGCTGGGGTTGCCTCAGGCTTTGTTCGCCTTTGCGGTTGGGGTGCTGCTGGGGGCTGGATACGCCATGGTCCTGCTGGCCATGCCGTCGGCGCGGAGGGAATCCGGGCCATGGGCGGCGAGCATGATCCCGCTGGGGACGTTTCTCTGCATCGGCGGCATTGTGAGCAGCCTCTGGGGACAGAGGATCATTGCCGCCTACCTGAGCTGGTCGGGGCTGGGGTGACAGAAAGCAGAGATCAGGGAACAGGGATCAAATGCCCAGTGGTGGAAGGGACCTCGGTTGCTGGGTTCAGATACTGTTTAAAGGGATGGTTTACTGCGTGAAATAACCCACCTGCCTGGTGATTTCCCTGCATTGGCAGCGCCGCAAAGGACGCAGCCCGCTTCGCCTTGACGAGATCGGGCCAAATACCTAATCTCAAACCAGCATCCTCTTTGATCGGCGCCATCTTTGGCTCCGGCTAGTCGGTTGCAATCCCCTGGATTTCTCGGACTGGGCGACGATGATCCCCTACTACTGGCAGTATCTTCCCCTGATGATGCAGATTCTAGCTGCTTTCCTCCTGGGGCTGGGCATGGTGACGGCCTCTTGGTTCGTGGGGCGGCACCGTAATTCGAAGGTCAAGCTGGCCGCGTACGAGTGCGGCATCGTGGCCGTGGGCGACGCCCGGGGGCGCTTCAGTGTGCGCTTCTATATGGTTGCGGTGCTGTTCATCCTGTTCGACGTGGAAGCCGTGTTCATGATGCCCTGGGCCGTGATCTACCGCAAACTGCCTGGAATCACCGGGAGCCCGCTGTTCGGCTTCTGGGAGATGCTGGTCTATCTGGGCTTTGTGGCCGTTGGACTCTACTACATTGTGCGCAAGGGCATCCTGAACTGGAGCCAGGACAAGGCGGATCTCTAGGATGAGCAACGTTCCGAACGTGACACTCATGGGCACGGCCGCAGTACTGGAAGGGCTTGCCGGCCATCCCGCCGTCGTGGCGATTCAGGCCTGGGACCCTCAAGCGCTGGCCGACGCGAAGTGGGACCGGGGCGAGTTGACCCTGACCATTGTGCCCGGGAAGATTCGCGCCGCCGCGGCTGCCATGCAGGCGGCCGGGTACAACTTCTTTGAAGACGTGACCGCGGTGGATTGGTTCCCTTCCACGCCGCGCTTCCAGTTGAGCTACCACCTGCTTTCGCACGGCTTCAAACAGCGTATCCGGCTGCGGGTGATGGTGGACGGGGCGACCCCCTCGGTGGAGTCCATCACAGCGGTTTGGCCTGCGGCCAATTTCTACGAACGCGAAGTCTTCGATCTGTTCGGGATCAGCTTTGAAGGGCATCCCAACCTGCGCCGCATCATGATGCCCGACGATTGGGAAGGCCATCCGCTGCGCAAGGACTACCCGGTGGAGGGCTACCGCTAGATGACTCAGATTTCCGATACACGCATCCTCGTAGCCCCCGTTGCCGAAGAGCCTCAAGACCAGCACATGGTGCTGAACATGGGTCCGCAGCACCCGTCGATGCACGGCGTGTTGCGCCTGGTGCTGGAGATCGACGGCGAAATCGTGGTCCGGCTCTATCCCGAGATCGGCTACCTGCACACCGGGATCGAAAAGACCTGCGAGGCCAAGTTTTATCAGCAGGTGGTGCCGCTGACCGACCGCTTGGACTACCTCAGTCCCATGGCCAACAACCTCTGCTATTGCCTGGCCGTCGAAAAGCTGCTGGAGCTGGAAGCGCCGGAAAAAGCCCAATGGCTGCGCGTGCTGCTGAGCGAACTGACGCGGCTGAATTCGCACCTCATCTGGCTGGGCACGCACGCCATGGACATTGGCGCGCTGACCGTGTTCCTCTACTGCTTCCGCGAGCGCGAAGAGATTCTGCGCATCTTCGAGGGGCTGAGCGGGCAGCGGATGATGACCAGCTACTTCCGCATCGGCGGGCTGTCGATGGAGCCGCCGCTGGACTTCTACGAGCGGGTGCAGGGGTTCATCAACACGTTCCCGGAGAAGATCGACCAGTATTCGAACCTGCTGACCGGCAACCCCATCTTCAAGGGACGTTTGCAGGGGGTAGGGGTTCTGAACGCGGCCGATGCGATTGCGCTGGGCGTGACCGGGCCCAACATGCGCGGGTCGGGCGTGGACTTCGATCAGCGCCGCGACATGCCCTACTCGGGCTATGAGAAGTTCCAGTTCAAGGTTCCGGTTTCGAGCGCAGG
>CAZLMY010000040.1:0-37981 GCA_964560845.1 uncultured Occallatibacter sp. | reverse complement strand
TGGACACGCCGCACAAGGATCTGCGCCGCGCCCGCGCCGCTGCCCTGAGCATGATCCCCAGCTCGACCGGCGCCGCCAAGGCCCTGAAGCTGGTCATCCCCGAGACCTCCGGCAAGCTGGACGGCTTCGCGATCCGCGTTCCCACACCCAACGTCTCGATCGTCGATCTCACCTTCATCTCCGAGAAGACCACCGATGCCAAGGCCGTGAACGCCGCCCTGAAGGCTGCCGCCGAAGGCGAACTCAAGGGCATTCTGGGCTACGACGAAAACCAGCTGGTCAGCTCGGACTTCAAGGGCAACCCGCTTTCCTCGATCGTGGACGCGCCCCTGACCAAGGTTGTGGGCAACAGCGTCAAGGTGCTGAGCTGGTACGACAACGAGTGGGGCTATTCCAACCGCGTCGTCGATCTGATCGGCTTCCTGGTCGAAAAGGGACTGTAACTGCAGGGAACAGGGATCAGGGGTCAGGGAACAGTTTTCCCGATCCCTGGCCACTGGTTGCTGAACTCCAAAGTTGGATGCCCCGGGTCCCGCCTTTGGGACCTGGGATATCGCAACATCTGGGTGCCCCACCCTCGCGACGTATTTGTTTTTGTCGCTAGGGTGGGAGCCTCTTGATTGCCATGGATGGTTCCGGACGTTCTGTTGGATTTCCACATGCCAGTTGAAAGCAAACAGAGCACGCGCGTTGACCTTCAACCGGAAGAAATCATCCGTGCTGTGAAGATGCGTTTTCGGATTTGCAGTTACGTGTTCAATACCGGTGCAATCTGGATGTTGGTTAGTGGAGTTGGTGGACTACTGAATGTAATACTTCGTTCACCTTACGATCCACTCGACGCTTCTTCACTATTCACAGTCATGATGATTGGAGTGGCGATTAACACGGTCGGCTTCGCGATCACCCTTGCCATCTACCGTTGCCCCGCGTGTGACACCTACCTCGGCCGGCTTCGCAAAGACAAACTTCGCTGCCCCGGCTGCGACGCCAAGGTAAAATAGTCAAAATGACCCGCAAAAACATCCCCGGCACCTCTCCCTACGAGCCCATCATCGGCTTCTCCCGCGCGGTTCGCGTGGAGGACATCGTTCATCTCTCCGGAACCGGCCCCGTCGGCGCCGACGATCAGGACGCAGCCGGCCAGACCCGCCGCATCTTTGAAATTGCCACTAAGACCCTCGCCGAGGCCGGCGCTTCGCTTGAAGACGTTGTCCGCACCCGCATTTACCTGACCCACGTCGAAGACTGGGAAGCTGTGGGCCGCGTGCATGGCGAGTTCTTTGGCGAAATCCGCCCCGCCGCCACCATGGTGGTCGTCGCTGCGTTGCTCAATCCCGCCTGGCGCCTCGAAATGGAGATGGAAGCCATCATCCCCTACGCCGACGACTGCTGCGGCGGCGATTGCGATTGTGAAGGATGCGAAGACTGCGATTGCGACTGCGGCGAAGACAAGCAACCAGCCACTGACAACTGATCTCTGACAACTGTTTTCAAGGAAGGCAACGCCCATGCCCAAGCTCTCCATTCGCGATATCGATCTGGCCAACAAGCGCGTGTTCATCCGCGTCGACTTCAACGTGCCTCTGACCGAAGACGGCTCGACCATCACCGACGACACCCGCATTGTGGCCACGCTGCCCACCATCCAGTACGCCCTGAAGCATAAGGCGAAAGTCATTCTTGCGTCGCACCTGGGCCGTCCGAAGGGCAAAGTCAATCCCAAGTATTCGCTGCGCCCCGTCGTCGATCGCCTGCGCGCCCTGCTCGACAAGGCTCTCGGCGAGAGCGTCAACGTCGGCTTCGCCCCCGACTGCGTCGGCGAACTCGCTACCGAGCTCAGCCGCCAGTTGGAGTCCGGCCAAGTACTGCTGCTTGAGAACCTGCGCTATCACGCCGAAGAAGAAGCCAACGATCCGGTTTTCTCCAAGGCCCTGGCCTCGCTGGCCGACGTCTATGTCAACGACGCTTTCGGCTCGGCGCATCGCGCCCACGCGTCGACTGAAGGCATCACGCACTTCCTCAAGCCCGCCGTTGCCGGCCTGCTGATGGAAAAGGAAATCACCTACCTCGGCAAGGCACTGGAAGCACCCGAAAAGCCCTTCGTGGCTATCATCGGCGGCTCCAAGATCTCGGGCAAGATCGACGTGATCGATAACTTGCTGGACAAGGTCGATACCCTGGTGATCGTGGGCGGGATGGCTTATACCTTCCAGCGGGCACTCGGAGTAACTACGGGTAAGTCGCTGGTTGAGGAAGACAAGATCGACATGGCCAAGGCGGCGATTGAGAAGGCCAAGGCCAATGGCGTGAATCTTCTGCTGCCCGTGGACAACGTCCTGGCCGACAAGTTCGCTCCCGACGCGGCCACCCAGCCCTGGGATTGCGCGGTCAACTTCCCTGAGGACTGGCAAGGTCTGGACATCGGCCCCAAGTCCATCGCGGCCATTGAAGAAGTGGTTTCGACCGCCCGCACCATCGTGTGGAACGGCCCCGCCGGCGTCTTCGAGTTCCCCCGCTTCGCCATCGGCACCAACGCCATCGCCAAGGCTGTCGCGGGCAACAAGGCGGCCATCTCGATCATCGGCGGCGGCGACTCGGTATCCGCCATCAACAAGGCCGGCTATGCCGACCAGGTGACGCACATCTCCACCGGCGGCGGGGCCAGCCTCGAGTTCCTCGAAGGCAAAAAGCTGCCCGGCGTTGAAGCGCTGACGGACAAGTAGCACCTGCGGTGCGGCCAACTCGCCTTCGGCGCTCAGGCTGCTGTATCAAAACAAATAGCCGTGTCCGACGCAAAACCTGTGGCGGATGCGGCTTTTCTTTTTCCACTTGCACTAGATAAAGCCCAAGACTGTCATCCTGAGCGACCGAAGCGGAGCGAAGGAAGTCGAAGGACCTGCGGTTGTTCTTGTTATTTGTTTGTAAGCTTCGTCCTTGCTTTTGTTGTTGCGAATCTCACTCTGCCCTTTCATGCTATTGGCGAAGGGGGGAATATGCCCGAGCGAACGGAGCAACAGAAGCGTGAGTTGGAATTACTGAAAACGATCGAGGACGAAGACATCGACCTTTCCGACATGCCTGAAATCACAGATTTCAGCGGATTCGAACGGGGCCCACTCTCCGAGATTCTTCAACGCCGCCGAGACCGCATGCGCGGTTTGAAATCCGCTCCTCCGAACCCGGTTCCTGCCAAAGAAGAGCGCATCGCTTAGAAGCTTGTCGATAGCAACCGCGCAATCCTTGCGGCGGGGAGGTCACGTACGGCCCACGAAAGAACGAGCGCAATTTGCAGGGGCGGGGCCTTGGCTTCGAATTGGTGGCGGAGTTCGACTTTGGCTCGGCTGTTTTCGCCGCCGATACACGCAAGGACTACGGCGAGGATCGTACGAGAGCACTCGGGTTCATTGCGGATACGCTCTACGCATTGGTATTCACAGTGCGGAACGGAGCGATCCGCGTGATAAGCCTGAGAAGGGCCAATCGCCGGGAGAGAGCCCGGTATGAAGAAGCCAGACCCTGAATTGATCGACGACGAAAACCCGGAGTGGACCGAGGAGATGTTCGCGAAAGCGGTTCCCTTCTCAGCGCTGCCCCCTGCATTGCAGGCGATGCTCTCCGAGTCCAAGCAGGTCAAGCCCGACCCGGAACCTGACTCCGAAAAGCAGCCGGCGGCGTGACGAACCGGTAGCTTCGCACCGAGCGGGCCAGCCCCCTTTGGTCCGACTGAATCACTGACAACAAACCACCATCACGGCATAAAATAGAAACCGATCCAGGACAGGCGGAGAATTGACATGCGTACTTTGCGGCTCGCGATCTTGAGTTTTGCGGCTTTGACCTTCTGTGCCTTTGGCAGCAACATCCAGAGTCAAACCATGCAACCGTTGCCCACGCTGGTGCGGAGCGGCGTTCCGAAGCCCGCGGGCGCGGTGGGCAATCTGAAGGTCCTCAACTGGGCGGGCTTTCACGCCGCCGCTACCTACACCTTCGACGACTCGATTCCCTCGCAGATCGCCAACTATCCGCTGCTGCAGGCCACTGGCGTGCACATGACGTTCTTCCTGGTGGGATCGAGCGACGGGAATTCGCCCGTGTGGGCGCAGGCTGCGAAAGACGGCCACGAACTGGGCAATCACACCGAGCACCACTGCCATGCGAACGGCACCGGGTGCGGGTGGGGAACGTATGCAGGCAGTCTCGAAGCGGAATACGATCTGTGCACCGCGCACATCGAGCAGACCTACGGCGTCACTAGCGTGCCCACCACGGCCTCGCCTTATGGAGACACGGGCTACAACGCAACCGCCAAGACGCGCTTCTTTCTGAACCGTGGCGTTTGGGGCGGCCAGATTGCTCCCAACGACAACACAGACCCCTTCAATCTGCCTATCTTCGGCGCAGCCGCGGGACAAACCGCCGCCACCTTCAACCCCGCCATCGACTCGGCCCACACGGCCGGCAATTGGCTGATCTTCCTGTTTCACTCGATGGGCGGCGATGGTGGCTACGCCCCCGTCGATCCGGCCGACGTCGTCGCCAGCATCAACCATGCGAAGTCGTTCGGCGATGTGTGGATCGACAGCATGGTCAACGTCGGCGCGTACTGGGCGGGGCAAAAGGCCGTGACCAATGCCAGCAGTTCTCAATCCGGCAAAGACACTGTGGTTACCTGGACACTGCCTGCTCACTTCCCGCCGGGGAAATCCGTGCGCGTAACGGTGACTGGGGGCAAGCTAACACAGGCAGGAAAAGTGCTGCCCTGGAACGATGCGGGGTACTACGAAGTGGCTCTCGATCCGGGGTCGCTCACCATTTCGAAGTAAGCGACGCTGCAAGGCCCTGCGCCCCTTTGCTGTTCCTATGGCGGTGGGTACTCCAAGGGTCGATCTTTATACCTCGGAATCTCAAGCCTTCTCATCAACGATTACACTCAAATACCTGAGCAATCGAGCATTTCAGGGAGAAAGCAATGGCCTATTACACGCGGGTTCTGTCGAAAAACGAAGAGTTCCCCACCTTCGAGGAACTCTCGGAACTGATCCAGGCCAACCACCCCGATTTCCAGCTCGCGGTTGAAGAGGGCACGGAAGAAGAGTGGGAGACGCTGCTGCTGGCGGGCAACGACGAGGTCGAGGTCGCCCTGATCGAGCGCAATCCCGTTTACGACGGCTCCGTCGGCCAGGACGAGATCGCCGACTTCCTTGAAGACCTGCAGGACTGCAAGCCGGAGAGCGGCGTGCATTGGCTCGAAGAATATCTTGACGAGGTCAAGACCATCTACGCCATCCAGCACCTGCAGGGTGCGGATACGGAGGAGGGCGGCAACGCGCTGCATGGGTTGCGCTCCGCCCTATGGGAACGCGGAGACGCCATCCTGCAGGCGGACAACGAGGGGTTCACCAACGAAGAAGGCTTCCACATCGTCTGGCAGTTTTCCGACTCCGTCTCCGGCCCGTGGAACATGGGCGTGCTGCAAGACGGCACCTGGAACCACTTCAAGATGGATCTGGGGGACCCGGATCACCGCGCCGCCTTCATGGACGGGGAAGTTCCGGACGATTTGTCGATTATTCAGGCCTCCGATCCACTTGGATAGCACTATTTCTCTGTGATTTGAAGAAAACGCCAGTCGATTCCGGGGTAAGATACTCAGAACCGGATCAAAACTGCGAATTGGAGAGTGGCGTTGGGATACTACACGCGCGTTCTGTCGAAGCATGCGGCATTCCCACCTTTCGAAGACATGGTGCAGGTAATTCAGGAAGAGCACCCAGCCTACAAGCTCACCCTGGAAGAGCGCAGCGCCCAGGAATGGACCACTCTTCTGCTAAGCGCCGAGGACGGCACGCCCGTTGCGCTGATCGAGCGCAACCCCGTACTTGAAGATTCGCTTGGCCAGGCGGAGATTGCGGAGTTTCTTGAGGAAATCGGCAATTGCAAGCCGGAAAGCGGCGTTGCCTGGCTGCAGGCCTACCTGAATTCTGTCCAGACCATCTACGCCTTCCAGCACCTTGCCGGAGCGGATTCCGAGGAAGGCTTCGACGCTCTCCATGCCCTGCGTTTCGCCCTGTGGGGCCGGGGCGACGCCATTATCCAGGCCGACGAGGAAGGCTTCACCAACGAGGAAGGCTGCGGCATCGTCTGGCAGTTCTCCGACTCCGTCTCCGGCCCCTGGAATATGGGCGTGCATCAGGATGGCAAGTGGCGCCACTTCGAGATGGACCTGGGCAATCCCGACCATCGGGCCGCTTTTCTGCGCGGCGAGGTTCCGGCCGGCGTAGCCGTCGTTCCGGCGGCCAGCCTGGCTCGGTGACCGCGGAGAACGGTGTTTATGCGCTTGTGCGTTTGTCTATTCAGGTGTAAATTGGATGCGGAGTAGACCATGTCCACAGCCACCACACGCTGGAATCTCGTTGTTTCCAAGCAGCTCGACAAGTCCCTTCGCCAGTTCCTCGCCGACCAGGGCAGGAGCAAGAAGGGCGAGCTCTCCCGCTTTGTCGAGGAAGCGGTCAACAAGCACATCTTCGACACAGCCCTGATGGCAGCGCACGAGCAGAACGCCAATGTGGACCCAGCGGAACTCGACGCTGCTATTGAAGAATCTCTCGCCTGGGCGCGGGCTCGGCTGCGCTGATGCTGGTCCTGCTCGACAGCAACATCTACTTCAGCGCGCTGATCTCTCCGCATAGTTTGCCGGCTCGCATCGTTCACACCTGGAGGAACGGCAAGTTCCGTCTGCTCACTTGCCAGCGGCAGATCGACGAGATTCGGGAAGCCAGCCGCAACCCGAAATTTCGCCTCCTGTTCAAGCCGCACTTGGTGGGTACCATGTTGAATCACCTGTACCGCTCCGACGTTTGGGAAGGCTCATTGCCCCGCCTGCACGAGGCGGCCGATCCGGCGGACAGCTTTCTTCTCGATCTGATTGAAGCGGCACAGCCCGACTATGCGGTCACCGGGGACAAGCGATCCGGACTTCTGCAACTCAAGAAGCTGGGCCGCACCCGGATCTTGAAGGCAAGCGATTTCTGCACGGAAGTCTTGCATCTTTAAGAGCTTCGCCGTCGCGTTTCCCCGCAACTGTCCCACCCTGTGCCCACCGTCACCCCTCGCGGTGTTTCCATCCACTAAAATCACCCTGAGGAGTTCCCAAAAAATGTCGCGTAAAGCACTCATTGCCGCCAACTGGAAGATGTTCAAGACCCCTGCCGAGGCCAAGGCCTTCGTCGATGCCTTTTTGCCGCTCGTTGCCGGCCATGACCGGGACGAGATCGCCCTGTTCCCGTCCCCGGTGCTGCTGCCCACGGTGATTGAAGCCGCCAAGGGGTCGAACGTGGCCGTCGGCGCGCAGAACATTCACTTCGCCGAAGAGGGCGCCTTCACCGGCGAGACCTCGCTGAACCAGCTCAAGGCTGTGGGTGGAACGCATACCCTGATCGGCCACTCCGAGCGCCGCCAGTACTTTGCCGAGACCGACGAAGTCGTCAACAAGAAGCTGCACACCGCTCTCAAGCATGGTGTGGTTCCCGTGGTTTGCGTAGGCGAAGTGCTGGCCGAGCGCGAAGCCGGCAAGACCGCCGACGTGCTCAAGACCCAGATCGCCGGCGCCCTGGTAGGCATCACCGCCGAAGCCGCGGCTCCGATCGTCATCGCCTATGAGCCCGTCTGGGCCATCGGCACCGGCAAGACCGCTACGCCCGAGATGGCCGTCGACGCGCACAAGATCATCCGCGCCGAAGTGGCCAAGCTGCTGGGCGCAGAGGTCGCCGCGGCGGTTCGCATTCTCTACGGCGGCTCGGTGAAGCCCGACAACGCGACCGCGCTGATCGGCCAGGAAGAGATTGACGGTGCCCTGGTGGGCGGCGCCAGCCTCAAGCCCGATTCGTTCGCGGCTATCGTCAAGTACTAAGCTCCAACGATGGCAGGGTGCCCGGGTCTCGCGTCTGAGACCTGGGGTCGCCTCGAAGCATGCCCCAAATTCGCTGATCCCACGCCTTTCTTCCCTGCGCGCAGCGGCACATTTAGCATAGGGCCAGGCAGCCTCCGGCGGCCGATGAAAGAGCCTGCCCATGCCGCACAAGAAAGCCCACCCCGTGCCTCCGTTATCTACGTCCGCCTTCGAGCAGGCCTGGAACAGCAAGCGGCCTGCCTCCGAGCCGCCAAGCACCATCTCCGGGCGGTGGCTGCTCAAGGCTGCCGGCCTCTCCCTGGCGGTCGCTGCGATCTGCTGCTGGGCAGCTCTTTGCCTGCTGTTCTGGCAGGGGAGCTGGCAGTTGCTCTACCACCCCACATCCGCCGTCACGCGCACCCCGGCCAGTGCAGGGCTGCCCTTCGACTCGGTCGGGTTTGCCACTACCGAGGCCGGCGAGGCGCGGCTGGAGGGCTGGTGGATTCCGGCTGCGGCCGACGCAAAGTTCGCGCGCCTCACCGTCGTCTATCTGCATGGGCAGGATGGGAACCTCAGCAACACCGTGGACGATCTGGCCGCGCTGCATAATGCCGGAGTGAATGTGCTGGCGTTCGACTATCGCGGGTATGGGCAGAGCCAGTTCGCGCATCCCAGCGAGGCACATTGGCGCGAAGACGCCAATTGGGCGCTCAAATACCTCACGGAAACGCGCCACGTGGCATCCGGCTCCATTGTTTTGGATGGAAAGGACCTGGGCGCCAACCTGGCCCTGGAGATGGCCGCAGCGCACCCGGAAATCGCAGGAGCGGTGCTCGAGTCCCCATTGCAGCAACCGATGCAAGCCATTTTCAGCGACCCTCGCGCGCGGATGGTGCCGGCCCATTGGCTGGTGCGGGACCGGTTCGATGCCGACGAGGCGGCCACCGGCCTGCATGTGCCTTCGTTGTGGTTTGAAAGCGCGGTTGCGCCGGGAATTGCGGGCTTGCCGGAAAAGCCAGAGGCATTCAAGAATGTCACAGCGCCCAAGATGATGGTTTGGTCGATCACGACCCGCGACGCGCGAACAGACAAGGTCCACGCGCTGGCGCGCTGGCTGGACGATCTGCCGATCAGGATCGGCCAACGTTGAGCCAGAGTTCCTGGAACAAAAAATAGCGAGTTAGCGCCCGCTTTGCAGGCATAGCGAGTTAGCAAGTTAGCGGACTGCGGTCGTTTCATGCGCAGCGGTCCGCAATTATCGGGTTGCAAAACCAGTTTCCATGACGGCTTGGCCTCGAACCGCCGCGTTACCGCGGCATGTCGCGATGCAGGGCCTTCACCTGGTAGCCGGCCTCTTTCATCCGCGCGCTCAACTCTTCCACCATCATCACGCTGCGGTGCTGGCCGCCGGTGCAGCCAATCGCCACGGTGAGGTAGCTCTTGCCTTCTTCGACATAGTGGGGCAACAGGTAGAGCATGAGTTCGGTCACGCGGGTGAGAAACTCGACCGTCTGGGGAAACCCCAGGACGTAAGCGGCAACCTTCGGATCCTGCCCGGTCTTCTTGCGGAACTCCGGCACAAAGTGGGGATTGGGCAGGAAGCGCACATCGAAGACCATGTCGGCATCCAGCGGCACGCCGTTCTTGAAGCCGAAGCTAAGGCACGAGACCAGCAGCCGCTTGCTTTCTTCTTCCTTGTCGAAACGCGACAGGATCTGGGCGCGCAGTTCGTGGACATTGTAGTTCGAGGTGTCGATCAGCGTGTCGGCCACGTTACGAATGGGGTCGAGCAACTGCCGCTCTTCCACGATGGACCGGGAGACTGTCTCGTACTTGCCAAGCGGGTGGGGCCGGCGTGTCTCGGAGAAGCGCCGTACCAGCACGGCATCCTGCGCATCGAGGAAGACGACGCGGGTGTGAAGAAGCTTTCTTACCTTCTTGAGGATCTCCGGGAGCTGGTCGAGAGTCAGCCCTTCGCGAACATCGACCACGATGGCGGCGCGCTCCATATCGGGCGATTTGCGCACCAGGCCGGCGAAATCGGGCAAGAGCTCGAGCGGCAAGTTATCCACGGAATGAAAGCCGAGGTCTTCAAAGGCCTTGAGCGCCGAGGCCTTGCCCGCCCCCGAGATGCCGGTGACAATGACCAGTTCCTTGGCTGGCTCCTGAGCGGTTTGGACTGAGCCGGCACGTTTGGCTGACCCCGAGGGCTTCTTGGCTCGAGCAGCCTGCTTGAGAGGCGTCATGGGCAAATGCTACACGATGCGGGCCGGTCTTTTCCTGACTGGAATCGTTATTCCCTTTCGCGCGGCCCGAAAGCGAATAACAGCCCATAGCCTAGAAGCCTCAAAAACTATGCCGTTCATGCTCGGAGTTTTTGGGGCACTTCGTCGAGAAACGTTACGATGGGACGTGGCTCAGACGAAATTGAATTGGCAATCGAAGACGGTCCTGCTGCTGGTTTTGCCCTTTGCCGGTGCGGCACTGGTGCTGCAGGCTCACTGGTGGGCGGTGAACGCACTGCCGGAAGCGGTCTGGGCGATGGGGTTGAGCCTGCTGCTGGGCCTGGTGGTGTTACGAGTCCACGCGGCCACTTTGGGCGGGGCATTTGCGGGCATGGCCATCACCGCCAGCCTTATGTTCTCCACCCTCGTCGCACCCTATCTGCCATGGCATACGGCGCTGGCGCCGGTGTTGGCGGTATCTCTGCTTGCCTACCTGTCGACCCGCCTGGGGCGCGAGCGGAAGGAGCGTTTGGGTACGGCAGAGCGGCGGCAGGGACGATCCGCGTCGCAGGTTGCGGCAAACCTGGGTGTGGCGGCAATGGCGTCCAGCGAGTTCGCACAGACTTGGATGCTGGACACGCATTGGTTTTCTCCGGCGGGTCTGGCGCCCATGACGCTGTTCGCGCCGGGACTGGCGGCACTGGCCGAAGCGGCAGCCGATACAGTTTCGTCGGAGGTGGGCCAGGTACTGGGCGGCCGGCCGCGGACGATCACCACGCTGCGGTTGTGCGAGCCCGGGACCGACGGCGGTGTGAGTCTGGTCGGAACCGTTGCCGGCGTGGTGGCGGCGGGGATCGTGGCGGGGGTCGGAACATGGGCTCTGCGCGGGCCGTACTCGCTGTTCTGGATCAGCGCGGCGGGGGGTGTGTTTGGGCTGCTCTTCGACAGCCTGCTGGGGGCAACGCTGGAACGCCGCGGCTGGCTGAACAACGATGCTGTGAATTTTCTATCGACAGCGAGCGCGGCGGGGTTTGCGTTAGGCCTGATGGCTGCGTTGCTGCGCCTAACGGCCTAACAAGCACATGAGCAGAATCACCAAGTGCATTCTGCCGCAGCCTACTGCGGACTAACCATTGGAAAACGTGAGCCGTCAGGCTGTTCCGCGCTGCGCTTCCAGATTTGGCTGCGAACCGGTTTTTTATGCAACGCAGCGGGGAATCAACACTTGAAAAGTGGTGCCCTTGTGCTCCGTACTGGTAGCGGAAAGATTCGCGTGGTGCATCTCCGCAATCCATTTTGCGATGGCCAGGCCCAGTCCACTGCCTTCCACCTGACTGCGCGACGGATCGGTGCGATAGAAGCGATCGAAGATACGTGGTAAATCGCCTTGCGCGATACCAATGCCGCTATCGCTGACGCGCAAGATCGCGTTATTCGAATTGGCGCTCAGGGAGACCTCGACAGTGCCAGGTGCAGGGGTGTATTTCAGTGCGTTGTCGAGAAGAATCCAGACAAGTCTGCGCAAGCTTGAAAAATCTCCGAGCACGAACACCGAAAGGCCGGCCGCTGCGGAAATCGAGAGAGTGAGATTGCGTTCATCGGCCAGGGGACGGGCCATTCCGCAAGCCTCCTGAACAACAGCGACCAGGTCCACCTGTTCCAGTGCAGCATCGAAGGAGTTAGAATCGGCGCGCGCCAGAATCAACATTCCTTCCAAGAGTTCCGAGGCTTTGGCGGACTCACCGACGATTTCTTCAAACGCCCTGCGGCTCTCGATGTCGGCGTTGGGATTCCTCAGCGCCACCTCCGCGACCGTGCGTGTGAAGGACAACGGGCCGCGCAGCTCATGCGAGGCATCTGCTGTGAATTGCTTGATCTGCCCAACGGCGGATTCCAATCGCTGCAGCATTGCATTGCAGGTCTCTGCGAGACGCTGCAATTCATCTCCTGTTGTGGTCACGGGCAGTCGTTCGGAGAGATTGCGTATGCTGATGGAGCGCGCCGTGGCCGTGATTCGATCCACCGGCTTCAATGCTTTTCGGCTCATCAGATAGCCGCCCGCAGATGAGATCAGCAGCAGGATGGGCGCCGATGCAAGCAGGCCCATCAAGAAGCTTTGCAAGACGACAAGATTTCCAGATTCAGGCCCCGCTGTAAGGAGAATGAGCGACTGGCCTCCGAGCGAGTAAGGCCGCACCAGGACCCAATAAGGCTGGCCGGCCGATTCAGCATGGACGAACTGCTCGGCATCGCCGCTCTCGATCGAAGGCCACGGAAAGGCCTTGGCGGCTGCCGAAGGCGAAGGGTAGGCGCGGTGCCCATCGGCATGGAAAACTTCCGCAAGGCCGTTACCGGTCGCACGTGCAAAGTCGGAGAAGTCGTGGCCGCGCTCGTCTTCGTCTTCATCTTGAGACTTAGTCAATAACTGTTGCAGCCGGTCGATCCGCCGGGAAAGCGTTTGATAGCGCTCGTTCTTCAGGGTGCTCTTGAGGTTAAGCCACATTACGGTGCCAAACAGCAGCCAGCCGAAGAAGAAGATGCCGCCGAACCAGAATGTAAGGCGAAGCGAAATTGAAAACGGCGGTTTCAGCATGACCCTCCCCGCAAGGAATAGCCGACGCCGCGGACCGTGTGGAGAAGATCCTCTTCACCCTTGTGGGTAATCTTCGATCGCAGTGCGCGAATGAAGACATAGAGGCTGTCATAACTCACATCGGTGTCGGCGCTCCAGCCTTCCTCAATGAGCACGCCGTGCGGCACTACGGTTCGCGCGCGGCGAATCAGGGTCTCAAGCAGCGCGCACTCTGTTCTGGTAAGAGATGCTGTGCGCTTGCCGCGCTGCAACTCGAACAGGTGCGGGCGCAGAATCAGATCTTCGAATACCAGTTCTTGAGGAATTGGAATCGGGACGCGCCGCGCGGCAGCTCTAACCTTGGCTAATAACAAGTTAAGGGCGAAAGGCTTTGTGAGGTAATCGTCTGCCCCGGCATCGAGCCCCGTGATGACATCCTCCATTGAGTCTCGCGCGGAGACGATGATGGTTTGAGTCGTCAGCCGGTCTTCGCGCAATTTGCGAATCACAGTGAAGCCATCGACGCGCGGAAGCATGATGTCGAGGAGGATCAGATCGAAATTGTTGGTGCGGCCCTGTTTGAGCGCGACCTCTCCATCAAAGGCGAGTGTGACGGTGTGGCCCTCGCCTTCAAGTGCACGCCCTATATGGCCGGCGAGGCTTTGTTTGTCTTCCACGATCAAAACTCGCATCGTTCGATCGTAGGCGTTCAATATGAATCTTCCATGAAAATGGCCGTTTGAAAGAGGAGTCCTCAGATTGCGCTTAGATTCGGTTGGGATAATCCGCCCAGATCGAAGTATTCAGCATGAATACGGAATCCGCAGTTTCGAAGAGAGGCCCTATGTTTAATCGAAGAACTATTTGGAGTTCGCGCTCCATGTTCCTGTTCCTTTTGCTTACGCTTTCATTGTTCGCTTCGCGGGGCAACGCGCAAACCAAGGGTGTCATCACTGGCACAGTTGTCGATAACGCAGGCGCAGCTCTCAAAGGAGCGCGCCTTGAACTGCTTCCTCTCAAGCTGGTTGGCGAGAGCAATCCGGAGGGCGATTTCTTGCTGTCCGATGTTCCTGCGGGCAGCTATACATTGTCAGTTTCATTCGTCGGGTTCAAACCAACCAATACCAAGGTCGACGTGGCCGCGGGCAAGACCAAGGTCTTGCAAATCAAACTCGAAGTAGCCTCTGCCAATGAGAGCATTATCGTCAGCGCCGAGCGTGTGCACGGCGAAGCAGACGCCATCAACGAAACGCGCATGGCCGACAATCTTCTGCAGGTTCTGCCCGCAGAGCTGATTGTGAGCTTGCCGAATGCCAATGCTGCCGACGCGATCGGACGTCTGCCCTCTGTTTCGCTCTACCGCATTGAGGGCGAGGGCGTTTACATTCAGATTCGCGGCACCGAGCCCCGGCTTTCGAACGTTACCGTGGATGGCGTTACGATTCCCGCTCCCGAGCCTACCGTTCGCGAGGTTCGTCTGGATGTGCTTCCCTCTTCGATGATTGAGGCAGTCGAGCTCAACAAGACTCTTTCCGCCAATATGGATGCCAACGGCATCGGCGGATCGGTGAATCTGCGCACCAAGACCGCAGGCGAGCAGCCCACCATCGATGCATTTATGGACGGTGGCTACACCAACATCATGAATGGCCGCGCTTCGAATGCAGATGGTGTGACCGTAGGAAAGCGATTCGGTGCAACCAAGCGCTTGGGGATTCTGCTCAACGGCGCTTACGACTACAACGGCCGCGGCATCGACAACTTCCAGCCCGCCCTCGATCCCATGTCGACCTTCGCCACACCGATCTACGACAGCAATACCATTCGCGATTATCGCTACTATCGCTATCGCTATGGGATGTCGGGCAACGTAGATTTCAAACTGAACGAAGACACGAGCTTCTTTGCCAACGGCATCTATTCCGACCTGAAGGACTGGGGCGACAAATGGTATTACTCGCCTGTCTCTTCGGGTAATCCTGCTTTCTATACATCCAGCAAGCGCCCCAACGCCTCGGTCGGAACCCTGATTCTGGGCGGGCGTCACGTCGGCAGCAAGTCCTGGTTCACGGCAGTCGCTTCCAGTTCTTACTCCTACGAGGTTTCTTCTGCGGGCAATCCCAAGGCCGACTTCGCATGGATTGGCCCCTCGCTGGGTACATCCTGCGCATACGTCCAGGGCTCGGCGGACCTCTATCATCCTCACTTCGGCAATTGCGACAACACGGCCAGTTCTCCTCTGCTGGTGGCCGCCAACTGGGCCCTCAAAGATCTGACCACCTCCACCGGAAAAGACTCGCAACTCAACCTGACCGCGGCTTCCTCTTATGCCCGCAACTATATCGCCGGTTCGCATTTTGGAACTTTCGAGATGGGCTTCAAGTTCACCAACGGCCACAAAGCGCAAGACGCTACGGAGACCGTCTACGACGGATGGGCGACGACCAAAGCTGCCGCAAACGGCTCCACTCCCTACACCATGACCGCATTGCAGAGCGGCTTCCAGAACAATGACTATTTTGGCGGAAACTACTTCGGCGGGAAGTTCGGCCCCGTCTCGGACTTCAACAAAGTGGTCAACTTCGTGTTGACTACCCCGGCTTTCCTCGGATCGGTGGATCAAGTCAAAACGGCGGGCGATACCGCTCCCAATCTCTTCGACTTCGTCGAGCAGATTGCGGCAGGCTACGTGATGAACACGATCGATGTCGGCAAACTTCACGCACAGGCCGGCTTGCGCTTTGAAAACACCCAGATGGACACGCTCGGCCACACACTCTGCTACTACAAGAATCTGACCGGCGCAAAAGCGTGCGGTTTGACAACTTATACAGGCAGCGGCGAGCAGTGGGTGGTCAACGCGGTCACAAACAATCCTTCTTATCTCGACGTTCTTCCCGACGTTCAATTGCGCTACGCTCTGAATTCCGACTCCGCACTGCGTGCCGTCTTCTCTCGCGGCGTCGCGCGTCCCACTCCTTACTCCCTGGTCCCTTACGTGACTGAAGACTCCACCAAGAGCCCGATTTCAGTATCCGTAGGCAACCCGTCCCTTCGTCCCGAGCACGCCAACAACTACGATCTGCTTTATGAGACCTCGCTGCATCCGCTGGGCATGATTCAGGCGGGTTTCTTCTTCAAGCAATTGACTGCGCCTCAGGTTCCGACTTCGATCGCGGGCACGGTCAACCTCACAAAACTGCCGGCAGGTTCGGTTCCGACCGAAGAACTGCAGGCCATTGCGAACTACCCCGGGGATTCAATCTCCATCACGGTGAATGGCCAGAACGCGTATCTTTACGGCTTCGAGGCCAGTTACCAACAGCACCTGAGCTTCTTGCCGGGCGTGCTTGGTGGGCTTGGGATCAACGCCAACTACGGCTACACCGCGTCGCAGGAAAAGGGTTTTCCATTACGTCTCGATCAGCCTCGTTTGATTGACCAGGCCACCAACACCTGGAGGATCAGCCCGTCTTACGACAACAAGCGTCTCTCGGCCCGCGTGGGCTTTGCCTACGACGGCCCGAGCGAATTCCAGTACGGCTACATCTCTCCGGCTTTGGTTTCGGGCGCCGACCCCAGCGGCCTTGGGCCGACCGGTCCTTCGGGCGACACCTTTACGCTGGCTCACTATCAGGTGGACGCGCAGGCCAGCTATCGCATCTGGCGCGGACTAACTGCCAAGGTTGTCGGTCTTAACCTCAACAACGAAGTCTTCGGCTACTATCAGGGCAGCGAGCAATTTGTAAACCAGCGCGAGTACTACAAGCCGACCTACACGGCCGGCCTGCGGTATAACTTTGCGCAAGGCCGTTAGCACAGGACAGGATACACGGATGGACTTTTCGGGGCATATGCAAGTCATGCGTATGCCCCGATTTGTTTCGCCGTGTCGATGTCTGCAATCGAGGGCCTCGACGATAATGACATGCGCGGGTGTTTTGAGCATTTTGAGCGCAACGATCAGAACTGGTTAGCACGAGGATATGAATGACAAGGCTGATTCTTCTTGCAAGTGTATTTTTGATGAGCTGTGAAGCCGCATTCGCGCAGACCGTCCCGTCTGCTTCAACGAACAAGGACGCCGATCTGAAGTACGTTGTCTATGTGAGCCGCCACGGGGTTCGCTCTCCCACGGGCAGGCCGGCGCAATACAACACGTATTCGGCCGCGCCCTGGCCCGAGTGGGACGTTCCCCCGGGCTATCTGACGGCACACGGATACCACTTGATGGAGTTGTTCGGCTCATACGACCGGATGCAACTTGCCAGCGAGGGTCTGCTGTCTGCGAAAGGATGCGATGAGGCCGCCAACGTCACGATCCATGCGGATTCCGATCAGCGCACGCGCGAAACGGGAAAGGCGATAGCAAACGGGCTCTTTCCCGGATGCAACATTCCCGTCACGTCATTTCCTGAGGGTACCAACGATCCGCTCTTCCATCCGCGTCCGACAAGCTTTGGACCTGTTGACCCGGCCGCGGCCACAGCGGCGATCGCCGGCCGAATCGGGAACAACCCCTCCAGCGTCGCTGAGGCTTATCGTTCGCAGATTGCCGCGCTTGACAGAATATTGGCCACTTGCGGCGTTGCTTCAGCCCCCCCGCAAAAGCGGGTCTCTCTTTTCGATGTCCCAGCCAGTCTCACTGCGGGACGAGGCGAGCATCTAGCCGATTTGCGCGGCCCTCTCAATGCGGCATCCTCGCTGGCTGAGAATCTGCTGCTTGAGTACGCCGAAGGCATGAGCGCCGACCATGTGGGATGGGGATGCGTGACCGGCGCCAACCTTCGCTCGCTGATGGATCTGCACACCGCTGCGACAGACTTTACGCTGCGCACGCCGGCCCTTGCGCGCATTCAGGCATCGAATCTTCTGGATCACGTTGTGCGCAGTTTGCAGCAGGCGGTAACAGGCAAGCAGGTAGCCGGAGCGCCGGGAAAGCCGACAGACCGGGCCCTGTTTCTGATTGGCCACGACACGAACCTGACAAGCATCGGCGGTGTGCTGGGTTTGACGTGGATCGCGGACGGACGCCGGGACGACACGCCTCCTGGAAGTGCTCTTGTGTTCGAACTGTGGAAGGATCGCAAGAGCGGGGAGTACAGTGTGAAGACCTTCTTTACAGTGCAAACCCTGGAACAGATGCGCTCCGCGAGCGAGTTGAGTTTGAGCGAGCCACCCCAGCGAGTCCCGGTGTTTCTTCCAGGCTGCAGCGGTGCGGATTTCTCCTGCAGTATGCCCGCCTTTGAGCAAACGATGCATAACTCGATCGATCCGGTGCACGTGGACAACCGGTAGGTTGCTGCTGGAAGAAGGCTCCAACCTGGGGGTCCCGATACGACCGTTGGCCGTAAAGGGATCCTTGGATGAGGCAGCGACCGGTGCCGCCACGCACATGGCCGTTCCTGGTTTGAACGGGCACCAAGCGCCTCAGATCGATTGCACCGGCAAGAGAGTGAGGTCGTCTACCAGGCCCACTTCCTTTTGCACAAAGGGCTCGCCGTAGCGTACGCCTGCCAGCAGTCCGTAGTGGCGGGCCTCGGCGAAGGTGCGCTCGCGGATCTCCTCCTCGGGCACAAACAGCCCGCCCCCCGCCTGTTGGTTGGCGTACTGCGACCGGTAAGCCATCAGCGCGGCATGGCGCTGCTCGATGAAGGGGGTAATGTCCACGATGAAGGTGGGGCGCACATCGGCATAGAGGCTGGCATACACAATCTTGAACGGCCGATGCGGCCCCTGCGGCACCTGCGGTGCGGCCAACTCCACCTGCGGTGCGGCCAACTCCACCTGCGGTGGGGCCAACTCCACCTGCGGTGGGGCCAACTTCACCTGCGGTGGGGCCGACTCCACCTGCGGTGGGGCAAGTGGCACAGGGGCCTTGGCCAAGCCGGAGAGGAAGCAGGCTTGGTAGCCCAGGGTGGCCACAATCGCGTGATCCGGGTGGCGGGCCTGCCAATAGGGCAGAATCACCACGCGAGGCCGCACCAGGCGTAGCACGCGAGCGATTTTGAGCCGGTTTTCGAGGGTATTTTCAACCGCGCCATCGGGCAGATCGAGCGCCTGCCGCCAGCCGACGCCCAGCAGGCGAGCCGCTTCGGCTGCTTCCTGGGCCCGTTCCCGGGCGCTGCCGCGGGTTCCGGCCTCGCCCTGGGTCAGGTCAAGAATGCCGCAGCGCAAGCCCCGGGCAGCCATGCGAAGCAGGGTGCCCCCGCAGGTCTGTTCCACGTCGTCGCGGTGCGCGGCAATGGCCAGAACGTCCACTGCCTGCGAACCCGGTGTGGAATCGGCGCTCATCGTGTCAATAGACAGTGTTATTGCCGTCGGTGAGGGCGTCCATGTAGGCCACGTCGTAGGCGGTTCCGGTCACAGTCACATACTGGTTGTCGAGGGACGAGCCGTCCACGGTGGAATAGATGTAGACCTGTCCGCCCTGCGCCACGTAGATCTTGTGCAGGCTGGTCACCGCGGCAATGCCGGTCAGGTCGCCGATGTAGGGTTCGAGCAGGGTCACTGTGTTGGTGCTGGTATTGACCATGGTCAGGCAGCCGTCGGCCAGGCCGGTTGCCGCCCTGACGCCGTTGTTGCACTTGGTCATGCCGATCCAGAGGGTGTTGTCGTCTGCCAGAATCATGCGGCTAAGGGCCCCGGGAGCGCCGTCGCTGATGGCCATTGGCTTGGAGGCGGTGTTGGTGGAGAGGTTCACCACCGTGAGGTTTCCGGCGAACAGGGTCTGCCCCTGCACGGTCTGAGCCTGTTGGCCTACCACGTAGAGCGTGGAAGTATCCAGCAGTGCGTTACTGGCACCGCCGGGAATGGCGATCATGGAACTGTTGAGCGCGCTTTGCGTGGGAAAGGTTCCCGATTGCTGCCCGACCAGGAAGATCATCGGGGCGATGGAAAGGGGCGTCACCGAGGCCACGGAACCGCCGCACTCGGGGCCGCAACTCAACACGTAGGCCGTCCCGCCGTCATCGGAAAAGACCGCCTTGACGGGCCGGTCAAAGCTGAGAGGCTTCGGAGTTGTCTTGGTGCTGGACGGATCCTGGAGCTGGAAGAGACACCAGCCTGGCGAATTGAGGGGTTCGCAATCCTGCGCGCCCACCGGCCAGGTGGACGACCCGCCGGAGTAGGCGATGGTCTCTGCCGCGGTCAGCTTGCGCGGATAGTAGACGTAATTCGAATTCTGTACAAAGGCCAGCGCCACGGAGCCGCCGGGGTTCACGCTGACCCGATACACGCCTGGAAGGTTGAGCGGATAGGAGTTGTTGTTGGTCTTGTCGACCACCGTGAGCACATGGGCGCTTTGACTGGCGGCAATGACGTACGCCTGGTTGCGGGTGATAAAAATGCTGGACGAAAGGCCGTTCAAGCCAGTTTGGCCACCCGACGCGGTTTCGGCTGCGTAGTTCACCAAGGACAACGTGCCGTCGCCGGACGCGTAGACCGCCCCCAACTGCTCCTCAGGCATGTTCTGGATGGAGATGGGCAGGGCGCTGGAATATCCCGAGATGGTAAAGATCGCCTTTTTCGAGTCGTAGCTTGACCGGATGTCGTAGTAGGCATCCACCATCTGCAACGCGCCCCTGTTGGTGGCACTGGGGTTCTGGATCGCGATCAGCACACGGTTCTTCAAGCCGCTCGGCGGCAGGCTGCGTCCCGCAAAATAGGTGGTCGTGCCACATCCTGCCAGCGCGGTTGCAACCGCAAGGGCCGCTACGGCGCTCATGCAAAGACTTCTGTTGTTCAAGATCCCTTACCTCGACGAAAAAGCGTGGAACGTGCTGCGAATGATGACAATGGCTGAGCAGCAAGGCCCTGCTGAGTTTCCGCGGGCCTTCCGCTTCCGTAGGGTTGCGTGAAGTTTGCGGCTCATTCAAGGGGGTCCAGCATCCCAGGAATTGCGTTCTGGCCGCGGTCGCAGCCGCGGCGTGAGCGATATGGTGGCGGTCGCCGGCCGATCTGGCAAACTGCACCAATCGTCGTCCCGTAGCCGGTTTTCCCCCGGCAGATGCCTTCCGAAGTATAACAAAGCGGGCCTTGGTGGCGGCGCGGCTGACCCCGGTGGCTTGGACCGGTTCCACAATTCAGGTAGCCTTTCCGGATTCGTGAAAGGTGGCTTTTCTTGAGGAAAAAGCTAGTTGAGAGCAGTGGGTTCCGGGTACAGCAATTGTGGAACCGGTGTAGCATGGCAACAGAATGCCGCAATTCTCTGACATCTTCGCCAATCGTCCCATGCTGGCCGACGGCGCCATGGGCACCGTGCTCTATGCCCGAGGCATCTTTATCAACCGCTGCTACGACGAGCTGAACGTTTCCGACCCCGCCTTGATCCAGGCGGTGCATGAAGAGTATTTGCAGGCCGGAGCCGAGATTCTCGAGACGAACACTTTTGGGGCCAACCGCTTCCGCCTGGAGCGCCATGGCCTTGCCGGGCAGGTTGCCGCCATCAATGCCGCCGGCGTGCGTGTCGCCCGGCAGGCGGTAGCGCATATCAAGGAAAAACAGGCAGTCGAGGCCTGGGTTGCCGGCGCCATCGGCCCCCTCGGCGTGCGCCTTGAGCCCTTGGGCAAAACCAGCCTGGAAGAGGCGCGCGCGGCTTTTTCCGAACAGATTCGCGCCCTTGCCGAAGCCGGCGTGGACTTGCTGATCATTGAGACCATGCCGGCCATGAACGAGGCCCACGAGGCCCTCAAGGCGGCGGCCGAAACCGCGCCGGATCTGCCCGTCCTGGTGATGGTCACCGTCGACGACGAGAATCGCTGCCTCGACGGCTCCTCGCCCGAGCATGCCGCCAAGCTGCTTACCGAGTGGGGCGCGGGCGCCATCGGCGTGAATTGCTCGACGGGGCCGGCTACAGTATTGACGGCCATCGAGGGGATGCGCAACGCCTCGACGCTGCCTATGGCCGCCATGCCCAACGCCGGGATGCCCCGCGCCGTGGAAGGCCGCAACATTTACCTCTGCTCCCCGGAATACATGGCCACCTTTGCCCGCAAGGCAATCCAGGCCGGCGTGCAGATTGTGGGCGGCTGCTGCGGCACCACGCCGAACCATATCCGCGCCATGCGTGCCGCCATGCGCGCCATCGACGCCCAGGCTTCGGCTGCCGTCTCCGAGACCGCTCCGGCTGCGAACCTTGAGACACCGCCTGCCCCGCTCGGGCAGCGCTCCCGCATCGGTGCCGCTCTTGCCGAGGGCAGTTTCGTCACCTTGGTGGAGGTAGTACCACCCCGCGGCATCAACTGCGTCCAAGAGATCGAAGGCGCACAGATCCTGTCGCAACTCGGCGTCCATGGCATCAACGTCCACGACTCGGCCCGCGCTTCGGCGCGCATGAGTGCGCAGAGCCTGTGCATCCAGATTCAACAACATACTTCGATTGACACGGTTCTTCATTACACCTGCCGCGATCGCAACATTCATTCCATCCAGTCGGATCTGCTGGGTGCTTCGTCGATTGGATTGCACAATATTCTCTGCCTGACCGGCGACCCCACCCGTCGAGGCAACTACCAGGACGCCACCGCAGTGTTTGACGTCGACTCCATCGGTCTGGTCAACATGGTGCGGCGCCTGAACCACGGGCTCGACATGGGCTCCAACGCCATCGGAGCCAGCACCAACTTCACCATCGGCGTCTCGGCCAACCCCGGTACCCCCGATATGGAGCAGGAGATTCGCCGCTTTGCCTTCAAGGTGGAGGCCGGCGCCGAGTACGCCATCACCCAGGCGGTCTTCGACCTTCGCCTGCTGGAAGGGTTCCTCAACCGCATCAAGGACTTCCGAATCCCCGTCATCGCCGGGATCTGGCCGCTCACGAGTTTGCGCAACGCCGAATTCATGAAGAACGACCTGCGCGTGGCGATGCCCGAGGCCATCATGTTGCGCATGGCCCAGGCGGAATCGCCCCAGGCCGCTCGGCACGAAGGGATACTCATCGCCCAGGAGATGCTTGCCGCTGTGCGCCCGCTGGTGCAGGGCGTCCAGGTCAGCGCGCCCTACGGCGACTACACCGCCGCCGCCGAAGTCATCGCCAGCGTTTTGCCCACCAAACCCGCGTAATTGCCCGGAGTGAATGTCATGCCGTCGTTTGAAGAGCAGTTGAAGAAACTGGAAACCATCGTCGATCAAATGGAGAGAGGCGATCTGGCACTAGAGGAGTCTCTCAAGCTCTTCGAAGAGGGCGTCGCTCTCTCCGCTGCTTGCAAGCAAGAGCTGGACGCCGCCGAGGGCAAAGTGCAGATCCTTGTGAAGCAGCGCGACGGCTCCATGAAGGCAGAACCGTTCCTGTCCGAAAAGCCGTTCTAAGAACCTGTATAAAAACTGTTCCGCAGCGGGCGATAAGGCGCAAGAGTCCGTCCCTCGGGGGCTAAAGCCCCACTCATTCTATTGGCCTTATCGGCACGACTGAAGTCGTGCCCTTTCACACCGAGAGAAGATCTTATGGAGCTTCTAAGAACCTTCCAACCTTCCCGCTCGTTCTGGGGAGAACCATCTGCAGAGATCCAGGTGTATCCTTTCTCAGGGATGGGCAGCGTGGCTCCATGCGGTGCCGGGAGCCAAGTTTGCGCCAATCCAATCTCATACGTCCCTCCTATGCGGAGTCGTTTCGGTGCCTGGGGTCTGCCTGCGAGGAGACTTGTTGTCAGGGCTGGAACATCCATATCGACAAGGCCACGTTTGACAAGTACCAGGCGCTTCCCGCCGGCCCACTGGCTTCACTGATTCAGATTTCCGTCAAGGCTGTCGATCCAGCGGCGACTCCAGCCAACCTTGCAGCCTTTGCATTCATCAACGTGTCGCCCGCCACCGGGTGCCCGCTCCAGTCCGAAGACCATCTTTGTCGAGTTCATTCGGAGTTGGGAGAGGCGTTTCTTTCGCCGATCTGTGCCAGTTTCCCGCGCCGCACCCAGGCTGTCGATGGCCTCGACGAGACGACGGTCTCTCTGGCCTGCCCTGAGGCCGCCCGGCAGGTGCTGTTGAACACGCAACTGGTGCTTTCTGCCCCGGCTGCCCAAACCGTCGCCTGGGACGATTCTGCCTCGGGGAACAGAGACATGACCGCTTACTTCTGGCCAATTCGCCAGTTCGGGCTCAACCTGATCCTGGATCGCTCTTACCCCCTCTGGCAGCGATTATTTCTTCTCGGCGGTTTTTGCCAGTGCCTGGACGCCGTGGCCCGCGGCGAAGAAGGCTGCGATTTCCCCACCCTGCTGTTGGAGTTTTCAGAGACAATCGGCAGCGGCTCTCTGCGCACCGCGATGCAACGGCTCCCTGCCGACCCGGCGGTGCAATTGAACCTTTCCATGCGCCTGCTGAAGTTGTGCCTTGGGAATCTCTGGATGAGCGCAAGCGTCGCCGATACGATCAAGGATTTCCGCAATGGGATCGGCCTCAACGCCGATTCATCGTTCCAAAGCCATCTGGCCGGCTATGCCGCGGCTTACCAGGACTTCTACGCGCCGTTTTTTCTCCTGCACCAGGAGATCCTGGAAAACTACCTAGTGGATTTCATATTCCGCGAGCTCTTTCCGTTTGGCCGCATCGTGTCAGCCGCCGAAAGCACCTTCGATGCCAGCAAGGCCTTTACTCTGCTGGCCGCCCGCCTGGTTCTGATCAAGAGCTTGCTCGTGGGAGTGGCCGGTGCTCACAAACAGGCATTTTCGACCGAACACGTGGTCCACACGATTCAATCTGTTTCCAGGCATTTCGAGCACAACTCCAAATTCTTCGATCAAGCCTATGAACTGCTGACGGCGAACAACCTTTTGAGTCTCCCCGCCCTGACCACCCTGCTGCGGAACTAATTTCTGGACCCATCCCAGGCAATCCCCCGCCATTTCCGCGTCCCATCCTGAATGCCTTCCAACAAACCCAGCCATCTGGCGGCGCCCCAATTGCAGCAATCTGGGCGCATCTCCACGCGGGATGACGCAGGATTACCCCGCGATGCTGTGCGGAGCGTTCAGTGCGCCAAACCACCCTCATTCGCCCCGAGTACACCGAGCGCTTTCGTTGCGTCGGCCCCGCCTGCGAAGACTCCTGCTGCGAGGGTTGGACCGTTCCCATCGACCGCGATTCCTACGAAAAATACCAGACCATCCCGGCAGGCCCCCTCCGCACCCTTCTCGATGCCAATATCCTTTGCAACCAACCCGGCCAATCCACCTCCAACGCCGCCCAAGAACCCTTTGCCATCGTCAAGATGGCGCCGGACGGCCACTGCCCCATGCTTTCTGCCGACCACCTCTGCCAGATCCAGGTCGCGCACGGAGAGGGGTATCTCTCCAGAACCTGCTCAATCTATCCCCGCGGCCCGCGGGTGATCGATCAGCTCAAGGAGGCCTCACTCGCGCTCTCCTGCCCTGAGGCTGCGCGCCTGGTGTTGCTTGACGCCCAGTTGCTGCGCACTGCCGGGAACGGTTTTTACCACATGAGCTGGGACGACGCCGGCAAAGGGGAATCGAACTTGCGTCACTACTTCTGGCCCATTCGGGATTTCACCATCGCCCTGGTCCGCAACCGCGCCTACCCCTTGTGGCAGCGGCTCTTTCTGCTGGGAACCTTTTGCCGGCGCCTCGACGCGATCGCCGGCGAGCAGGATGGCCGCGGCTTTCCCGCCTTCTTTCGTGAATTCTCATCGGCCATCTCCTCGGGCGCCTTGCGCAAATCGATGGAGACCATCCCTTCCGACCTCAATCTGCAACTGACTCTGGTGTTGCACCTGTTGAAGATGCGCGTTGAAAACGCGACGTTGGCCCCGCGCCTGACCGAAACCCTCAAGGACTTCACCCTCGGCATTGGCCTCAGCGCGCAGTCCTCCATGGAGAGTCATATAGCGCACTACGCCGAGGCCCAGAAGCGCTACTTCGCCCCCTTCTTTCAAAAGAACCCGCACATTCTGGAAAACTATGTGGTCAATGCCCTTTTCCGCGATCTGTTCCCCTTCGGCCCCAAACTGTTCGACCCGTCCGCACGGGTGGAGGCAGCCACAGCCTTTGCCGCGCTGGCCACCAAGTTTGCCATTGTCAAGGGATTGCTCATCGGGGTCGCCGGCTGCTACAAGGACGCATTTTCCGCCGATCAAGTGGTAAAAACCGTGCAGCCCGTTTTCAAGCACTTCGAGCACAATCAGGGATTCCTTGACCGGTCCCACCAGTTCCTGGTGACCGCCAACCTCGATAACGCCCATGGATTGACCATGCTGCTGCGCAACTAGGGACAAGCGAATCTGCTTTATCTCTCCGCCCCATATGCCCTCCAGGAAGGGCCCATCTTGCGGTTTTGCCGTGGTTGGGCCGCGGGGCGCCGCAAAACTGTCCCCGCGCGGACAATCCGGCGCCAAAAAATTCCACAACCCGCTTGCAATCTGGCAAATATGACTGAAATCGAGACAATTCCGCCCACCCGGGTTCAGAATTTTCCAATCCTTCGATCCCTACCCCGGCCAATCAGTTGCTTTCTATCCGCATGTGTCGCACCAGGTGGCTGAACAAATGCCAGCCTGCTGCCAGGAGTTTCGGGTGCAACCAGACAAGCTCATCCGCCCTGCCTATGCTGAAGGGTTCCACTGCATTGGTTCCGCATGCGAGGATACTTGTTGCCAGGATTGGGCTGTGCCCATCGACAAGGCCACATACGAGAAGTATCAAAACATGCCTGCCGGCCCCATGCGCACTCTGCTCGAATCAGCGGTGGTGCCCAACCCCGAGAAGCCCGCGCCGGCCACCTTCGCCATCATCAAAATGTCGCCCACCACCGGCCAGTGCCCCATGCTCTCCGAGGGCGGCCTGTGCGGCATTCAACAGGTTCATGGCGAGGAGATGCTCTCTCACATCTGCAAGACCTACCCGCGCATCGTTCACTCCATCCAGGGGCTGAGCGAGACTTCGCTCACGTTGTCGTGCCCCGAGGCCGCGCGTGTGGTACTGCTGAACCCGAAGCTGCTGGGGCCCCGCGGCCGCGGCGCCGATATGCTTACCTGGAACGGGACATCTCAGATCAGCGGGCCGCTTACGCCTTATTTCTGGCCCATCCGCGAGTTCGCCCTCACGCTGATCCAGAATCGCAACTACCCCATCTGGCAGAGGCTTTTTCTGCTCGGCATCTTCGCCCGGCGTTTCGATGCCCTGGTCCCCGCAGAATTGCCGCGCGTGTTTCCCGCGTTTCTCAGCGATTTCAGCTCCGCAGTTGCCTCCGGATCGCTGCGCACCGCCATGGAATCGATCCCCGCCGACAATGCCCAGCAGCTGGATATCGTGTTGCAATTGGCCGGCGTTTTGCTGCACCGCTCCATCATCAAGCGGCGTTTTGTCGACTGCATCCAGGCGTTCACGAAGGGCATCGGCAATGGGCCGGGCGCCACCATGGAATCCATCACCGCCCACTTCTCCGCAGCCCACGACGAGTACTACGCGCCGTTCTTCGACCGCCATCCCTACATTCTGGAAAACTACCTCATCAACACCATCTTCCGTTGCCAGTTCCCGTTTGGCAAAGATGGAAAGCTACCCGATGCCAAGCCCTCGGTGGCCAAGGAGTTTGCCTTGCTCACCACCCAGTACGCCTTGATGAAGGGGCTGCTGATCGGGGTTTCCGGCTTCTATCGGGAGAGCTTCAACACCGAACACGTCGTTCATACCTTCCAGGCCGCGGCCAAGCATTTCGAGCACCATCCCGCGTTCCTCGAACTGGCCCACAATCTGCTGGTTGAAACTCAGATGGACGGCGCACGAGGCCTCACCATCCTGCTTCGGAACGGCCACGCCAACGTCTCCCGGCCGCCTTTGCCTGGGACCTATCTACCCGTCGTGCCCGTGGGAGCCGCGACTGTAGCGATGCCTCCCCTGCCAACGCCCAGCCGGAGACCTGCTGCCTGACGCCGGCCGTGCATTTTTGCGACCGTGTAGATTGACTGGAGTGCGCCCCCCTCGGCGGGTTTTGTTTTTTGCGGCTGGAGCCCAAAGAACAAGATCGGGTTGGGGCCATAGGAGCCAATTCCAACCGGATGGGAACGATCCTTGTTGGAACGAACCTTGTTGGAACGAACCGAGCAAGTTAGCGACCGCTTCGCGGAGATCGCGAGTTCGCAAGTTAGCGGGGGCTGTGAGCGGGCGGGTTTCATTCCTCGTGGGTCGGCGAAGCAGGTGGGACTGCTGTGAACCCTCGCGCGGACGTGGGAAAGTAGACAGCAAATTACGGGGTGGAAAGCCTCGACTCAATCTGCGGACCGGATCGAAAGCCGGGCCAGACCCCTCCCGGCCGATCCGCGCCTTCGCGCCCCAGATTCTAATTTGAATCGATTTCCTCTCAGTTCCCGCTGGAATTGGCATCCAGTCTGCGGTAGAGTGACACCAATGGCCCCCTAGCTCCAAGCCGACGGAATCCGCACAGGTTACACAGGCTCCTGCGTTCGGCTGTCGTCGCATTCCTATTCTTGCCCGTAAACAGGACAATTCAGGAAAGTTCGACTCAATCCGGTACAGTGTGAGTGCGGGACTCACCCAATGTTGTCTCGGGGCCGATCAATTCCCTGAGTCTGTGTTTCTTCTAACGGGCCGGAGATTCGATGATTCGTACGCGCCGTCATGCCTACTGGCTTCTTGCCCTGGTTCTGATCTCGAGCGGCCTCGCAGGATGCGGGAGTTCGTTTAGCGGCAATACCGGGGATCTGCGTGTGCAGGCCCTGCCGGTGTTGCTGGCCGCCAACCCCGTTTCCGTCGCACAGGGCCAATCCGCGACCCTGACCGCCACGTTTCTTGGCGGAACCGGTATCGTCACCCCTGGAAATATCTCTGTCACGAACGGCGTGGCTATCACCGTAACGCCGGCGCAGACCACCACCTATACCCTTACGGTGACCAGCGGCCAGAACCTGCAGTCCACCGCGACTGCGACAGTGACTGTAACGCCTGCGCCGCCTCCGTCCATAGCCAGCTTCACGGCCATCCCGGCAACCCTTGCCGCAGGTGGCTCAGCCAGCCTCACAGCGGTCTTTTCAAATGGAACCGGCAGTGTGGCGCCCGGCAGCCTTGCCGTGACCAGCGGAACGCCGGTCACGGTCAGCCCCACCGGCACAACCACGTATACGCTGACTGTGACCAACACTGCGGGCGTCACGGCAACAGCCTCCGCCACGGTCACGGTCACGCCTGTCCAGGCTGCCGCGGCGGAGCTCGGCGTCAACATCGGGGGGGTAGACGACTGGGATCCCACGCAGATGTTTGCCGATGCCATGAAACAGGCGCGCAAGTTTGGCCTTCCCTCCGAGCCTTGGGAGGAAAACGCCACCGTGGACGCGCTGGGCTGGCCGACCGAAGACGCGGGAGTTTTGGTGGTCGCCAACAACCAGGGGGCCTGGTCGGCCGGAACCTACGCACTCAGCTTTACCGGGCAGGCAACCGCTCAATCGTGGAACGACAACAACGTGAACGTTGGGCCGGTGACCTATAACCCGGCCACCAACACCAGTTCGGCGACTGTCACCGTCGGCCCTGCCTATCAGAGCATTTACCTGGTCTTCACCAACAGCAAACGCACCCCCACCGGCGCCACCGGCAGCGGTGTTACCAATGTCTCGCTGATGCGGCCCACCATCAACGGCACCCCTCATGCGCCCGGCACGGTCTTCACGGACCGTTTCCTGGCCCGCCTCAAGTACTTTACGGCCATGCGCATGATGGACTATCTGGCCACCAACGGCTCCACGGAAGCCAACTGGAGCGATCGTTCGATTCCGGCACACGCCAGTCAGCAGGAAGTTCCCCCGCATACCTCGCAGAATCAGAATTCCCCGTTCGTGACCGGTGCGTCCTACGAGTACGGTATCCAGCTTGCCAACCAGACCGGGAAAGACCTGTGGCTCAACGTTCCGCACCTGACCTTTGGCGGAACCTACTTATTCCCCTCCACCGCCTGGGCCACCAACCTGGCGCTTCTCTTGAAGTACGGGTCCGACGCAGCCGGGAAACCCTATACCGGGCTGAACGGCAGCGGCGGCGCCAACCCCCAGCCCGCGTCCGGACCGGTGAACCCCGGCCTCAACCCAGGGTTGCATGTCTACCTCGAATACTCCAACGAGTTCTGGTCGGGGGTTGGCGGACAAACCGGTTGGATCTACAACCAGGCAGAAGCCGCGATTGCCGCCAACGATCCCGATCTGGATTGGGACCACGACACCGATGTTTACGACATCGAATGGCGCATCGGGGCGAAGGGCACCATGCTCATCGCGAATGCCTTTGCCGGCGTGTATGGCTCAGCCGCTTTCGGCAACGTGTACCGGCCGGTTCTCGGCGGCCAGCTCGGCAATACCGGCACCTACTGGGGCCTGAACTACCTCGACAGCCAGCACGGCGGCGCCAACCTGTATGTGTGGGCCGCGGCCGGAGCTCCCTACGTGGATTTCAACGGCGACGTATACGGCAATACCGTCCCCGCCGCTCAGGTCATCAGCGGCATGCAGGCATTCGAGACGGCCGATATCGTCCCCGCAATCCAGGCCACCGCAGCCGCGATCAGTGCCGAGCACCTCCAGGGGGGCATGGTTGCCTACGAAGGCGGCCAGGGCGCGCTCTACAACACTCCCGGCTCCCTCGCCGCGCAAACCATGCCCGCCATGCGGGGCATCACCACCAGCGTTCTGGATGCCTGGGCCGCCCAAGGCGGCGGCACCTTCTTCTACTACAAGCTCTGTTCGGCCGACAACTGGGGCTTGGCGAGGGATATCAGCTACGACATCGATGCCGACCCGGGCTACGCGGCGAATCCGGCCGATTCAACCGAAACCGAACCCAAGTGGGGCGCCATCAAGCAAGTAGTCACCGAGGGAAAGTGAGGCAGGGGTTAGGGGTTAGAGATTAGGGAAAAGGGAAAAGGAAATAGGAAATAGGAAAAAGTGTCCCTGACCACTGCCACTCTTTGATCGTCCACAACCGGCGGGTGCCCATCCATTCGACTTCTTTCTGTCGAATGGGTGGGAAACCTCAGCCCCGATCCAGCCTCGAACCACTGTTCACTGACCACTGTTCACTGTGTCAGAAGCCCCAAAGTCAGCTGCGCGTTATCCGTCTCGATGGCAACAGCCCGGGCGCCGTCCACGACGTAAAGCGTGAAGCCATTGCTCGTGGTGCGCGAGGTCATGTCAAGCCCCGTCATGGTGCCCGTGAACACTCCGTTCGCCCCGGGCGTAAAGCTTCCGCCCACGGCGAAATCCTCCGCTCCAGTGCCTGAATCGGCGAATCCCGTCAACGTATCCGTCCCGCTGCCGGCCACCGAGTTAACCGTGCCCACGGCGGGATAACTGACACCTTTGGTGGTGTTGGTAACGCCCGCGTTCAACCCATAAGTCCCGCTCAATGAAGCGGCGTTGAACGGCCCAGCCTGCTGTAGAAACGCCTGCCCGGCAAAGGGATTGGCATACTCACTGGAGAGCAGCAGCGCGTTTCCATCTCCAGTCAGATACATATGCAAACTGTCGTTAAAGGGCTCCGAGGAAGCCGAACTCTGCGTCAGGTTGTTCAGAGTCGCGCGCCCCGTGGCGTCGATCGTCCACGTGCCGTTCACCGCCAGAGGGCTCTGCGTTCCCTTACCCGTCAGATTGTTCCAATTCAGCGTCCCACCCAGCGTGCCGTCGGCGTTGGCCGTGACCACGCCCGCAAGCTCGTAACTTCCGTACTGCATCATGGTGGAAGCGCCCAGCACATAGCTCGTTCCGGCCAGCGAAGCGTTGCTGAAGTGCCCGGTATGGGCGCCTTGCCCCAGTGCCAATCCGCCCATCACTCCCTGATAGTTCCCCTGATTGTTATAAGCGGACGAGACGAGTCTCATGTGGGCAGCGTCCACGATATACCCCACCAGATCTTGCACCGGAAGCGCCGACGACGCCCCGGTATTCAGCAGAAACTGGACCCGTCCGAACTTGTCCGGAGCGGTAACTGTACTGGCGCCCAGCATCTGTTCGCCGCTCGGCAGCCCGTTCGATCCCACACTGATCAGATCGATTGCGCTGCCTGCGCCGGAGATGCCGCCCGGGCTATCGATATTGAGGATTCCCCCCATCCAATCCTCTTCGCCGTATTGATCTCCGCCGTACATCGAGACGGCATAACCGCCCGCAGGCGCGGCGGCGCTGGTCTGCAACTCCAGCGTGCCGCTGCCCATCGAGCCGTAAAGCTGCGCCGCAAATCCCTTCGCGCTTGAGCCTAGAGCGCCATACAGCGTTTCTCCGCCGCCGTCGCCGGAAATGACAGAGACCTGAATATTGCCATCGGAGGTCGTGGCATAACTTCCGCCCGTGATCGTGCCCGACAAATAGGAGTAGGGATACGGATAGCCATTTTCGTCGGTGGAATAGGCGATCGAGTCCTGCTCGCCGCCGGTGATGGTTCCACCTTTCGCAACGAACGCGCCGGTGGTGAAACTGGCTGCGGAGCCGGCCGGCCCCGATAACTGGAAGACATACGTGCCATCGGCCAGGGTCGGCCCCGGCACCGTGATCGCGATGCTGGCGGAAGCCGACTTGGTTCCATCGGTCACCGAGGTCGCAGTCACTGTCACCGTACCCCCGGCAGGAACGGCCGAGGGCGCTGTGTAGCTGGTGTTGGCTCCATTGCTCGTGGTTGCGGGCTTGAACGAGCCACAATCCGTGCTGCCGCAGTTCACTGTCCAGTTCACCTGGGGATTGGACGAGACATCGTTCGCGATGGTCGCGGCCAAAGACACGCTGGCGCCCGCCACCAATGAAGCCGGCGGCTGCGGAGAGAGTGCAACCTTGATGGCCAGCGGCGGCGTGATGGTAATAATGGCCGAGATCGATTTGGTTGTATCGGCGGCCGCCGTTGCGGTGATGGTCACCGTCCCGCCCGAGGGAATGGCAGCCGGGGCCGTGTAGACGACTGCACCCAGCTCATCGCTCAGAGTCAGCGTTCCGCACGCGCTGGCAGGCGTGCCGGCGCAGGTCACGGCATAATTCGCCAAGGAGTTCGATGGGCTATTCTCAACCGCTGCATAGACGTTTGCCGACGCGCCTACCGCCATGGATGCGGGAGGGGCCTGCACAAACAATATCGAGATCGGTTGGGTAGGAAAGGTGAGAGCAGGAAGCCCGGGAAGACCACATCCGGTAAGACTGAGAAGAAAACTGCCAAGGATGAGCGAAAGAACTGCAAGTCGTGCCATTGGATTGCCCCCATCATGAGAACCCCCAACAAACCAAAAAGTTCCGTCACCCCCCGATCCCTGATCCCTGTTTCCCGTTCCCCGTTCCCCGATCTTCGTCCCCCCGAACTCTGCCTCAATGAACCGTCAAACTGCAGAACGCCGGCGCGCCCTCGAGCGTTTCCAGCCGGATCACCGCCAGACCCGCGGGAATGTTGACTGACAAGGATGTGCTGGTTTCCAGCGCCTGCGTCGATTGCGCGGCCAGGGTCACCTTGCCCTGCTCCACGCCATTGACGTATACGTCGAGTTGCGTTGTGGCGTTGGCGCTGCCGCTCACCGTCAGTGTGCCTGCGAAAGCTGCCGCGGCATGGGCTGGATAGGCAATATAGGAGTCAACCGCCGAGGGTCCAACCCGGCAACTCTGTCCGCCGATCGTAGCCGTATAGCCGGATTCGTTGCTCGAACCGATGCTCAGATTGCTCTCCGCGCTCGCCGTCAAGGTTCCCGGCAATTGCGCGCCCAGTGTCACCGGGGCCCGGGGGGTAGTCTGGATCGCCTCAAGCGCGGCCAGCTTGGGACTATTCGCATTGGCGATATCCGGCGTGAACTCCCAGTTCGACGGCCCGCGCAGGGTGTAGTACATCACCAGGTCCCCACCCTGCGACGACCAGTCGTTGTGGTAGGCCTCAACCATAGCGGTCATGCGCGGATCGGCATTGAGCGTATCGTTATCCCCGTCGGAAAAGCTCAACCCAGGGCCGCCCTCGTAAGCCACGTGCTTGATGCCGTAGTTATAGGTCCACATGGAATCGATGGCCCAGTTCAGCGCGATCGCCGGGTCAGGGTAATTTCCCACCGCAAAGAACTGGGAGGGCACCGCGGACTGCGCATTCACCACGCCATAGTACGCGGAGCCGCCCCCGCCATAGAGCAGTTGTGGGACAGTGCTGGCCGGTGTGAGCGTGGGAGCGTATGCATCCAGCCATTGCAGGGCCTGGTCCAACGTGGCCTGTCCGTCGCCTTGCTGGGTCAGCAACAGCGGCCGTACACGGGTCATCATGGCGCTGGGGCCGAATACCGAGCTGAAGATCTGGCTGATGGTGGCCATGCGCCATGCCGGATAACGCCACATGATGTAGTACGGGTTGAACGGCGTATTGGGCTCGACCGTCAACAGCGGATGGTTGCTCGGCAGGTTCTCGCAGATCGCCTGAACCACCTGGAACACGTTCGAGTTGCTGTTCCACACCTCGTTGGCATACTCCAGGTAGATGTGAAGCGTGGGGTTCAAGGGCGGATAAACCGGGTTGGCCTGAGGCGACGTGTAGGGGTTGGCTCCGTCGGTGCCGAATGCCAGGGCCAGCGCCATGTTGGTGACAAATTCGTCGCTGGCCACCGGCGGAATGTTGATGTAGCAATCGGCCAGCAGCGTGTTGCATAGCTGGATCTGGTATTCCAGCGCCACGCCCAAGGTGCTGGTGTGAACTGTTCCGTCCGGCCCTGTATAAGGCGGCGCCGGCAAACCAGCCTGCGTCGCGCTCAGCGGAGTGGCCCTGTCGGCCCAGTTCACCACAAAGTTGTTCCCGCCTCCGGTCCAGTCCATCATGCGCACTGCCGAGACCTTGCCCAGGGCCGTCAGGAAGGGCGCGGTGAACACCAAGCTTCCGTCGGTCGGATACCCCGGCCGGTAAAGTCGCGCGTTCGTGAATCCAGAGCCCACCGCGCTCGCTCCGGTGCGCTTGGTGTTGGTGAAAACGATGCCCATCGATCCCGACGGTAAGCTATAGGCGATATTCACATCGGCCGTGGACGTATTCGTGTTGAAGTTATAAGCCTGGTTGGTAACGGTGCCCCCGCTCCACATCAGGCTCACAGTTGCCTGGCCGTTGAACACCAACTTGTATGTGCCGTTCACGATCTGAGGCGCGGTGGTCATCAGCACGGTGGAAGCATCTTCGGTCGGCCAGCCGAGCGCGTCCACTGTCGCGGGATTGGCCCAGGCGGCGTCCATCCAGGGGCGGGCCTGCTTCATCACGTCCACAAAGGCCGAACTGCCGTCCCAGTCATTCAGGAACCATGTTCCCAAACCCACATAGTTCTTGGTCGGGTCGTCGGCAGACGGCAGCGGGTTGGAGTTCGCGGCCGGCGTAGCCGAGACCTGCACGGAGGGTGCGCTGGCTCCGGTCGGGTTCGATGCGGTCACCTGGTAGTAGAGCGTCACGCCATCGCTGAGGCCGGTGGCCAGGAAGCGGTTGACCTGGGTCGTCCCAGCCACTGCAGCGGGCCCGCCGCTCTGGGTGGCTACCTGAACGGTGTACGAGGTGGCTCCGAGGCTGGGCGACCAGAAGAGGGCTACCTGCTTGTCCGACGCCACAGCGGTCAGGTTGGCCGGGGCAGCAATGGGAATCGCCATCGCCTCAGCCGAGGCAGCGCTGGTTCCGACCGGGTTCACGGAGTAAACCACGTAGTAATACGCAATTCCATCGGCCAATCCGGTGTCGGTAAACGTCGCCGTCGCGGAAGTGCCCACCGTCGCGTAAGGACCGCCGGAGGTCGCGGAGCGCCCGACCTGGTAGCTCATGGCTCCCGCGCCCGGAGTCCAGCGCAGCGTCACCTGCCCGTCGCCCGGTGTGGCCGTCAGCCCGGTTGAAGGCGCCGGGGGAGCCATCGGAGTAGTGGTTGCCTGCGGCGAATAGCCGCTTTCGCCCGATGCATCCACCGCTGCCACCACGTAGAAATAGGCGGTATTGTTCACCACCGAGGTATCCACAAACGCCAAGCCGATGGTCGTGCCCACGACCGCATAGGGGCCGCCGGAGGTCGTCGAGCGCATCGCCGCGTAGCTCGTGGCCGCTGCAACCGCAGGCCAGCTCAGCGTTACTTCCTGATTCCCGGCCGTGGCCGTCAACGCCGTGGGCGCCGGTGGATTGACCGTGACCGTCGCTGTCTGCGTCACAGCCGACCCGGTGGCCGGCGTCACGGTCAACGTATAGGTCGTGGTTGCCGAGGGAGTTACGCTTATCGCAACGCCGCTGGTCACAGCCAGGTTGCCCGGCGTCACCATCCCCGTGCCGTTCGTAAACACGCCGGTCAAGCTCGCGCTGCCGCCGAGAAGAATGGCCGACGGAGTCGCCGCGAAACTTGCGATGGACGCTGCGGGGGTCACCGTGACCGTCACAACCTGCGTCACAGCGCTACCGCTGGATGGCGTAACTGTCAACGTGTAGGTGGTGGTGGCTGCGGGAGTTACGCTGACCGGCACGCCACTGCCGACCGCCAGATTGCCCGGTGTAATCACACCGGTACCATTCGCAAAGACGGGCGTGAGGTTCGAGCTAGCGCCCGCGGCAATGCCGGCCGGGTTGGCCGTGAAGCTGCTGATACTGGGCAAAGCTGGAGTCGTCTGTGTGCTGCCGGAAGACCCACCGCAACCCGCAAGGCCATACAAGCTCAACGTCAGGACAGATGTCCAGAAAAAACGAACCGGCATCACGCGCATTCCCTATTATTGACCCGGTCCGTGAATACGCGACGCTCCCTGAGCGATTCTTCCGTCTATTTTGTGCAAGTTCTGGGAGTCCCGCAACGACAAGGCTGCCCTGAACAAGGTCCAAGGCAGTTGACTTGCCGCAGCGCCCAAGTGCGGAAGCCTCTTCAGGACTTTCCTCGATCTTCGCTCGAGCAATGGGCCCCCCGGTCCCTGATGGCTAAACCGCATGGATTGGTAATTCGCGATGGAGTTGCGCGGACGAGGACGTCCGCGCTACAGCCGGCCGGGAGGCCGGCGCTCCATTCATGCAACTGCTCGATCAAGCGGTCGCGGCGCCAGGTCATTGGACCCTAAAAAAGCCCCCAGCCAATGGCTGGAGGCTTTTTCAGGCGGACGAGCAACCGGTTAGTTGCTGTAGAGCAGGATGCCTGCGGGCTTTTCTTCCACCACGGTGTCGTCGTTGCTGACCGGGCGATAGAAGAGCTGGTTGGCGTCGAGGTAGACCTCAAGGAAGGCCGGCCGCGCGGTGATTTTTCCGGCGATCAACGCTTCCGACAAGGGATCTTCGACGTACCGCTGCAGGGCGCGGCGCAAGGGTCGCGCACCGTAGCTGCGGTCGCCGAGGGTCTTGTCCAGGATCCACTTCTTGGCTTCCTCGGTGACGGAAATGGTGATGGACTTCTGGGCCAGGTTGGCGTTGAGCTGCTGAACCAACAGTTCGACGATCTGGATCAGGTCCGCGTCGGAAAGCGACAGGAAGAGGATGACCTCGTCCAAGCGGTTGAGGAACTCGGGGTTGAAGGTCTTCTTGACTTCCTGCTTGACCAGTTCCTCGATCTTGTCGGAAACAATGTCTTCGCGGTCGCTCTGGAAGCCGAGGCCGGCCTTCTTCTGCAGATGGCGCGCGCCGATGTTCGAGGTCATGATGAGGATGACGTTCTTGAAGTCGACGGTATTGCCCAAGCCGTCGGTCAATTGGCCATCTTCAAACACCTGCAGCAGGATGTTGAACACATCGGGGTGCGCCTTCTCGATTTCGTCCAGCAACACCACCGAGTAGGGCGAGCGCTTGACGCGTTCCGTCAACTGGCCGCCTTCCTCGTAGCCCACGTAGCCCGGGGGCGAACCGATGAGCTTGGAGACCGAGTGCTTCTCCATGAACTCCGACATGTCGAAGCGGATCAGCGCCTTGTCGGAGCCGAACAGGAAGTTGGCCAGGGTGCGGGCCATTTCCGTTTTGCCCACGCCGGTGGGTCCCAGGAACAGGAAGCTGCCGATGGGCCGGTGCGGGCTCTTGAGGCCGGCACGCGATCTGCGGATGGCGCGAGCCAACGCGCTGATGGCTTTCTCCTGGCTGATGACGCGCTTGTGCAGCTCTTCTTCCACGCGCAGCAGCTTCTGGGTCTCTTCTTCCTTGATGCTGGTGACGGGAACCCCGGTCCAGCGGCTGACCACGTCCTCGATGTCTTCGCGGCTCACAATGCCCGCGGCCGAGTCGTCGAGGTGGTACTTGTCGCGCAGGGCGCGCAGGTTCTCGCGCTCCTTGCGCTCCTCGTCGGAGTAGAAGCGCGCCTTCTCGAACTCGTGGTTGGCGATGGCCGAATCCATGCGATGCACGATGAACTTGATGCGCTTCTGGACTT
>CAZLMY010000039.1:0-38225 GCA_964560845.1 uncultured Occallatibacter sp. | reverse complement strand
CATCAATAAAATACCTTTCTTGATGCCCAGAATCTATTCCCGACACACTCCTAGCTGGCCTGCAATGGGTACCGGCGGTCATGGCAATCGACCCGATCGGAGGCTCTACGGAAGTTCCCGGACCCAAATGTTTCTGAAACCGATGGGCGCGCTCTTGTCGCCGTGCGCCTGCAGCTTGATGGGAGCCGCGCCGTGCTTTCTGTAGAATGGCTTGCCGATATACAGGGTTTCGCCCTTGAGTTCGAAGTGGTTCTGCACCAGCACGCCGTTGAACAGGGCCGTCACATAGGCCGGGGATTTGAGTGAGCCGTCGGGGTTGAACAGGGGCGCCGTCCACACCACGTCGTAGGTCTGCCACTCCCCGGGCTTGCGCCCAGGATTCGCCAGCGGAATGCTCTGTTTGTAGATGCTGCCGGCCTGGCCGTTCACATAGGTCTTGTTCTGGTAAGGGTCGAGGACCTGCAATTCGTATCCGGCGTCGCCCGTGCCGGTGGAAGCCAGGAAGACCCCGCTGTTGCCGCGCCCTTGGCCGGTGCCTGCGATGTTTTCAGGGACTCTCCACTCCAGATGGAGCTGGTAGTTCTTGAATGTGCGCTTGGTCTCAATGCTGCCTTGGGCCTTGTCCACGGTGAGCACGCCATCGGCAACGATCCACTTGGCCGGCGACTTGTCGCGGGTCAGAACCCACTCGTCCTGGTTCCGGCCGTCGAACAGGACGATGGCGTCGGACGGCGGAGCGGTGCAGGTGACTCCCGGAGTCACGACGGCGGGAACCGGTTCCCAGACTTCGGTGTCCTCGGGTTTGGGCGCCGCAGCGGAAGCCGTCGCAGCCAGCCCGGCTTGCGGAGGGGCCGGCGATTGGGCAATCAAGAGAGCAGAAGTGGCCAACAGGGTCGCCAGAGCGCAAAAGGAAATCGTATACCGGGTCATCCGATGAAAATACACCGATTGGCTGCACTCTGACCACGCCTGCGTCTTCCCCCGGTCGTTGCAGCTTCGCATCGACCGGCCTCCGTCGGGCTCGGTACAACGTATTTTTTCGAAGCCATCGAACTCGTCGGGCTAGAAGATGAGCATGGTGGTGACAGCAGCGCTATGGAAGTGATGAGGTGCACACCCAGCTTTTCTAAGCTCTGAAAGAGGTAATCGATCTCATTTGCTGCTTGCCGAGACACCATCTGGCGGAAGGGCATCCGCAAAGGCTACCAGCGTATCCGCAAAGGTTTCAATCACGGCCAACCAGTCGATTCCTTCGACGCTGAGGTAAGCCGTTACGCCAAATCCATCCAGGTCTCCGGCAACCGCCTGTCGCACAATCAAGTCCGCTGTCGACCCTGGAATCGATATTCCGGCCAGCCGCGCCACCCAGTCCCGGCAAAAACCCTCGGCCTGTTCCCAGGTCGGAAACACGACCCCGTCCACGGGCAATATGTCGATATAGCAGGCAATGGCGGCTTTAGCCGGAGTGACGGTTGCGGCCGGATCCGGCTCAGTGAGTTGCGGAACGGTAAGGTCCACGCCCTCTGGCACCCACAAGTCGCATTTGGCAGTCCACAGCGGCGATTGGACCGCGTTCAGCGCCGTCAGCAGGAACGCCAACGGAGAGGACGCACAAGCTTCCGGGATCTCGCCAATGCGGTCCGGGTAACGGCGAAGGTCCACGAACCCCGGCCATAAGGCATCGATGACCGGGGCTCCGCCGCCTATTTCAACCTCCCAGTCAGCTTCCATAGGTTTGCCCGTCCGTTGCAAGCAGGTATCGAATCACGGTTGACTCTGCCCAATGGATCTCGTTTCCAGGATCCCTGGAAAGATAAGCGCAGTGGCCTCCATGCCGCGTTTCCACAAACGCGATGTGAGGATTGGCCTCGAGTTTGGCGCGGGTCTCAGGCAGCAGGCGGATGAAGGGATCGTCCTGGGAGCAAAGAACCAGGGCAGGCACGGCGATTTTATCCACCACACGGGCGCTGGCTGCACGATAGTAGTAATCGTCGGCGTCGTTGAATCCGCAATAGCGTGCCACGATCCGGTGATCGAATTGGCGGATGGTGCGAACCGGCTCGGCTGCGCCGTTCTCATACATTGAAGGAAACAACGCAGCCTTGCGCCGATATCGGTTCTTCAATCCGCGCAGAAAGCGCCACTCGTAGGCGCGGTTTGCCGGTTCATGCAGCGCGTCGGCGCCCGGGGAAAGGTCTACAGCGGGACAAACCGTGGCCACGGCGCAAAGCGGTGCCCTGGAGCCCCACTCTCCAGCCAGTTTCAGCACCAGATTGCCGCCCATGGAATAGCCCACGAGCGCGACTCGTTTCAGTGAAAAGAGCTGTGCAAAATGGTCGATGACGGCTCCGACGTCGCCTGACAGGCCCGAGTGATAGAGCGTCGGGGTCAGCGCATCCGACTCGCCACAATTTCGCATGTTCATGCGAATCACATTGAAGCCCGCGGACCAAGCGCGTGCGGCGATGCCCAAAATGTACTGGGAACTGGACGAGCCCTCAAGCCCGTGGACCAGGATCACCGTCAACCTTGCGGCACGCTCCGCCTCCGGCTGCCAGTGACAATGACACAGTACCCTGCTTCCATCGCCCGGATCGACGAGAACCGTTTCGGCAGTCGACGCGAGTTGAAAGATGGGTCGGGGGAAAAAATTGCCCACGATGGTCTGCAGATGGGCGCCAGACAGTCCGCGCGTTGGCTCAAATGGCACCAGCCACGCGGGCAACGAAGCCTCGCCGTCAGAAACTCCATTTAGCCTAAAGGTCAGTCTTGCGGCCACGGCATCAATCCTTGAAGGTTCCTGGATTTTGCAGATTCGTATGCATAGTCAAAAGAAGCTACTCTAGACAACCCGTGGGTTCGGGAAGGGTTGGGGGCGGCTAGCAGGAATTGAATTCTTGAATCTCGTTATCCGCCAGCTACCAGCAGAATACACCTTGCCGAGCTTATCAACAATCGCCAGGCTGACTGTGACGGCCAGCGCACGAGCTGTTCCACAATTCATGCGCCCTGTGAAGTGCTTGGAATTTGGATTCTTTTGAGCAAGAAGCCTCTTGATGGCAATGCATTCGGGGTACAGCGATTGTGAAGCCGTTGTAGGCGTGGCAGCAGCGGAATATCGATGAAGGGATAACGCGAAATTGACATGAGGGTTGTCGCGGCAGAACTCGGGGAGGAGACAACGGCCGAGAGAGGTCTCATCCCTGCTCTTGAGGCTGTTATGAACTTTCGCGCGGGCGGGAAAGTTCATAACAGCCTCAGGTAACAAACAGGATAACTCCTGCCGCATGCGCGGCAGCCTGCCTTCTTATTGGCTTGTCTGGAAGCGCACGCTTGCTTGTCCTTCCACTTCTGTTGCCTCATTGTTGATCATGTAAGGCTTATAGCGCCAATTCCGCACGGCATCCACTGCGGCCTGCCTCAGCACGGTCGGTCCGCTCACAGCCCGGACGTCCTCGGTTGCTCCATTCTTTCCGATGGTGATCTGCAGCACGACCGTACCCGAAATGTGGGCTTGCTTGGCAAGCTGCGGATAAACCGGGGCCGGCTTTTGAACCAGCATACCTTGAATTACGCCTGCAGAGACGGTGATCTTGTGCGGCGCTTCGGGTGCGCGCTGCACCACAGGTCCAGCATGCTTGCCGAAGACGTTGCCGACCTGAGGATTTCCGCTCATGCCTTCCATTCCGGAAGCTGCAAAGCCAGAGGGGGGCGGAGCATCCCGCTGCGGATTTTTCACGGAGGGTGAAATCCTCGAGGGCGCATTCAGTTGCTGATTCATCATTTCTGTTCCCACGGGACGGCGCTCCTCGGGCGCAGCTGCCGGAGTCGCTTGGGCCGCCTGTGAAGTCGCAGGCGCAGCCGAGGGCTTGGTCTGTGGCTCAGCCGATTCCGGGACGAGCGCGGTGGCCGCAGAGGTTGCTGCAGATGCCGGCGCCTGGTTCGTGGCGACTGCCTGCGGCGCCGGCCGGAAGAGCTTCAGTCCGATCCCCGCACCCACGATCAGAATTGCGGCGACGCCGGCAATCGCAATCTTGTTCTTGGACTTGCTCTTTCCCTCGCTCTCGTCTTCGACCGTGTCTTTGCTAGCGCGCACAGGTTGCAAGCGTTTGGGCGAAGGCATCGGTGCGCGTTCTTCAATATCCGGGACAAACTTGGCCGGAGTGCGAGAGACACTGCTGCTGCGCGACTTGCCTCTTGGTAGCAATGGTACGCGCTCCGGCACCTCTACCTTCGCAGGTGTCGGGGGATTCACAACTTCGGTGAACTCGGCATCGAATTCACTGAAGTTGTCAGGCAATGTCGCAGGGGGATTCTCGGAGTCCCATGAATCGAAATCCGGAGGGAGAGTTGTAGGTGCCTTCTCCCCTATTCTTGCTTGAGGTGCCATTGACCGTCCGATCCTTTCACATAAGTGGCACCTTTGTAGGTGCGCGTCTCAACTTCACTCTGTTTGTTGGTTGTACTGCCGACTTGAGAAATTTCCCGCGTCGTCTTGCCGATATCGGCGCGAGCTACGGTGTTATTCTGCGGGGTAACAGGCCGCGGACCTGCAGGGGGTTCAGGTGTCCTGATAGGCATTCCGATCCCTATGCTTTGATCCCGTCCCCTCATCCTCATGCCATTGTTCAAGAGCGCTTTCAAAGGATCTCCGGCTTCTGTTCCCAACACAGTCTGCGAAACCGGGCCCATACTGGAGAGCGCCTCCACATTCAATGGAACGGCGATCTGCGCTGTGGCGTAGTTCACGATGTCCGCCGGAGTGAATGTGGCCAAAAGGTTCTGCGATCCTGAGGTGAGCACCGTGCCTGCACGCGGCGTGTAGGTAAATGTCCCCGGAACAGAGGAAGTTGCGTTGAGCTGAGCGGAACTGAGAGCGGTGCCGTATTGGATCGATGCGGGCGTCGGCCATTCGAGGACCGGGGATGCCTTCAGGACGGTAAGCCAGACACTGGCTTGAGAGCCGTTGTAGTTCTTCGTGTCGGCAGGGGAGAATTCCACCGTCAGCTTCTGTTCCCCTGCATTCAGTGAATCGCCGGGGGACGGCGTGTAGGTAAAAGATCCTGGAATCGCGGCGGTAGCGCAGAACTGACTTGTGCTGAGCGCAGTGCCATACGTAATGGGTTCGGGAGTCGCCCATTCAACTGCCGGTGTTGCCTTGGTGACCGACACTGAGACCGAGGCATACGCTGTGTGGTACTCGCCCTCGTCGATCGGCGTGAAAGTTACTTCGAGTTTGTGCGCGCCCACATCGAGCAACTCGCCTTCGGCAGGACTGTAAGCGAATGTCCCCGCAACGGAACTCGTGGCATTGAGTTGTCCCGCGCCGAGCACATTGCCATAGACGATTGGCTCTGGTATCTGCCACTCGATGACCGGGGTCGCCTTGGCCACCGAAAGAGACACTTCGCCCTGCAGCGTCTCAAACGTATCGTCCGTAGGAACAAAAGTCACAGTGAGCCGATGCGTACCCGCCGGCAGCACTTCGCCTTCTCCCGGCGTATAGGCAAAACTGCCGGGAATGGAGGCTGTGGCGTTAAGCTGCACTGCGCTGAGAGCTGTGCCGTAGGAAATAGCGGCGGGAGTCAGCCACTCAATGGAAGCGGACACGGCATTGGTGACCGTGAGCGGCACGGAGGCTTGCTCGGTCGCGTAGTCCGCGCTGTCGGTTGGTGTGAAGGTCAGGGAAAGAGTCTGTGTGCCCGGTTTCAGCACTGTGCCTGGAGCGGGAGAATACGCAAAGGTTCCCGGGATCGACGAGGTGGCGTTGAGTTGCACTGCGCCGATCGCCTCTCCGTACGCGATCGGATCGGGAGCCGGCCAGTCGATGTTCGGTCGTGCCTTGACCACGGTGAGCGAAACCGCACTCTGAGCCGTTGTGTAGTCTACGGAATTCGTCGGAGTGAAGATCACCGACGGCGTGTGAATCCCAGCCGACAGCACTGCGCCCATGGCGGGAACATAGAAGAAGTTGCCATGCACCGATGCCGACGCGTTGAGCTGCATAAGGCTCAGCGGTGTGCCGTAGGTGATGGGATCGGGCGTTGGCCATTTGATTGTTGGCGTTGCCTTGCCCACAAAGAGCGATACCTTGGCTTGCGTGGGGCAGTAATCCCTGCTTGCAATGGGGGTGAAGTATACAGACAGTTCGTGAATTCCCGACGGAAGCACCTTGCCGGCCGCAGGAAGATAAGAGAACTCTCCCGGGAGCGCGCAAGTGGCATTCAGTTGTGTCGCGCTGAGCGGAACACCGTAGGTAATCGGGTCAGGCTCCAGCCATTCAATGACCGGCGTGCCTTTAGTGACCGTCAGTAAGACCGAGGTCTGCGTTGTGGTATACCGCTTGTTATCCGCAGGATTGAAAGTCACCCAGAGCGAATGCACACCCGCAGGCAGCACGTACCCGACCGGCGGCGTGTAGAGAAATGTTCCTGGAACCGACGAGATTGCGTTGCACTGGCTGTCGCCAAGCGGTGTACCGCAGCAGATTGGCTCAGGCTCGTCCCATGCGATGGTGGGCACGTCCTGAACCGGCTCTTCGACTTCCTTCTCTTGATGCCATTGGCCGTCCGCCCCCTTGAAATACTCCACACCTTTGTAGGTGCGCCTTTCAGGTTCAGCGGGCCGATGCGCCGACCTGGCGTTGGCCGGCGCTTCCCGCTCCTCGACCTCTGAACCATTGACCTCGTGTGAATCCGTTGGCACAGGCGCTCTTGAAGTGAAAGCGGTTTCAGACGAATCCGAATCATCGGCGGAAGTCCGATCGACGAATGTTTCCGAGGCGCTTCGAGCAGGCCTTTCGGGGCTCCCTGAAGGAGCGTTTCCGCCGTCGGGCTCACCGCTCGTCAACCGAAGGGAAGTCAGACCATCGGCACTGTCTTTCTTTTCGGAATTGTTCTTGCCCAATCTTCTGAAGCTGAAGCCCTTCTTCTTCTCCTCGGTCACCACCTGGCCGCTCGCTGCGGTGGCCATTTGCCTTATCAGACGGGCAATTTTTGTGTCTTGAAGCACCAGCGGAGCGGCGGTGTTCTGCATCTCGCGCACAGCACCATAGTCGTTTGGAATCTGCCACTGGGCCGGCCGAGTAAGGGCTTTGGTGATCATATCGTCATCCAAACCCATCCCTTTGGATTCGTAGCGGTTGATCACGATTTCAAGCTTGGGGCCGCTGCGGCTGAAGAATTGACTGATGAGCCTGTTCGAGTTGCGCAATTCGGGTATCCCGGCTTGTGTCACCAGGTACAGGGTCGCCGCATCTTTGCAAAGAGACGTCTCAATGAAATCGAGTTTCGATCCCATATCCACAACCACATGATCGAAATCCTGTCGCGCGACTGCGAGCAGCCTGTTGATCGATTCGACAGTTGGCTGGCTTTGAGTGAATTTGCCCGGAGCGGCCAACACGCTGAGCCCGGAACTGTGCTTGACCAGCAGCTTGGAGAGAAAACTCGAATCCACCCGGCTCGATTCTTGAAGCGCATCGACGGTCGAGTATTCTGCCTCCAGCCCGAGGTTCATCGCGGCGTTTCCCAACGGTAGGTCGAGATCGATCAGCAGCGTGCTCTTCGTGGTATCCAATGCCAGAGCAACCGCAAAATTGCAGGAGAGAATCGTGACCCCTGAGCCGCCCTTGGCGCCGAGAAAAACGAACAGCTTCCCGCCCACCTTTTTCTTGATATGCGCTGTCCGCCTTGCCGCTGCGCGAACCAGCGCCTCTGTCATCGAGCCCTGGGTGGGGGGCAAAGTCAGAAACTCGCGGACTCCTGCCCGCATGCATTGCAACAAGACGCTCTGATCTTCCTTTTCAGAAAAGACGATCACCGTCGATACACCGTTGGCGCAGACCGCCTCTACCAGTTCGATGGCATAGTCGCGATCGCTGTCCAAGTCGATAATGATCACGCTGTAATGCTGATCGAGCAATTTCGGCAGTTCGTCGACGCTCGGAGGATAGGCAGAAAACTCCGAGACTTCTCCGCCCACATGACAATCGGCCAGTGCTCTCGACACCATTCTCAGGCGGCGCGCATCCGGACTGATCAGTGCTATCGACAAATTGCCGACTTCGAGGAAGTCAGCATATTTCGAATCGAGATTAGGTGAAGAGCCTAAATCCATGAAACGCCTCTTCTTGCCGACTCCGTCTTGCTTAACGTGGCAACCTTGAAATGAATCGCAATGAACTTGTGCAATCGATGCTTCTTTGAGGAACTGCGGAAATCGTTCTCCTTTGCGGTTTGACCCGTTCTCTACCGGCCCCCGCGCCCTGTCTTGCTCAAGGCAGGGCGCGGGGAGATGAAATCGGACCAGGGCTTGTTGACGATATCAGTCTCAAACAGTTCCTCGAATCACCGCGAGTGCGACTTGGAGTGTCTTTGCTTGTTGTTGTGCACCTCTGGCTTCGGAGCTGCGGGCTGGGGCTCCTGAAGGTGCCATTGGTTGTCGTCGCCCTTCACATACGTGGCGCCCTTGTAAACGCGAATTCTCGCACTGGCATTCTGGGGCGGGTTGCCGACTTCTTCCTCAGCCCCTGTCTTCCCATTCGATGGAACCTTGCGTTTCGATCCGTTCATGCCAGAGTTCTGCGCGTCGGAACCATTGGAACTGCGGGAAGGAGAGAAATCGGCCTTGCCTTCGATGTGCGTCGCGGTCTCGGGCTGAATCTGGTCCTGTTGAGAGCTGTTGTCGTCCTGGCCCTGGCCCAACCTCAACTGTGTCAGCTTCTGAGGGCCAGAAGTGTTTGACATTTTTGCCAGCAGCCCTCTGAAACTGAAGCCACCCCTCTTTTCCGGCGCCGCGGGTTGGCCGGGACTGGTCTGGGCCATTTGTTGCATGAGCCTCGAGATGGGCGAATGTGGGTCGCTGGGTATCGAAGGTTCGATCTCCGGTTCATCTACATTGATGACGCGCGGCTCAGCCTGATTGATGACGATTTCCGGCCGCGCATCCCCGGTAGCCAGGAACTGCGAGGCCAGACTGTTCGCATTCTGTACCCCAGTGTTGCCGCCCTGTATACCCAGGTAGATCGTACTGCCGTCTTTGAAGACCGCCGTGCACATTACGTCGAGGCGGGAGTTCAAATCGTCTGTCGAAGCAGAGGCCGGTTGAATGGCTGTCGACTCACGCTGAACCTGCGGGTTGGATGCCTCCGCACGCCCAGGTTGATTGACGGACCTCGCCTGCGCACCCTGCATTCTGCCTTGAGAAGAAGCAACGGACCCAGACTGCGCGGCTGTACGAGACGCGCTTCCCTGGCCCGCCGGGGCAGAGTTCTGCCTGGGAAGGTCTGCCGTTGCATTGGTCACTGTAAGCGACACTGTGGCTTGCGCAGCGCAGGCGCTTGCCGCATCTGTCGGAGAGAACGTCACCCAAAGCGAATGTACGCCCTCCGGCAGTATGTACCCGATCCCAGGCGTGTAAGCGAATGTCCCCGAGACCTGTGTCTTTGCGTTCAACTGAGCAGCGCTCAGCGGAGTTCCGTACGGAATCGGTGCAGGTGTAGGCCAAACGATTGTCGGCGTTGCCTTTTTCACGGCGAGAGATGCGCCAGTCTCGACGATGGTGTAGTTTGCGAGATCCGCTGGAGTGAATGTTGCGGAGAGACTGTGGGTTCCTTCTGCAAGCATCTCGCCAAAGCCGGGACTGTAAACGAAAGAGCCGGGCACCGACGCGGTGGCATTGAGTTGACTGGAGCTGAGCGTGGATCCGAAAGTCATCGACGCAGGTGCCGGCCACGTGATGCTGGGCATCGCCTTGCACACATTCAGCAATACGCCGGCATCCACAGCCGCATAGTTAGTTTGGTCCTCTGGAGTGAATGCCGCCATCAGCGTCTGCGATCCGGCTGGGAGCACTTCGCCTGCCGCTGGGAGGTAGGTGAATCTTCCAGGAACCGACGCGGTGGCATTGAGCTGAACGGCGCTGAGGGGAGTGCCGTAAGTCAGCAGCATCGGCGTCGGCCACGCAACCACCGGCAGCGCCTTGGCGACCGTTAGCACAACAGTGGCTTCAGTGGTTGTGTAGTTGGATGCATCGGCAGGGGTGAACACGACCGAAAGCGTGTGTTCCCCTGCTGGCAACATGGTACCGACATTGCGGTTATAGGCAAAGGATCCGGGAACCGATGCACTGGCATTCAGTTGTGCTGCTCCAAGGGGAGTCCCAAATGAAATCGACCCCGGTGTTGGCCAGGAAATGGTCGGCGCCGTCTTGGTGACAACGAAAGGCACACCGGCTTGGATCTCGCTGAAGTTCTCGTCCTGCGGTTTGAATGTCACCCATAGCGTGTGCGACCCGGCCGGCAGCACATAACCGTTCGAAGGAGTGTAATAGAAGAACCCGGGAACCGATGCAACGGCATTCAACTGTGTGGTGTCAAGCGCCATGCCGTAGGAGATCGGAGTCGGCTTCGGCCATGAGACCACCGGCATCGCCTGCATGACGGCAATTGGTACCTCTGCCTCGACCGACATGTAATCCTGCTCGTCGGACGGAGTGAACATGACTGCCAGGGAATGGGTTCCCGCAGAGAGCACCTCGCCCTCTCCGGGGACATAAAGGAAAGTTCCAGGGACGGATGCGGTCGCATTGAGTTGGGAAGCGCTGAGGGCGGAGCCGTAGATAATCGCCGCCGGAGCCGGCCAGCTAATAACGGGTATCGCCTTGGTGACCGTTAGCGTCACCTCGGCGTTGACCTGCCTGTAATCCGCGGAATTGCTCGGATTGAAGACCACCGACAGGGTGTGTTTTCCCTCCGGGAGCGACGCGCCTGCAGCAGGAGCGTACACGAAGCTGCCCGGCACGGAAGCGGCTGCGTTTAATTCGGCGGCGCCCAGCGGGGTCCCGAATGTGATTGCGGCGGGTGTAGGCCAGAAGATGGCGGGAATGGCCTTGGTGACCTTGACCGATGCGCTGCCTTCGGCAGGTGTGTAGTTGGAGCTGTCTTTCGGATTGAACACGACCGACAGCTTGTGCGTTCCAGCCGTTAGCACCTGACCCGCTGCGGGCGTGTAGGAGAACGATCCCGGAACCGAGGCGGTGGCATTCAACTGTGCCGAGCCGAGAGGGGTCTCATAGGCAATCGACTCCGGCATCGACCACGCAACCGTGGGCTTGGCCTTGGCCACTGCCAGCGGCACTTTGGCTTCTGCCGTCGCGTAGTCCGAATTGTCGGTTGGAGTGAATTGCACCGACAGGCTGTGTGTGCCGGCCGGCAGCACCTGGCCCGCTGCGGGCGTGTATGCGAAGGTGCCAGGGACCGATGCGGTGGCATTCAGCTGAGCCGCGCTCAGCTGTGTTCCGTACACGATCGAAGAAGGCGCCGACCACGTGACCTTGGGCGTTGCCTTGGCGACGGAGATCAGTACTTCGGCCTGTGTCGATGTGTAATTTGAAGTGTCATTCGGAGTAAATGCAACCGTCACCACATGGATGCCGGCGGGAAGCAACGCGCCTGCATCGGGAGTGTAAACGAAACTTCCGGGAACCGATGCGGCTGCATTCAGTTGATCCGCGCCCAGCAGCTTTCCGTACTCGATTGATTCGGGCATTGGCCAGTTGATGACCGGCGTCGCCTTGGCAACCGTCAACTCCACTTCGGTTGCGACCTGGGTGTAGTCCGTAGTGTCGTTCGGTGTAAAGACCACGGAGAGGGTATGCGACCCCTCAGTGAGGATCTGACCGGCAGCAGGGCTATAAGCAAACCTTCCGGGTACCGATGCGGTGGCATTCAGTTGCGCGGCATTGAGCGGGGTGCCGTAGGTAATCGGCTCCGGTCTCGTCCAAGAAATAGCAGGGGTTGCTCTTGTAACTTCGAGCGAAGCATCCGCCTGAACCGCGGTGTAGTCCCCAGCTTCAGCCGGAGTGAAGGTCACCCAAAGTGTATGCTCACCTGCCGTGAGCACATAGCCCGCTGCAGGGGTATAGCTGAACTTGCCCGGGACCGAAGCGCTGGCATTCAGCTGCAATCCGCTCAGCGGAGTGCCATAGACAACTGATTCCGGTGTCGGCCAGGTAATGACCGGTAGGGCCTTTGTTACTGTGAGGGTAACCGTGGTTTCCACGGTTTTGTAATTTGCCGAATTCTTCGGAGTGAACTTCACCGAAAGCGAATGATCCCCTTCCGCGAGTTCTTCACCCATGGCCGGGGAGTATTCGAACGTTCCAGGCACCGACGCGCTGGCATTGAGCTGAGCCGCGCTGAGGGCAGTGCCGAAATGAATCGAATCGGGCTCCTGCCAGTTGATAACCGGGCTCGCCTTGGTAACTGAAAGAGATACGGCGGTCTGAGAGGGATCTCTCATGATGTCTGTCGGCGTGAAGGTCGCCCACAGCGTATGCGTTCCGGCTGGCAAAATGTGGCCCGCGGCCGGCGTGTAGGTGAACGTTCCGGGGATCGTTGCCATGGCATTCAGTTGAGTGCCGCCGAGCGGAGTCCCATAGGCTATCGAGGCAGGCGCCGACCAAACGACAGTGGCTGCCTCATCGGGCACACTCTCCTCTTGCTGTTCCTCACGCGTCCATTCCGCAACGGGTGGTTCTTGCACGGGGGCGGGCTCTGGCTCGGCAATCGCGCTCACCGGCCCTGTGCCCTCGCGGTACCACTGACCGTCAGTTCCCTTGACGTAGATTTCCCCTTTATACTTGCGCGTTTCCGGTCCCCCAGATTCGCGGGAAGGACTACTCATATCCAATTCCTCCTGTTGTGCTTTCGTTATGGCGGCGTAGTCCCAGGATTCTGCCGCGACTTCAGGCTGCGTTGAACTGAATGGGCTACCCGCATCGACCGGCTCAGGCGCCGGCTGTGGAGGCAGAATGGAAAGAGGAGGCAGAATGGATAGAGGCTCCTCAGCGGTTACCGTCTTCTCTGTACTGCTTTTATTGAGCCGTTTGAAACTGAAACCCTTCTTCTTTTCTTTGGCCGGGATTTCCGGCAGGCCGCAGACCGTCCGGGCCATCTTCCCAATCATCTTGGCAACCGAGGAGTCTGTTTGCTCCATCGGAGTAGCGGAATCATGCATCCGCCGAACCGCGGCATGGTCGTTGGGTATCTTCCAGTTGACGGGCCGCGTCAGAGCTTTCGTAATCTGCTGATCCGAGATCGGGCCATTTCGCGACTCATAGCGGTTCAAAACGATTTCCAGCTTGGAAGCATCCGCGCTGAAGTACTGTGTAATCAGCCGGTTCGAGTTGCGCAACTCGTGAACTCCGGTCTGGGTGACCAGGAAAACCGTGGTTGCCTCCTTGAAGATCGCTGCGCTCGCTGAATCCAGCTTCGACCCCATGTCGACGATGACATTGTCGAATTCCTGCCGCGCAACTGTGAGTAACTTCTCCACGGCTTCGTCGGGAGCCTGATACGGGGGGAGTTTGCCGGGAGCGGCCAGCACAGACAGTCCGGAGGGTTGTTTCACCAGCAGCTTGGAAAGGAAATTTGCGTCCAGCCGGGAATAGTCGCGAAGCGCATCGATGGTGGAGTATTCAGCCACAACACCCAGGCAGAGCGCCGCAGCTCCCAGGGGAAGATCGAGATCGATCAAGAGGGTGTTCTGGGATGACACTTGTGCCATGGTCACGGCAAAGTTGCAGGCAACCGTTGTGACTCCGGCGCCGCCCTTGGCGCCAAAGAACACAAGCAGGCGGCCAGTTGCCTTTTTCGCCTGACAAGTCGACTGGCGTGTCGCAACTCGCTCCAATACCGTTGCAACGCGCTCCGGGCTGAAGGGAAAACTCAGAAACTCGCGAATCCCCGCGTGCATACAGCGCATCAGCAGTTCCGGGTCGGTAACCTCCGGATCGGTGGTCTTCGAATAGACCATCACTGTCGCAATGCCTTCGGTGCGGACAGCCTCCGCCAGGTCCAGGGCCTGTTCCAGGTTACTGTCCAACTCGATCATCACCACGTCGTGATGCTGCTTGTTGAGTCGCTGCATCTCGTCGCGATCGGGGTAGGAGGAATACTGGCTGACCTTCCCTTGACGACGGGCCCCGAGGCTAGCGGCAGCCGCCTCGCGGAGCTCGTGGTCCGGCCCGATCAGCGCGATCGACAATCCGCTGGAGCCTGTGCAGTCTGACTGTTGACCATCGAGTGACAAAGAGAGTTCTGAATTCACCGGTTTCTTGCTCCCAGCTGCTTGCAACATTCAATTTCCACTAACCACATTTCGGTGACCGACTGCTTGATGAACACGATCCCTACCCCAAAAAGAGGTCTTGCAAGAAACCATGGACGAGGCACTCTCTTGGCGACCGCTGGAGCGTCACGCAATTTTTTCTCCAGATTTAGAGAGAGTGCAACCATTTCACACTTGTGATCGGACGACAGTGATCCTCAATACATTTGGCCACGACCCCACAGCCGCTTGGCGCATCCGGCTCGCCGTGTTCTGGAGGAACACAACACCATAGACAATGTCGCCGGTTGCGACCATAGCTAAGCCGTAGATTGCCTCTTGTAGTTGATCAGTAGACTAGAGAACTTGTTACAGACTTGTCAATGCCATTCTGCTTCAGGGTATCGCCGAGTTTGCTTCATAGCATCGCCCAACCGCTCGGTCCGAGCCCCGATCGATCTATCTGGACGCCCGCCATCTGGCGATGAATGCGTTTTCAGTGGGCCGTCAATCAATGAGGAATGAAGCTTGCCCGGCCAAAGCCCCACTAACTTGCCGAGGTCTTTTCAACAAAGGTCCTCCGATGCGTTGCAACATCTTCGTCCGGACCCTCGGCCAAGCCCTTCGGGCTTCGCGGCGTTCATCTCCGCACCCATTCGCGCCGAACCTGATATCCTCCTCGCTGGCCGAGTTAAGACCATCCGCACAATCTGGGAGAAACTGAATTGACCGATTCCTTTGATTACGTTTCCATTGCCAAAATGATCGACCACTCGCTCCTGAACCCGTCTCTCACCGTCGCGGATTTTGAAGACGGCTGTTCCACGGCGATCCTCTACAACGTCGCGAGTGTATGCATTCTGCCCTACTATCTGGCCCGCTGCGCCGAGCGCCTGGCTGGAACCACCGTCAACGCCAGCACCACCATCGGCTTCCCCCATGGCGGCCACACCACCGCAATCAAGCTTGCCGAGGTCCATCAGGCCTTGAACGACGGCGGCCAGGAACTGGATGCGGTCATCAACATCAGCAAGGCCCGCAGCGGTGACTGGCAGTATGTGCAGGACGAGCTTTTGGCCCTGACCGAGGCAGTTCATGCAGGAGGCGCCAAGATCAAGGTAATTTTTGAGAACGCCTATCTGGACGACGCTGCAAAAATCCGCCTGTGCCAGATATGCGGGGAAATCGGTGCTGACTGGGTCAAGACCTCGACAGGCTACGCTGCCAGCGGAGCCACGCTACCCGACCTGGAACTGATGCGCAAGCATTCTCCCGCGACTGTTCAGGTGAAGGCCGCAGGCGGCATTCGGGATCTGGATGCCTTGTTGGCTGTCAGAGCGATTGGCGTGACGCGCGTGGGCGCCACCCGGACCGAGACCATGCTCGAAGATTGCCGCAAGCGCCTCGGCCTGGAGCCCATTGCCAAAGCCGTTGCGGCACCGGCGCCGGCCGGGTATTAGAGCGATTCCAGAATAGGTGTGCCCTATCTTGCATCGTGCAGGGTCGCCGCTCCTTGTGGTCGCGTCGACTTGAACGCTGCGGTTCCTGGGTACAGTCATTCTGGAATCGCTATAGTGCCTTTTGGATGCTGTAAACTTGGGCACTCCATCCATCCCGCGATTTTCTGCGGAATGGATGGGATACCTACAAGACTCCGGCCTACAAGTCCCATGAAATAGCAAAAGCCCGGAGAAGTTCTCCGGGCCTTCGCTATTTCAGTAAAAATCATGCCGGAACGGCTTATGCCAGCAAGCGCTTGATCTTCTCTTCGATCACATCCTGCGGCTTCCAACCCTCGATCTGGTCCGCCACCTTGCCGCCCTTGAAGAACAGCAGCGCCGGAATGCCGCGAATATTATAGCGGGAGGGGCTGGAACTGTTTTGGTCGACATTCACTTTGACCACTTTCAGTTGCCCGGCGAACTTGGTCGCCACATCGTCCACGATGGGCGCAATCGCCTTGCACGGACCGCACCATACGGCCCAGAAATCCACCAGAACCGGTTGCTCGCTCTTGAGCACTTCCTGGTCGAACGTTGCATCGCTAACTTCCATCACTCCCAAACCAGCCATGATCCTCCTTGCGGCACCTTCACTCCATCCAGTGTACCGGCTATTGCGCTCTCATAGGATGCGGCACCCTCCGAGAAAGTCGCAACGAGAGGCCGAAACTGACCCAATCCTTGCCCCTCGCGGGTCAGGGCGAATTCTATCAACGTCTGTCGAATACTTCGGTTACGGCGTCTTTTGGCCCACTCAGCCCATTTGATAAAGGGTCAAAGATCGTACGATTTCAAATTGCCGAAGAATTGAGCCCGTGATTTCAGCTTGCCGGCTCCACTTCGCACGATTCGCCCTGACAGGCGCCAAGGAACTGATTCGCACCGTCGGTTAGAAAACGGCAGACAATAAGCTCCGGTTTGGACAAGGGGGTGAGTGCGGCCAAAATAGCTGCCGAGGCCTGTTCCAAAGAGCGTTCGCTCTCTACGACAACCAGGACTGCAGGGCCCGCACCGCTCAGTGCCACTCCCAGGATACCGTCCTTTCCCGCCGTGGGCAGCAGCAGGGGCAACTGGGGACAAATTGCCTCCCGGTACGGCTGATGAATGCGGTCTTTCATGGCAATCCGCACCAGATCGGCCCGTTCCTGGGCGAACGCCAGGCCCAGCAGCGCCACGGACTGGATATTGGCTACCGTATCGGCGCGGGAATAGGAACCTGGAAGCACGGCCCGGGCCTTGCTGGTTGCCAGAGGATCGGCCGGAAGAACTACGATCGCCCTCCACGAAGTGGGAGGCCTGACACGGGCTGCATAGACGGTTCTGCCTTCCCGGGCCGCGGTCACAAACCCGCCCAGCCAGCAGGCCGCCACGTTGTCCGGGTGCCCTTCGAGGACGCAGGCCTCTTCCAGGATGCGGTCGGAGCCCCAACCTAGCTGGCCGAAATGGACAGCCAGCAAAATGGCCGCAATGCGACCTGCCGCAGACGACCCGCAGCCCATTCCCAAGGGAATGTCGTTCGCCATCCGAATCGCGAGCGGCACAATAGCCCGGTCATTCTGCTGCAGCAGCTTCTTGTAAATCTCCAGAATGAGATTGTCTTCAAGCTTCCCACAGCGTTCCCGGTTTCGGCCCGTCGCCGCAATCGAGAAGGCGCTTGCCGGTTCCGCCTCGATCTCCAGAAAGAAATCGAGGGACACTGCGGCGGCATCGAACCCGGGCCCCAGATTGGCGGAAGTGGCAGGCAGCCGCAGGCGAATGCCTCCCGGGGCCTGCATCTCTGCATCGCTCATCCAAGACCGCCCTTGAGGGTAGCCAGCACCGCCGACGGAGTCGCCTCGACTACCGTCGCGTTGCGCCGCAGCCTCGCCATCGGCTCTTCGAATCCCTTGGCTTCGTCTTCGTTCAGCAGGGTTCCGCGATGGAAGTCGATGGTGTAATCGGCATCCTTCAGCGTGTGGCCGGTGAGCACCAGCACGACAGTCTCGCCGGCCGAGACCTTGCCTTCGGCGCGCAATTTCTTGAGCCCCGCCAGGGTGACGGCGGAAGCCGGTTCGCAGCCTAGTCCTTCGGTGCCGATTTCCGTCTTGGCAATGGCGATTTCGGCTTCGGTGACATCCAGGCACCAACCGCCCGTGTCCTGAATGACCCGAACCGCCTTGCGCCAGGACGCCGGATTCCCGATCCGGATCGCAGTGGCGCGGGTGTGCGCCTCCACAGGCTCCAGCGTCGCGCCATGATTCTCGTTGAGGCTGCGGAACAGCGGGTTCGCCCCTGCCGCCTGAATCACGGAGATCTTCGGCAGGCGCGCAACCAGGCCCAGTTCATGCAATTCCCGGAACCCCTTGCCCAGCGCGGAGCTGTTGCCCAGATTTCCCCCGGGCACAATCAGATGATCCGGCACATTCCAATCGAAAGCCTCTGCAATTTCGAAAGCCGGCGTCTTCTGGCCCTCAAGCCGATACGGATTCACCGAGTTCAGCAGGTAAATCGGCGCTTGCTTCACAATCTCGGTCAAGAGGCTCAGGCAGCCGTCGAAATCGGTCTTCAACTGGCAGGTGATGGCGCCGTAATCCATGGCCTGCGACAACTTGCCCCAGGCAATCTTGCCGTCGGGAATCAGAACCAGGCTGCGCAGGCCGGCACGGGCCGCATAGGCCGCCATGGCCGCCGAAGTGTTGCCGGTCGACGCGCAGGCCACCCACTCGAAGCCGCGCTCTTTGGCCACACTCAACGCCGCAGTCATCCCGGTGTCTTTGAACGATCCCGTGGGATTCATGCCCTGGTGCTTGGCAAAGAGCTGGTCGATCCCGAGAGCCTTGGACGCGCGGGTCAGATGGTAGAGAGGGGTATTGCCCTCGAAAAGGGTCACGGCATCGCCAAAGCTGTCCAAAATGGGCAACAGTTCGCGGAAACGCCAGACTCCGGAGTGATCAAGGGCCTCGGAAGAGCTGAGGCGCTCTCTCCACAGCCACTTGAGGGCGCCGGCGTTGGGCCGGTCGTTGCCCCGGCGCTGTCCCCAGCCCGGATATTCGACCTCAAAAAGGTCTCCGCATTCGACACAGCGAAAGTCTGGCTGGGCTTGGGTCCCAGCGATCCGTGCCCCGCAACCGAAACAGCGCAATTGGTGCAAATTGTCGTTCATGGCTGCTGTTAGGGTATCAGCGCAGGGCGGATTTTGCTGGCTCCCGGTCTTTCGGTTTCGATTGTCCAATTTGCGGCTCCCGGAAGAAGCCGAAACCGCAAAGAGGCTTGGAAACCAGCGAAACGGCTGTTTCTGCAGTTGCTTTTTTGGGAGATTCGCTGCAATGCGAGGCGAAACTTCGCCGCCGCGCTCTGCAAAAAGACATTGGTACTTGCGATAGAATTGGTCCAATGAACCTGAAGGAATTATCTAGATTGATTTCCGCTGTCAGCCTTGGGCTTCTGTTCGGATTGTGGCAGCGGGGCATCTTGGACGAGTCGTCCCAGCTTGGACGCACTGCTTACACGACGAAGCAAGCCCAATATTTCGATCTATGTCTTTCGCATTTGCCTGCCGCCGCTTCTTCGGTTGGTTGGTACGCGAGCCTCGCTTTGGTTTTCTTTGTTCTATATGAAGTGATGGCATCCGCGATCTTCAGAGTTCTTTCCGGATTCACAAAACCGAGCAGGACATTGCGAGGGCCATTCCAGCCGTGAAATCCCGTGCCCACCCTTGCTCGCTTTTCCGGCGCAAGGATGGGAAGTCACCACGCTCGCAGCCGTAACCCCAACTGACCCCCTGATAACCTACATCTGCTTTTCACGGCTTCGTTGCCAGAATCAAGGGCGACGGTCCATGTGTATTGAGCTTGCGTACGTCAACAAACCCGGCCTCACCGAGCCATTCGCCGATCTCCTCAAACGAATACGTCCCGCCGCAGTCGGTGTTCACCAACATGTTGACCGCAAAGATGAGCCCGTTCAGTGGCCCTGTTCTCTCCGCATTCACCAGAAACTCCGCGATGGAGATGGTTCCCCCGGAGGCGAGGGCCTGAAACGTCCTGGATAACAGAGCCTTGCTGCGCTCAATGCCTTCGCTATGCAGAATGTGTCCTAGCGTTGCCACATCGTGCCCGGCGCCGAAATCGGCTTGCTGCAAATCTCCGGCCACAAAGGTGAATCGATCCGCCAGCCCAAAGCGAGCTACCGTGTTTCGAGTAACTGGAATCACCCCTGGCCAATCCACAGCCGTAACCCGCACCTGCGGGGAGCTTTGCGCCAGCGCAATACCCCACACGCCCGAACCCGCGGCAAGATCCAGAACACGCGTTTCACCATTCAGGTCGAGATGCGCGGCCAGTTCCTGCGCCACGTGATAACTCATGGGGAAGATATCGTTGACGAATTTCTCAAAAAACTCCGTGCCGGTGGATTGTTCGTTGACGGCGGCAACGGGTTTACCCGTGGCCACCACTTCGTTCAATCCCAGCCATTTGGGCAGCAGGTGTTCGCTGGTGTGGCGAATGAGCCCACCCTGAAACTCCGGCTTCCCGCTCACCAGAAAGGTCGCGCTCTCCGGTGTGAGGGAATACCTTCCCCGGCGGTCCTTGGCCAGGAATTCAAAGCCCACCAGCACATCCATGATGGCCGCCAAACCGCGCTCGGAGGCGCCGGTAGCAACACTTGTCTCGGCGACGGATTTCGCACCGCCGTCCAACACGTCAAAAACACGATGGCGAATCGCCGCTTCAAGCACCAGGGGCGCCGCATAGGCAAAGGCAAACTGGTAGATGCGTTCCGGAGTAACCGGAGCAACGACTGCTGTTGTCATGTCGACCTCGCTGCATTGGAGCGCTCGGGGAAAGCGCAGGGGAAGCATAACAGACGGCGGGCCTACCGGTCGTCATGATTTTGCTTCCCCGCAACTCAGCTCAGCAACTGCTTGGCCACCTTGATGTATAACTCGACCGCTTCGAGCAATTCTTTCTTGTTGAGCTTCTCGAACGGGGTGTGAGCTACATGGATGGAGCCGGGGCCCAGCAATAGCGGCTCGCCCCAGTTGGTCAACTGGGGAATGTCGGTGGCGAACTTGGCCACCATGGTGGGCAGGCCTTCGACGGCGCGAAGGCGCACAAAAGGAGTGTCCAGGGTAAATTCTACTTCGGCCTGGTCACCCGCTATGGCGGTCAATTGCGCCCGCACCTGCGCCGAGTCGGTGACAGTCCGCACCAACACCTGGGCCTCGGCCTTGTCGGCGATTACGTTGGGCGCGTGGCCGCCGTGGATCTGGCCGATATTCAGCGTGCTGGGGCCGATGCCGTCCAGTTCCGGCAGGGGCATCGTCAAAAGCTTTCCCATGACTTCCACGAGTTTGTGAACCGCGCTGTCGCCGAGTTCGGGATAGGCCGAGTGAGCCATCTTGCCGGTTGCCTTGAAGGATGCCCGCAGCGCGCCTTTCGACGCCAAAGCAAGGCGGTTGTCGGTGGGTTCGCCATTGATGAGAAAGCGGCTACCCTTGGAAACCAGGTTGGCGGCCAGGGCGCCGGCCGAATCGCGCTCTTCGCCGCTCACAAACAGCAAGCCGATCTTGTATCCAGCAGCGCGAAGGGCTTCACCGGCGGCCACCTGCGCGGCGAGAATTCCCTTGGCGTCGGAAACGCCGCGGCCATACAGGAACTCGTCGTCTTCGCTAAAGGGGATATAGGGAGGCACGGTGTCCATGTGGGTTGAAAACACCAGGTCGGGGGTCTCTCCGGCCTTGCCGGCATAAATGTTCCAACGAGGGCCGCCCTGGGCGTTCTCTTTCGGCTGCTCGACGGGGGTCTTTTCCACGGCCCAACCGCGCTGGGCGAGAGAATCGGCAAGAAAATCGCCCACCGCCCCCTCGTTATAGGTAGTGGATTCGATTTCGCACAATTGACGGGTATACCGGATGGGGTCGAGAGGCTCGGGGGCTCGAAGATCGTTCATGATGATTCCAGGATACCTTACCCATGGTTTCCATCCTTCGTCTGAATGGACTTCACGTCGGGCCTGGGGCCTGGAAAATCCGGGCCCCACAAAATCATGCAATCCTTATGCCCCTTGATGAAGGGCCCTCACGGTTGCGCGTAGAATGAGGAATGGAATGATCGCCAGAATCTCCTCTCCTCTCCGGACGAACGCCGCTCAACTGCGTAGCGTGGACCTCATCGGCCCCGCGGGCAAGTTGGAGGCGGTGGTGAATGAGGGCGATTCCGACGCGCCTTTTGCGGCACTTGTTTGCCATCCCCATCCCCTGGGCGGCGGTTCTTTGCACAACAAGGTGGTGTATCACGCCATGAAAGTGCTGAACGCAACGCAATGGGCCAATCGACTTCCGGTGCTGCGCTTCAACTTTCGCGGCACCGGCCTGAGCCAGGGCACGCACGATGGCGAGGCGGAGTCCGGCGATGTGCTGGCAGCTCTGAAATGGCTTCAGAACGAATACAGGCGCCCGATTGTCGCCGCCGGTTTCAGCTTTGGCGCAGCCATGATGCTCAAGGCCTGTTGCGGCCTTACCAGACCCGGCATCCTCATTCGCGCCCTGGTCGCTTTGGGGCTTCCTATCCAATCCAAAGACCGCGATTATTCTTACCCCTGCCTCGCTCGTTGTATGCACCCCAAGCTCTTCCTCAGCGGAGACCATGACCAGTTTGCGCCAGCACGCTTGCTGGAACAGGTGGCCGAGTCCGCTTCTGAACCCAAACATCTGGCGTTTGTCCCCGGCGCCGACCACTTCTTTACCGGCCACCTGGAGCCCATGCAGCATGCGCTCTCGGGTTGGCTCAAGGAGCAACTCATATGACCCCGGCCAGCGCTGCAGCCCTCGAATCTCTCCACGCCACGGCAACGGAGATTTTTACCGGAGCATTGGAAGCTTGCAGCATCGGATCGGCCTTCGATCGGCGCATCCGGTTTGAAGGAGATGCGCTTCATCGCCTGCTGCCCGACGGCAGCGGCCCCTCCAGCATCAAGCTCTCTTCCTACAAGCGCATCTTCGTGATTGCCATGGGCAAGGTTGCCGGTCCCATGCTGGAAGTGTTGCTCGATCGCATGAAGCGCCGCAAAGGGATGAGGGGCATCTGCTGCTCCAACCAGTTGCCCAAGGCGCGCAACTGGCGGTTTCGCTACTTTGAAGGCGGCCACCCGATTCCCAATGAGGACTCGTTCAGCGCGGCTCGCGCCACCTTGGCCCTGCTCCGCAAGGCCCGCAAAGATACGCTGGTTTTTTTCCTGATTTCCGGCGGGGGCTCGGCCATGTTCGATCTGCCTCTCGATTCGCAGATCAGCCTCGACGACACCATTGCCTTCCACCAGCTGCTGCTGGCCTCGGGGGCGCCCATTGGCGAGGTCAATACCCTGCGCAAGCACTTTTCCGCTGTGAAGGGCGGCCGGCTGGCCATTGCCGCGCCGGACGCAGCCAAGGTGAGCCTGCTGGTGCCCGATGTGCCGCTGCGCTCGCTCGACGCCCTCTCCTCCGGCCCCACCTCGCCCGATCACTCGACCGTCGCCGAAGTCCGCGAGTTGCTGGGCAAATACGATCTCGCTCCCAAGCTGCCGGCCTCGATTCGGACTTTTTTCGAGCGCGAGGACCTGCCCGAGTCGCCCGGAAACAAGGTTTGGCGTTCACCTTTTTTTCCGCGCCTGCCGTGGGCCGGATCCGCTCCGACCAGGCAAGTGACGGCCGCCGTCGCGATGAGCGGCGAAGACCCGGCTTTCCGCGATTCGGTTTACGAGATCCTGCTCTCAAGCCACGACTTGGTGGAGAACGCGCGCGCGCTGGCTGCCAAATCCGGGTTCCACGTGGTGGTTGACAACAGCTGCGACGACTGGGACTATGCGGACGCTGCGCGCTATCTGCTGCAACGGTTCCATGCCCTGCGCGCCATTCATCCCCGCCTTTGCCTCATTTCGGTGGGCGAAGTCACCGTCAAGATGGACCGGGTTCCTGGCGCTGGCGGGCGCAATCAGCAGTTTGTGATGGCCTGCGCGCTCGATCTGGAACAATATGCGCCCCAGCGCCTCACCGTGCTCAGCGCCGGTTCCGACGGCATCGACGGCAATACCCAGTCGGCAGGAGCCATTGCCGATCCCACCACGGTTACCCGCGCTCATACCTTCGGGTTTCACCTCAAGTCTTCGCTCGCGGCCTTCGACGCATGCCCCATGTTTACGGCTTTGGGCGATGCTGTGGTTACCGGGCCGACCGGCCACAATCTGCGGGATCTGCGCTTGCTGATTGCTGAAGAGGGCTAGAATCCGGCTAATCGAATTGCCTGTCTTGTTTGCTCAAGTCTGGCGGCGTCACCCGGTCCAGGCTTATGCTCTCAGATGACTTCGGCAAAGATACTGTGAATGCGCTAACATTGCATTCACACAGGTTCCACTTGGATGAGGATTGGTTCGTGGTTCGAAAAGGTACGCGCACAGCTGTAGCCAAAACGCCCGATATCCGCACCGTTGCTGCATTGGCAAAGGTTTCTATTGCCACGGTTTCACGCACCATCAATGGTTCTCCGGCGGTGAGCGACCGGCTGTCGAAGCGTGTCTGGCAGGCCATCGAACAGTTGAATTATTTTCCCAACACCCATGCGCGCAGCCTGGTATCGGGCCGCAGCCGCATTCTGGGGGTTATCGTTGAAAACATTACCAACCCCTTCTTCCCGGAGCTGATTCAGAGCTTCGAAGAAGTCGCGGTCGCGCACGGCTACGAGATCCTGATTGGATCGTCGAATAGCGATGCGGCCGTGCTGGCGTCTTGTGTCCGCCGCATGATCGAGCGCAAGGTCGAGGGTGTGGCCGTTCTCAGCTTCGGCGCCGAAGAACCGGTGCTCGACCAACTGCTGCACAACGACATTCCCATGGTCTTGGCTGAGTTTCGCCCAGGTGTGCCCAAAGTCAGCACCATCCTGCTGGACTACAACACCGGCATCTGTCAGGCCGTGAACCACTTGGTGGAGTTGGGACACAGCAAGATCGCGTTCCTGTCTGGGCCTCACAAACTGCATTCGGCCATCACCCGCGAGAACGACTACCGCACCGCGATGCAGGCTGCCGGACTGACCATCCAGAAGAAGTGGATCATCGAGTGCGATCACACTCTCAAGGGCGGCGTGGCAGGCTTTGCCCAGTTGCAATCCCTCGCCAGTCGGCCCACCGCCATCGTCTGCTCCAACGACATGACCGCCATCGGCGTTCTCCGTGCCGCCTATATGGATGGATTGCGTGTTCCCCAGGATGTGTCCGTCGTCGGCCTTGACGACATCGACTTTGCCGAATTCACCCTTCCCCCGCTCACCACCATTCGGCTCAGTCGCGCCGACTTGGCCCACGCCGCGTTCGAGGCCCTTCGCCAGCAGGCTGAAGACCCCGAAAACCCCAAAATCCAGCGCGAATTCCTGGTCTCAACCAGTCTCGTCGTGCGTGGGTCGACAGCTCCCCCGCGATCAGCGGTCAAAGGCAAAATTGGCCTTGAAAAAACGCCAGTTTGAGGGCCGAAGCCCGGACACACACCGCAAGGCCTCAAGGCAGGCCCATTCAATTGGCCTTGTCGGCACCTCAGAAGTCGTGCCCATGCACACAGCAGCTTCCCGAAGGGTTTGCCACAGCGGGTATAGCCTGACTCATTGGGGCGTGAGGACGTCCACTTCCCGCATGGCCGCAATCTCGGTCCAGGTCGCATCGGCGGCGGCGCGGCGGCTGGCATACACATGCGGCTCTCCAAACGAAACCTCGGCTGAGAAGTTCGGGCCGCCCAGCGACTTCACCAAATGAGGCAGAAAGTCCGCGTCGCCAAACCAGCACAGCTCCCGCTCCGGCGTTCCGTCCTCCGGCACGTAACGGATTGCCGCCGTTGTCACCGGAATCCCCTCTTTCACGGCTGGAGTATAAAAACGGGAATGAAAGCGCAGCAGTTCGGTGCCGTCGGTGCTGGTGCCCTCGGGGAAAAACAGCACCGGGGCCGGCCCCTTGAGGCGTTCGGCGATCTGCTCGGTTACCAATTCGGCGCTGGCGCGGCTTTGCCGATCTACAAAAATCGTCCCGCAAGCGCGCGCCAAGGTCCCGAAGAAGGGCCAGTGGCTAATCTGGACCTTTGACACCAGGTGGCAGGGCAACGCCGCCCCGAAGATCATGATATCCAGGTAACTGAGATGATTGGCCACCAACAAACCGCCCTTCGGCGGCGTGCCGGTGACCGTCAGACGGACACCCAGCATTCTCATCACGAACCGGGCGCACTGGTGCAGCCAAAGGGCTCGCCGGTCCATCGTGTCCGGACCTGTCAGACGCATCCAAAGCGAGTAAAAGAAGCAGCAGAGGAGAGCCAAACCCAGCGTCACAGCACGCCGGGCGGCGCGCAGGCTCATTGCGTCAGCGGTGCCAGGAAACGATGGCGTGCCGGCGCGGAAACGGTTTTCAGATCGAGCAGCGTGAGAAAGTCGATGGTGCCGAATTCGCGATCCCAGGCCGGCGCCGCCCCAATGCGCGCGCCGATGGCCAAATAGGTCTTCAGCAGCTTGGGGACCTTCACCTGACTGGCTTCCTGCGATTCCACGGTACCGGCTTCCTGCGGGAGCGGCGACGGCTGTGCTTGTGCGCCCTCCGGCTCGATGGGACAAGCGTAGGCTGCGGTCGGCACCGTCTCGAACTCCGGCGAAACCCGGTAATGCTCCAGTTGGCGATACATCTGCCAACCTTCAGCCGGGTCTTTTGAAGAGAGCGAAGAGCAACCGATCAAATAACGAAGCCCCATATCGGTAGCATACTGCGCAATGCCTCTCCATAACAGAGTAAGAACCTCGGGAGTGCGATGTTCCCGGTCGATGGAGGCCCGGCCCAACTCCAAAATGCCCTCCCGGAGCGGCTCGTAAGGGGCAAAACTGAACTCTTGCTCGGAGTAATAACCCAGGTTCCGCGCGGCCGTGGCTCCGGACTGCATCCGATAGGTGCCCACAATCCGCCGGTCAACCCGGTCTTCCACCAGCAGATGCTCGCAAACCAAGTCAAAAGCGTCGGTATCCAGTCCCGTTTCATAGGAACTCGCCAACCCCTCGCCCAATTCGATATTGAAAACCTTGAAGCGCAGCCGGCAGGCAGCAGCCCGGTCTTCCCCGGTCTCGGCCATCCGCAGCCGGTATCGGCCGATCTCCAAGCGAATCCGCGGTTGAACCGGAATTGTGGGCAGCGATGGCGCTATGGTTGGAAAGGCGAGATCCACCAGCGACGTGGAACCTGTGACGAGTTTCAGCGGAACCTTCTGCCCAGCATGCGAGATCACGGGAGTAGTATCCGCCAACAATTGTAAAAGGAGGGTGAAGCGAATAAGAATGGGGTGCAAATTTTAATTTACAGAGCTGTGACACTTAAGTAACAGACGTTCATCTGTTTGAAATCGATTTATGCAACTAGAGTAACTTTTTGCCGTCCGCGCAAGCTAAGGTAGCTCCGATTAAGCCGATGTTTTGAAGGGGCATGACTTTAGTCGTGCCGCGATAACAAACTGGGTTTTTACAGGCTGCGGAAAAACCCTTGTCTTGACCCAGAAGTTCTGAAGAGCATCCCTCGGGGTCTAAAGTCCCCACTCATTCTATGGGCCTTATCGGCACGCGACCCCGACCCTGAGGGTCCCCCGGTGCCCCGGTCGTGCCCTGACGCACCGTGCCTTCCCGAAGAGTTTTTCCGCAGCCTGTTTAGCCCCTGAGGGAATTCCCGAGCAGGAATCGAAGCTTGTTCGAAGGTTCCCCAAGATCTCCAGCGCCTCGCCTATTCGGGTTGGATTCGGCGAGGCGCTGAAATTCGATTGCCCTAGTTGGCGTAAATGCGGACGTAGTCCACCAGCATGGTCGAAGGGAACACGGTGGTGGCATCCGGGTTGCCCGGCCAGGTGCCTCCCACTGCCAGGTTGAGGAGCACAAACTGCGGCCCCTGGTCGAAAGGCCAGGTACCAGCCATGGAACTGGCCGTGAACGTCTCGTAGATGTTCGTGGGATCGTCGACATAATACTGGATCTTTCCCTTGCTCCAGATCATGCCGTAAGTGTGCCAGGCAGCTGCGGAGAATCCCGATGGATGATAAGGAGTTCCTCCCGAAAGACCAGTCCCGTGGACAGAGGATTGGGTCCAATCGTACCCCGGGGCAGCTCCTCCAACATAGGGCGGAGGATTGTTGCCATCGATGTGTTCCATGACGTCGAGTTCGCCACATGCCGGCCAGGGAACAGAATTGATGTTGCTGCCCAACAGCCAGAACGCAGGCCACATGCCTTGCGACTCAGGTAACTGCATGCGTGCCTCGATGCGTCCATATTGGAAACTGAACAGGCCTTCGGTCTTCATACGGGCCGAAGTGTACACGCCGGTTGAAGGATTGGAGGCAACGATGTGCAGGTAGCCGTCGGTGCCCTGGTACGCGTTGGGACTGGCCGGGTTGCATGGCCCGGTGGAAGAAGCCCAGGCGCAATACGTCTCCAGCTCGCTGTTGCCGCAGCAGTCTGTCCCCACGTCGTAGGTCCACACCTGCGCATTGGGCGCCGCATTCGCCGATGCTCCGGCATTGAACTCGTCGCTCCACACCAGCGTTCCCGAAGCGATGTTGGCCGCGAAGTTCTGGGTGGCGACAGTGCTGTTGGTATCGCCCGAAGCGGTGGCCACGGCATTGATGGTCAGGTTGGAGGCCACCAGGAACGGGCCGGCATAGAGTTCGGACGCGCTGGTCGGCGTCGTGCCGTCCAGCGTGTAGTAGATGGTCGCCCCGGAGGTCGTGGAGGCCATGCTGACGATCTCGGCGCCGTTCAACGCGGCCGCGGTCGTAATGGTGGGAGCGGCAGCCTGGGTTTGAACAGGAGTTGTTCCGCCTCCTCCACCGCCGGTTCCAGTGGTGCTGCTACTGCCGCCACCACAACCGCCCAACAACGAAAACGATAAGAAAAACGCTACTGCCACTGCTACTCTTGCTTGCATCTTGAGTCCCCCAAAGTTTTTCCGCGGACGAACTTCTTGAGCAGAACCGGAATTGCCGTCTGGTCGCATCGGCTCGAGTGGTTCGGTTTCGAGGTATACCGATTCCGGTTCGGCTATTGCCCATCTCGCCGCATCCATCAGAACACCCGCGGAATAGACGAGTCAAACCGGTTTAAAAAGGGGTATCGCTGCTTTCTGGAAAACTCTACCAATAATCGCTTTACGTCTCTACTTATGAGGATATGCAATCGTCCCTACCCGGAATGGCCAGGATAAAAATCGAACGGCCGGACAATGCGGCTGCCTTTGGGCAGTGCATCCCGGCCGTTCGAGGAGGTCACACGATGTTTTCTACAACCCTGTTTCCACTGTTGCACAAACGGTCATAATTCTCTGCAACGCAAACAGAACTTATTGCGGAGGCTGCTGCAAGTGTTCGCGGAACGCTGCGGCCAAGCGTTCATTGCCGGTTGCCTCGACGGCCTGTTTCACACGCGCGCACACTTCAGCTTTAGGCGCTATGCGCCCCAAAGCCTCGACCACCACGGCTGCTTCGCCGGTATCCTGTTCGATCAACGCGATGAGAAAGTCCATTGCCCCGGGCAAACGGGTCAGCGCAATCGCGCCCAGAAGCACAGAGCGGAACCATGAATCGGCACCGGCGCGCAGCCTGTCGATCAGCGCCACCAATGCCTTTTCGGTCCGGGTGTCGGCCAGCGCAAATGCCGCCTCCGCCGAGACATCGTCGCCTTCCCTCAGGATGTCAACCACCAACGGGATAGCATAAGCCCCCTCGATGGCCAGCAGCGATCCATAGACCGCGCCCAGGACCTCCGGCTCGTCCTTGCCCAGCAAAGCACGCAGCCGCAGGATCAGCGCACCGCCCATGCCGCCTACCTCTCCAATGGCCCGCGCCGCTTCGATCCGCACCGTCTTATCCGTATCCACCAGTGGCTCCAGCAACGCTGTCAACATGTCGGCTTCCGTGATCCCCTGGCAATTGATCAGGGCGTGGGCGCATATTCCTCGCAGCGTGCCTGCGGTGTCTGACGCGCCACCCCAGACCGGTTCCAGTTGGTGGTGACGCATGCCACGCAGATACTCGTCTTTATAGCTATGTTCCAGCTTGATCAGCGTCCGGGCCAACTCGTTTTTGGCCCAGCACTGTGGATCGCTCTTGATCGCGTCCGCGAAGAACCGATCGAAGGACCTGAGTACCTCGGGCAAAAGCTCGAACAGTTCCCCATCCGCGATTAACTTGGCTGCCTTGGCGACCAGAAAGTTGTTCCGATGGCCCAGCATCTTGCTCAGATACTGCACCGCCGCGGCATCCAGCGCTCTTCCCTTCAGAAAGTCCAGTTCCGCGATCTCTGCGTCGAACGATCGGGAAACCGGTGGCAGGGAAGCTGTGTGGCGGATCTGCTTTGCGTTCATGGAAAGTTCCCCTTTTGCGCTGCCCGATTGCGGCGCGATATTACTCGACGAAAACATGCCTTGCCGATGGTGAACCACAATTGCATTGGCTCGCAATTCGCTCAACCCAACGAACCTTGCCCGATTCGCGCACGCAGCACAGATGCCCGACGCATCTGATACGCACCGAACACGTTGCATTCGAATTCATTTGTTCTTGCGATCGCACATCGACCGACTTCGGAGGAGACAATGCTGGGGAAATTGGGAAAGCAATTGGTTCTGACGCCGTGCCGGGCACTTGCCGCCGGCTGCAAGAAATCGTCCACTCCGCTCCTCGCGGATCGTCGATGCTTCAGCTTCTCATCCGGCAGGTGGTTGTCGATAGCAATCTCGTTCATTGCCATCAGGTCCGTGCCCAATCTGGTAATAATCCAGCCCGTTTCCTGGAACGGCTCTGCCGACCTCCGAGGTGCCAGGGAACACCGAGCCCGGTTCTTTGCAGCATTTGTGTAGGGACAGACTGGCTGGCTTCGCTGCAGCGCAGGAGCTTGCGTCGTGGCGGCTCGCCCTTCAAGTTTCGAAGGCTATGAAACCTGCCCTGGCGGGTCAGCAATCGACTCAACTCGATCCCGGCAAAATGGGGAGTCGAAAATGCAAGGAGCTAGCCCTGTTTGGCCGTCAGCGCGCTCACCGGCACCAGCATGTCTTCCTTGCGCATCACCAGATTGGTGGCGTTCAAGGTAGCCAGTTCGAAACCGTGCCCGTGGGTAATGGCGTCGGTGGGGCAGGCTTCCACGCAGTAGCCGCAGAAAATACACCGGTTGTAGTCGATGTTGTAGATCTTGGCGTAGCGCTCGGAGGACGAGATGCGCTGCTCCTCAGTGTTTTCAGCCGCTTCGATGAAAATGCAGTTGGAAGGGCAGGCGGCCGCGCACAAAAAGCAGGCCACACACTTCTCCAGACCATTCTCGTCGCGCTGCAGCACATGTGCGCCGCGGTAGCGCTGTTCGAGGACAGCCCCCCGCAAGGGCCCAGGCCCGTCCGGGTAGTTCTCCACCTGGGTCGGTTCCAGGATCTCCCGGAATGTGATGCTCATCCCTTTAGCGATGGCTGCGACGTTGCCCAAAATCGACATGACGCAAGTATACGATGGATCTCTGGGAGGATTCACCATGGGTTCGAAGCGATGGGTAACGATTCCCTTCTTCGTATTAGCAGTGGTCACGTTGGCGGCGCAAATGCCGGCCCCTAACCCGCCCCAATCGAACCCCGGGGGCGAAATGCCGCCGATGTCGATGGATCGTCATGGCCCGTCGGTTCCGGCGGACCTGCTGACCAGCACCTTCGCAGGCAAGTCGGCCCAATGGACCCCAGCCTCCCTGGCAGCTCTGCCGCACAAGACCCTGACCGTGTTCAACACCCACGCCAAGGTCAACCAGACTTATTCCGGGGTCCTGCTGGCCGATCTGCTGGCGTCACTGGGTGTACCCCAAAAGCCCCACGGCAAGGAGTTCCTGCTTTATCTCGTCGCCCAAGGCGCCGACGGCTACCAAGTAGTCTTCTCGGTTGGCGAAGTGACCCCGGACGTCCACGATGCGACAGTGATGGTTGCCGACACGCTGGACGGAAAGAGCCTCGGCGCGAATGGCTCATTCCAGTTGGTTGCCAGCGGAGAAACCCGCCCCGCCCGCTGGGTGCGGAATCTGGTGGCCATCCGGGTTGAAACGGCTCAGTGATCAGCCGGTTGGCGGACCAGAAACCGCGGAAATCAACCCGAGTCCGAGTGAGCAGATTGCCACGCTCGCTCGGACTCGGGTAAACAGGATGCGGAAAGAGGAGGAATTCGGGGGGTGAACCCGAAAAGCATACCTCAGGGGCTGAAGCGCCGTTGGTTTCGGCGCTTGCGATCTCAGGGCTGGAGCGCCGACCTACCAGCCCTGACCCACCAGACCCGATCTACCTGTTCTTGCCTCCCAACCTCGGCCGACCGGGTCCCGACGACCGGCCGGAACGACTTATTCCGCAGGATTCATGGCCGTTACTGATGCTCCTTCTTGGGTTCCGGCCGGGATTCAGGCTTGGGCGGAGCCGGGTGTTGTGCCTGGGGTGCAGGATGCACCGGAGCAGGCCGTGCCTGCGGAGGCGGTGCTTGGTGCTGCGGCGCTGGGGCAGGGCGCTGTTGCGGTGCTGGAGCGGGTCTTGGCTGCGGTGCAGGAGCGGGCCTTTGCGGCGTAGGTGAAGGCCTTTGCTGTTGGGGAGGCGCAGGCCTCTGCGGCGCGGCTTGATGCGACTCAGGGCGTTCCGGATTTGGCCTGGAGGTTTCAGGCCGTTGCGGTGCAGGATGTTGAGGAAGCGGCTGATTGGGTCGAGACGGCTCGACACGTCCCGGCGCCTGCTGCTGCGGCATGGGTCGCTGCTGAGCTTGCGGTTGTGGCATTGGATGTTGCTGCCCCTGCTGCATAGGGTGCTGTTGCGGTTGCTGTTGCTGTTGCTGCGGCATGGGCCGTTGTTGGCCTTGCTGCGGGGGCATTGGACGCTGTTGCCCTTGTTGCTGCGGCATCGGACGTTGCTGAACCTGCTGTTGCGGGGCCGGCACATTGCGCATGGGGGGCGGGGGCACGGGCCGGACATCGCGGTCGGCCTGGATCGGCTTGGCGAACACAGTGGTGGCGGGATGCCCATGATTCACGGCTACAAATTGGGCGCGGTCGGCGCTGGCAGAGTGCTGCACCTGGATCTGCGCCTGCATGGGCGCGGCGTGGGGCTCTCGCCACGCAGCCAGTTCCGCCGGCCGGGGCCGAATTTGAACTCCTCCTGAACCGCCGTTGAAACTGACCCGCATAACCGAAGTGTTGTTGGCGACCTGGTAGTTGTAAACGTTATGGACCACTGACAGGTTCACGTTATTCACGGCGCGGTTGTAATTGAAATGGTCGCCTTTCCAGTACCCACCCTGGTAGCCGACTCCCACGTACCCGAAGCCGTAATTGACGCCGCCGTAGAAGCCGATGTGCCGTCCCCAGTAGCCTCGGAAAAACTCATAGCGGCGATGCCGGTAACCCCAGTAGCCGGGAGTCCACAGCGCCCCCTGATAGGGAGCCTGCACCCACACGCCCGGAACCCAGTAGTAGCCGGTTGAGGCATAGCTCCAATAGCCCGGCGTCCACAGGTAATCGTCTCCGGGGGCCGGAGGCTGGTCGTATTCCGGCAAAGGCGGCGGAGCATCGGTTGCGGTTTCCGCCGGCTGCGCGCCGTAGTCGTCTTCATAGTCATCCGAAGGGGCCTGGTTATACGAGCTATCCGCATAAGTTGGGGCTGAGCTCTGGCTCGTCCCCTCGGAAGAGGGTGCTGCGTAGGACGAGGGTGCAGAAGAACTGGTAGCCGCGGACACGGGCGCCAGGTTGGCGTTAGCCGGATCCTGGGACTGGTCTGGTGCCTGATTGGCTGCATTCTGATCGGGGTTGCTATGGCATCCAGCCACGGCAAGCGTGACCGCCAATGCAAACAACGGCAAACGTCTAACTCTGAGGAAACTTGTCATCGCACTCTCCAACTCCGTTGGATGCTAGCAGGATGACAGATGGACATTTCGTTCCGGATTGACCAGACCGGCGACGAATCGCATCTACAATTGCTCTGGAATCAGTGCCGCGCGCCGGGCGGCTGAGACTGCCCACGATTGTTCGCGGGCGGGGTGGTTACGGGTTTCCGTTCCGCTGTGGGTTTCTGCAAGGACGCGCATAGCGGCGAATCCTGCCCGCTGGCAAGACCGGTCAGATCTGACTGGGCCCGGCACAACCTGTCCTTCATGGTTTCAGCTTCCTTGCCGCTCAACATCTCGGTACGCTCCAGGTTGCTGAAGGGGTCCAGGTCGTAGCGATAGACAAAGTCCTCAGGCCGCTTCACCTTTCCGTAATCGAAATGGACCCAGGAGCCCAGCACATCGTGCCCATCCGGGTCAGACAGCGCCGCATACACTTGTGTCCACACCACGCCTTCCGGAGGCTTCGCGCTCCGCAGCGGCACCCCTTGCCCGCCTTGCACCCAGCGAGCCATCCACATATGCTGTCGAATGTCATAGTGGAAAGCCGTGAAATAGGTTTGGACGGCACACCCGCGGCAGTTGTCATAGAGCGCTGTTGGCTCCATCGGTGCATTGGCGGCAAAATGCATCCAGTCAAGCCAGCGGAGATTCACCCCGGTCAGCAAAGGCGTAATTCCATGGTTCACGAGAGAGACATTCCACAGCGTGAACGTATCCCGGTCGATGGGAGAGTTCGGAGTAGCCCGGAACGATGTCACGACCAGGGCCGCGTCATACTCCACACCGATCTCGCGGATGGCGGTCCATTTCTCGGCGGCTAGAGACCGCGTCACCCAGACGACCGTGTCCTGGTCCTTTTCCGCATGGAAATCTACCCAGCGAAACTGCTCCGGCGGATCCTGGGCACAGATTCGACCCGCAGAGCCCAGTCCGGTAAGAACCAACAAAGAGATTAGCCAAGAAGAAGGGACCCGCATGTGTCCAGGTATATCAGAGCGGGCGGCTCGCATCCGCACGTCTCAACTGCCGTAGACGGGACGCCGGCAAGACACCAAGGCCCGAATCAGTTCTTCACTTGCAGCTTCGCCAGATTGATTCTGGCCTGCGCGTGGTCCGGTTGCAGTCGGAGGGCGTGTTCGAAATCCGCTCGAGCCGCAGCGGCTTGGCCCAATCTCGCCTCTAGGACACCCAGGTTGTTCCAGCCGTCCGGGTCGTCCTCCAACAGATTCAGCCCCATTCGCTGCTCGTCAATCGCTGCTGCCAGGTTTCCTGTATCTGCCAGAACCTGAGCCAAAGCCGCATGAACCATCGGATCCTCAGGCTTCAAGATCTCGGCTTTCTGAAGCTCTTGCAGGGCGGCATTCCGATCGCCGGACTGGGCAAAAGCGCGGGCCAGTTGCTCATGAAGGTCGGCGGAACCGGGTTCACTCCGAAGCGCAACTTTCAGATGGGCTATCGCCTTCTCAACCCGCCCCTCGTCCAGTTCAATTCCTGCCAGGCCGGCCAGTGCTTGCAGGTTTTTGGGGTCAAGGTCGAGACTGCTAGCGAAGTCTGTCCGCGCGGCTTCGGTCTGGCCTTCGTCAGCCAGTGTTGCCCCGAGGTCGGCTTCCGTTTCTGCGTCGGGCGGACACAAGGCAAGTTGTGCGCGAAAATGCGTCTCCGCATCTTTCAGTTCCTGGTGGCGCAACTCCAGAGTGGCCAGATCGAAGCGCGCATCGCAAGCCTCAGGATGTGCCTGCAAGGCGTTCAGCAATCGCTCCTGCGCCTGCTGCCATAGCCCAGCACCGTCGAGCGCCGCTGCCAACGCTGTAAGAGTGCGCGCATTCGCGGGGTCAAGTTGCAACTCCTGTTCGTAGACCGCTGCGGCTTCAGTGAATCTGTTCTGACCCGCCAGCGCTGCTCCCAGGTTGTAGAGGCTCACCGGGTCCGAGGGAGTTCGGGAGAGCCGCTTCCGCATCCACGCCTCTTCAAGCAGAAGCCTCGGGTCGGGTCCGCCGGTTGGAGTATTCACCGGCAACACCTGCAACCAAAGGTGCGACATCTCATCCACGGAGCGGTTGCCGGCCGTCACGCGCACCGGCGGCGAATGGGGATTATGCGGATTGGCCGACGAGTTGTCGTAGAGATAGCGCATGTGCAGTTCCGTTCCCTTCGGCAGCAGCAACGGCGTCTTGTAGCGATAGACACTCTGCCGGTCAATATCCCAATCCCGAATCCAAACCAGCCACTTCTTTTCTCCGCCGGGCAGCATTGCCCAGCCTTGCATGTCGTGGCCCAGGTAGTGCGCATGGGGATAGACCCCCAAAATCTCGACGTCCACTGGCAAAGACAGCGAGTCTTCGACCACGAAATTGGCGTCCCCTGCGGGGATGTCCAACGCATCGTCCCGTTCCAATTCAAGCAGCATGGGCTGTTGCGAAGGTGGATCGTTGGTGAAGTAGAGGCCCACCTCAACGTCCAGGACTTCCGGCTTTCCCGAGGGCTTCAGGTGAATGTTCAGAATCAGATCGTTGCCCGGATCGAGCCTCCAGGGCATTCCAACTGGTTCCACCAGGGCCGGGGTGTCGGGCTTCCAGAAAAGGAAATGACTGTCGGGATCGAATCGGTTGCCGGCGTCCAGAAGCAGTTCCATGCCCGGAATTCCGCTCTGCCAATCGTTGGGATACTGGCGGCGCAGGCTGGCCGTGCGGTCGACAAGCACATTGGCATGGTGAACGACTTGGGGCGTGCCGGGCCGAATCTCCATCGCCCGGATGTAATGCGTCTGCTTCAATGGGTACGGCAAAACCAGATTGTTGAACACGTCGGTGCCGCCCGCCTGCAGCGTGAAAGGGCGTTCGACTCTCAAGATCAGATCGGGCTTACCCAACTGCCAGGTGGAATCGTAGCGCGGCGGTTCCGGTGCCTTTTTCAGGGCGCCCGGCAACATGCCGCCGCTGACCCAACGTTTCAACAGTGCGCGGTCTTCGTCGCTGAGCCGGCGCACGTCGGCAAAGTCGCCGTAGCCAGGCTCCGGGAGCCAGGGCGGCATGAAGCGCGACTGGGTCACGTTGAGGATTTGTGGCCCCCACCGCCGCGCGTCGGCATAGGTAAGCAAGCTGAACGGCCCTGCGCCGCCGGGGTAGTGGCACGGAGCGCAGCTCTTGTAGAGGATGGGCGCCGCATCGTGGCTCCAGGTTGTCTCAGTGGCTGGCGGCGGAACGGACTGATCCGTTGGTGCGGGAGGCCTTGGCCGAGCCCCGGCCGCGTGCGTCTTGTCATAAGGCCAGCCAAGCAGATGACAGCAGACCGCCAGCGCCAAAACAAACATACGAAGTATCTTCATTTCTGCAAGAACACAATGGAGCAACCGACCGGCGGCCCTCCGGGTTGAGGGACAGCTTTGCGGGCAAGCGCAGCATCAATCGCCAACTCCAAATCGTGGTGCTCCGCCTGCGGCCGCTCCTTTCCAATAGAGAGGTAGTGGTCGTCGATGCGTCCCCCGTATACCGCGCGCAGTCCGTTGCCGTCAACGACGAAAACCGCGGCCTCGGGGGTGATGGTGGCGTGCGCCAAGGCGACCAGCCTTTGCCGGGGATCGAGCACTGTGTCTTCTGTGATTTTGTAGTCCCGATTGTGCTTGGCAACCACGGCCGCCGAGTCTTCGGGATTGGGATAAACCCACCAGAAACGGATTCCCTGCCCAGAGAACTTGCGACTGAGCCGCGCGATTTCAGGGACATAGCGATTGCCGATGGGGCAATCGCTGGCGGCGAAGATCAGCACCAGGACACGCACACCCGGCCCAGTCAACTGGCGAACTGGACGGCCCCGAAGGTCGAGGCCGAGCGGCAACGCGGCATGGACCTGCGCTGTGAACAGCGCCATGGCAACGAGGACGAAAATGCGTATGCAGGATTGCCTGAGCATGGGGGAATCTCAGCCTGCCGGGATTTTAGCAGAGCGCTTCCTGGAAGCTCGCAGGTAACTTGTTATAGCCCCAATTTTGCCCACAGCGCATCCACTTTTTCCTTGGTGGCGCGGTCCATCTCGATCATCGCCGGCCAGGGACGCTCAAAGCCTTCTGCCTTCCACTTGCGCGTGGCGTCGATGCCCATCTTCGAGCCGTAATTCGGCAGCCTCGAGGCGTGATCCAGCGAGTCCACCGGCCCCAGCGTGAACTGAATATCGCGCTCCGGGTCAATGTTATTGGCCACCCGAAGCGTCACCTCGCCCACGTCCTGCACGTCGCAGTCTTCGTCCACCACCACAATGCATTTGGTGAACATGGCCTGGCCGAGGGACCAGATGGCGTTCATCACTTTACGCGCCTGGCCGGGGTAACTCTTGCGGATCGACACCAGCATCAAATTATGAAACACGCCCTCCACCGGCAGGTGAATGTCCACAATCTCCGGAATCTGCATGCGCATGGCGGGCAGAAAGATGCGTTCCACCGCCTTGCCCATCCAGGCATCTTCCATAGGCGGCTTGCCCACGATGGTGGCCGCATAAACCGGGTCTTTGCGGTGCGTGATGCAAGTCAAATGGAAGACCGGGTACTGGTCGGTCATGGTGTAGAAACCGGTGTGGTCGCCAAAGGGGCCCTCGGTGCGCAGTTCGCCCAGCTCCACGTAGCCTTCGAGCACGATCTCGGCGTGGGCCGGCACCTGCAGGTCGACGGATTCGCACTGCACGATTTCGACGGGTTTGCCGCGCAGGAAACCGGCG
>CAZLMY010000038.1:0-38476 GCA_964560845.1 uncultured Occallatibacter sp. | reverse complement strand
TGGCAAGCGCTTCAGCTTCTGCGGCGCCCATCGGCGACATGATGATCATTGTCGGCGACGGCCTGCTGGGGCATGGCAACGGCCACTACTTCATGCTCGCCGAGGCCTTCACCGTGTTCCTGGCGCTGATCGGCACCACGCTCAGCTGCATGAACACCGGCGCTCGCGTCACCTACGCCATGGGCAAGGACGACGAAGCTCCCGAGCACTTCGGCATTCTTCACGCCGGCTCGCTCAGCCCCCGCAAGGCTATCTGGACCTTGGCTATTATCTCCGCGGTCATCGGTGTCATTGCTGTCTCGCTGGTCTTCGGCGATGCCGGCGCACCCACCGATGCGGCCATCGCGGCTCTGCCACACGGCATCTTCTCCAACGTCGGCTATCTCTCGCACGACCAGTTGGCGGCCCTGCCCAACTCGTTGCTCACCATCACGCTGACCTCCAACTTCGGCACCTTCATCCTGTATGCACTGAGCTGCTTCCTGTGCATCGTTGCTTATCACAAGAGGCCTGACTACAACGTGGTCTATCATCTGCTGATCCCCGGCTTCGGGTTGCTGGCCAACATTGTCTGCATGGCTTTTTACCTGATCAGCCCGGTTTTCGGCCTGGGCACTTTCAAGGAACCGCTGCTGGCCCTAGGCATATCGGCTGTATGGGGCATTTACGGAGCTATCTACTTCATCCGCACCTCACAGAAGAAGGGCAAGGCGATTCTGCTTACGGCCAAGTAAGCTGGGATCGCATTATCTAAATTAAACGTGCCGCCTGGGTGGACTCTCTTCCCGATCTCTTCTCAAAAAGAAGTCGGGAAGGGAACCACCCAGCGGTCGTTTTCAAACATCAGGCTTTACTCTTTCAAAGACAGCATTCTTTTGCTCCAATAGAGAAGATGCACCTGGCGGCGGCGCTCATGCTCGATATACAGTTTGGCCAATCAAGCGATTTCGGTAAGGTACGTACCAACAATGAGGACGCGATGGGGTCGTTCATCCCCGCCTCGCGTCAGCAGACGCGGTCGCATGGCTATCTGTTTGCAGTGGCTGACGGTGTGGGCGGCATGGATCTGGGCGAAGTGGCCTCGGCGACCGCAATCGCGACCCTGACCGAGCAGTTCGCGAAAGCGCAGTCCGGCGCCATGCTGGTGAGCCTACTGCCGCGGTTGATTCAGCACGCCAACTCCGCGGTGCACGACTGCACGTTGTCGCCTCAATACCGAGGAAAGAAGATGGCGACCACACTGGTGGCCTGCGCTCTGCGCCACGACCAGGCCATTGTCTCTCATGTGGGCGACTCGCGCTGCTACCTGGTGCGCAACGGGCAGGCCAGGCAAGTTACCCAGGATCACACCTGGGTCAATGAGCAGCGCAAGATGGGCATCATCACCGCGGCGGAGATGGCGGAGTCCGATTCCCGCCACATCCTGATTCGTTCGCTGGGGCCGGAGATGTTCGTTTCTCCCGACACCACGGCCCTTACCGTGCAGGCCGGGGACGTGTTTGTCCTGTGTTCCGACGGCCTCCATGACGGCATGACCGATGCGGCCCTTGCCGAGATCGTCTCCCAGCCAGGGAATATGGACGACATCGCCAAAGAACTGGTGCGCCGCGCGGTTGAACTTGACGGCAACGACAATACCACTGCGCAGGTGATCCGCGTTCGCTCGGTGGAGCAGGTGGGCATGTACCGCGGCCGTCCCTACCGGCTGCCAACCTGACCGGAAGCGGTTGCTCGTGGGACCATGGGAAGGGAAAATGCGCTGGGTGCTCCATCCATTCCTCGCTTTTTGTGGAATGGGTGGGAAACCACGACACCCAACCCGGGATAATTACCCTAGTCCCTCGGTCCTTAGTCCCTTGGTCGATCACACCAGCCTCGTGTCTTGGAGTAATCTGGTCTGTCAGGAGACTCCAGCCCACGATGCTCAATCCGCTCCGCTTCCCTCTCGCCACTTTGCTTCTATTTGCCTTTGCCCTGCCGGTCCTGCACACTCAGCAACCGGCGACCGAAGCACCCAAAGAAGATTACGTCCGCGCCCATTACACGAAATACGAGTTTCGGATTCCCATGCGCGACGGCAAGCGCCTGTTCACTTCGGTCTACGTGCCCAAGAACGACGCGGCCGGCCCCTATCCCTTCTTGATGGATCGCACCCCATATAGCGTCGCGCCGTACGGGGAAGACAAGTATCCCCCGCGTCTGGGACCTTCCGACGAGTTTGAAAAGGGCGGCTACATCTTCGTCTATCAGGATGTGCGCGGCCGCTGGATGAGCGAAGGAGAATTCGTTGAGATGCGTCCGCACATCGACGACAAGAAATCGCCCAAGGATGTGGACGACGCGTCTGACACCTACGACACCATCGAGTTCCTGCTGAAGCACGTGGCGAACAACAATGGCAAAGTGGGCATCTGGGGCATCTCTTACCCCGGCTTCTATACTTCGGCCTCTATCATCGACTCGCACCCCGCGCTGGTGGCGGCCAGCCCGCAGGCGCCCATGACCGACCTGTTTCTGGGCGACGACGGCTATCACGGCGGTGCCTTCATGCTCTCGGCCAACTTCGGATTCTATGCACCCTTCTTCTATCCGCAAGACAAGCCGCAGACGCCCAAGCCCATGGTCGAATTCGATTTCGGCACGCACGACAGCTACAAGTTCTATCTAGAGGCAGGTAACATCGCCAACCTCGATAAACTTTATCTGAAGGGGTCGAACTGGCTGTTCAACGACCAGGTCAAGCACGACACCTACGATAGCTACTGGCAGGCCCGCGACCTTTCCCGGCATATGAAGAACGTGAAGTGCGCGGTGCTGGTGGTGGGCGGCTGGTACGATGCCGAGGATCTCAGCGGACCGTACAAGACCTTCTACGCCATCAACAAATTCAATCCCCAAACCCCAACAACGTTGGTTGAGGGCCCGTGGGTGCATGGCGGCTGGGCGCGCGGCGACGGCAGCCATTTGGGCGATGTGGAATTCAACGCCAAGACCAGTGAGCATTTTCGCAGCGAGATCCAGTTCCCGTTCTTCGAGCATTATCTGAAGGGCATGGGAAAAGAGATGCCCAAGGCCGTGGTGTTCGAGACCGGTGCCAACGTCTGGCGCAGCTTCGATCAGTGGCCGCCCAAAGCAGCGTCGCCAAAGACTCTCTATTTTCATGCCGGCGGCAAGCTGAGTTTCGATGCCCCCGACGAGGTCAACGGCGTGGATGAGTATCTAAGCGATCCAAGCCATCCAGTGCCCTTTGTGGGCTACACCACCGACACCGTGCCGCAGCGTTACATGGTCGACGATCAGCGCTTCGCCAGTTCCCGCCCCGACGTGCTGACTTATCAGACCGACCCGCTCGAGGAAGATGTAACCATCTCAGGCCCTATCTCGCCGAAGCTGAAGATCGCCAGTTCCGGCACCGACTCCGATTTCGACGTGAAGCTGGTCGATGTGTATCCCGACGACTATGCGGGCGAAGACGCGGGCCACGGCAACAAGCGTGTTCTGGATGCGCCTCCGCTGCAGATGGGCGGATACCAGCAGTTGCTGCGCGGCGAGCCGTTTCGCGCCAAGTTCCGCAATAGCTGGGAGAAGCCCGAAGCGCTCACTCCCGGCCAGCAGGCGGAGATCGACTTCACCATGCCCGACCTCTTCCACACCTTCCGCCGCGGCCATCGCATCATGGTGCAGGTGCAAAGCTCCTGGTTCCCACTGACCGATCGAAACCCGCAAACCTTCACCGACATTCCCAACGCGCGGACTGCGGACTTTCAGAAAGCCACCGAACGGGTCTTTCACCAGAAGGACGCGGCCAGCGGCGTTGAGGTTCTGGTGTTTCCCAATCTGTGAGCTCCAGGCGCAGCGGCAAGAAGCTCTTCCCAGCGAAAAGGTCAAACAGCACGAAAGGGCTTGAAATGAATCTCATGGCAGTTTGCAGCAGAAAAACCGCATTCCTGACTACTCTGGCCGTGGCGCTATTTCTGGCCGGATGCGGTGATTTCTGGCAGGCCCCGAACGGATCGACCGGCACAACCTCCAGCACCACCACGCTCGCTTCGTCCACTACCACGCCGGCGCCGGGCGGGAGTTTTACGTTGACAGCGACCGTTTCGCCCACGGCGGCAACCGGAACGGTGACGTTCTATAACGGCACAAACTCGCTTGGTACCGGGACGCTGAGTTCGGGCATTGCGACTCTGGCAACCTCGATTGCTAAGGCTGGAACCTACTCGATCACGGCCACCTACGGCGGGTCGAGCACCTATGCAAGCAGCTCGTCGACCGCGCTCTCGATCACCGTCGCCACGTCGGCGAGCGCCACGCCGACTACGACCACCCTCGCACAACTTGCGAGCTCGCTCACGACGGGCGAGAGTATCACTTTCACGGCGACGGTCACCCCTGCCGCGGCAACGGGTACGGTCACGTTTTCCGCAGCCACACTGTCGGCGTCCACCGTGCTGGGAAGCGCGAACCTGGCTTCTGGCTCGGCGGCATTGCCCACCACGATCGGCACTGCGGGGACGTATGCGATCAGCGCCGCATACAGTGGGCCGAGCACATACTCCCCGAGCACGTCTGACGAGGATACGGTCACGGTCACCGGATCGCCGGTACTGACGGCGACAACCACCGCGCTCACTGCTTCCGATAAAGCTCCATCAAGCACTGAGAAGGTTACCCTCACCGCTACGGTTTCTCCTACCGCGACAACAGGAGTGGTCACGTTTTTTGACGCGTCCACTTCACCCTTGACCACGCTTGGGACCGCGACGTTGAGTGCTGGAACGGCGACGTTGACCAACACTTTCAGCACGAGCGGGGCGCACCAGATCACTGCCACCTATGCAGGATCGATCAACTATGCCACCAGCAGCACCGCAGATGCTCTAACCATTTCCGTTACCCAATGAGGAGGCCAATGTTCCTTCGCAGTTATCGCTCATTCGTTCTGCTCTCGGCCGCATTTCTTATGGCCGCGACACCCGTGATTCACGCCGAAGAGGGCATGTGGACCTTTGACAACCCGCCGCTGAAACTGCTCAAGGCCAAGTACAACTTTACGCCCACGCAGGCTTGGCTCGACCATCTTCGCCTCTCCAGCGTGCGCCTCAACGATGGCGGCTCAGGCTCGTTCGTCAGCCCCGATGGCCTGTTGCTGACCAATCACCACGTGGCCCGCGGCCAGTTGCAGAAGAACTCCACTGCCCAGAACGACTACTTGCTGAACGGTTTCTATGCCGCCACGCCCGATCAGGAGATGAAGTCTCCCGATCTCGAAGTCAACGTGCTGGTAGCCATGCAGGATGTAACGGCACGCGTGCAGGGCGCGGCCAAGGGCATTGCCGACGACGCCAAGGCGCTGAAGGCGCGCGACGCCGAGAAAGCGGCCATCGAGAAGGAAGCAAAGGACAAGACCGGCCTGCGCTCCGATGTGGTGACGTTCTACCAGGGCGGCGAGTACTGGCTTTACCAGTACAAGGCTTATACCGACGTGCGCCTGGTCTTCGCGCCCGAGCAGCAGGCGGCCTTTTTCGGCGGCGATCCGGATAACTTCACCTATCCACGCTACGACCTGGACATGGCCATCTTCCGCGTCTACGAGAACGGCAAACCGTTGCACACCGACAACTATCTGAAGTGGAGCGCCAAGGGCGCAGCGCCGGGCGAGCTGACCTTCATCTCCGGTCACCCGGGAACCACCGAACGCGAAGACACCGTGGCCCAGTTGCTGGTGCAGCGGGACGTATTCGGTCCGGCAGCGGTCGAATATCTCAGCCGTCGCGTCGCTTCCGCACAGGCCTTCGCCGCGCAGGGGCCGGAACAGGCTCGCCTGGTGGGCAGCACCATCTTTGGGCTGCAAAACAGCCTGAAGGTCTATATCGGCCGCGCCGATGCGCTGGCGGACAAGGCCATCCTGACCAAGAAAGAGGCCGAGGAGGCGGATTTCCGCCAGAAGGTGAACGCCAACCCGGAATGGAAGAAGGCCTACGGGGACGCATGGGACACGATCGCCGCTGCCGAAGAGAAGGTGAAGCCGGAGATCAAGGTTCAGCTCTTCCGCCGCACAGACAGCCGGCTGTTCACCATCGCCTTGCAGATCGTGCAGTATGTAGCCGAGGTGAAGAAGCCCGACGGCGAGCGGCTGGCCCAGTTCCACGACGCCGCGCTCGACTCGCTCAAATTCCAGATCCTCTCCCCGGCGCCGGTTTCGGTTGCCACCGAGAAGCTCTATATGGGAGCTGCCCTCAAGCTGTGCGAGGAGAAGCTGGGCAAGGACGACAAGTATGTCCAGGCCTTGGTGCAGGGTGGCGACGTCGACCAGACAGTCAATGCGCTGATCGACGGCACACAGTTGGCAGACAAGGACGACATGCAAAAAGCAGTTGCCTTCCGCAAGGCGCTGATGGATGGGGGCGAATCTGCTGTGGCCGCATCCACCGATCCCATGATTGTGGCCGCGCGCCGCATCGATCCCATCGTGCGCGAGACCAACCGCCGCATCCGCGACACCATCTCCAGCGTCATTACCCCGGCCGGTGAAAAGCTGGGCAAGGCGCGCTTCCTGGTCTACGGCAAAGACACTTATCCCGACGCCACCTTCACCCTGCGCATCAGCTACGGCACGGTGGACGGCTTCCCCTACAACGGCACCATCGCCCCGCCCTTCACGACCTACTACGGGCTCTACGATCGAGCGGCCAGTTTCAGCAACAAGGCGCCCTTCGATCTCACACCCAAACAGGTGGCTGGCCGCGACAAGTTGGATCTCGCTACACCGCTCGATTTCGTCACCACCGGCGACATCATCGGCGGAAACTCCGGCTCTCCCGTGGTCAACCGCGAGGGCGAGTTGGTGGGCCTGATCTTCGACGGCAACATCGAGTCGCTGGCCGGCGATTTTGTTTACGATGGCGCCAAGAACCGAGCTGTGGCCGTCCACTCCTCGGGCATGATCGAAGGCCTGCGCAAGTTCTACGCAGCCGACGCCCTGGCCGACGAACTGCAAGGCAAGAAGTAAGGTGCCGTCGGCCTTGCAACAAACCTGAGAAACCTCAAACTTTGGGAGCCCATCCATTTCGCGTCTTTTGCGAAATGAGTGGGTAACCTGAGAAACCCGCTTCCCGGGGGGGGACCGAAGCGGCGAATTCGAACCAATCTTCCCCCGATCCCGAGTCAGAAACGAAAGACCCTAACCGGCTGCAACCGCGGACTGTCCTATATTTAAATCTCGACGCAGATTCATTCCCGGACGAGGGGAAGATGGTGCATCGGCCGACTCCGCGTTCCGGGCGGAAATCGGACGGAGTCGGGCAGTACGAAGGGGATTCATGAGCAAACGATCGTTAGCCCTTGCAGCAATCGTTCTGGCCATTCCGCTGGCGGCCATCTCTCAGGCCGCATCGGACGAGAAACCGGCGACACCCCAAGCGACAACTCCAGCAGACAAGAAGCCTGCACCCCCCGCAAAGGAGGGAGTGGTCACCTCAAGCAAAGATCAGGGCTTTTTGATCCGCCAGGTAGTGCGCCGGGTTCCCGTCGAAGTCGTCGTCACCGACAAGCAGGGAAATCCCGTGCGCGGTCTCAAGAAGGGCGACTTCACGGTACGAGAGGACAAGAAGCAGCAGAACATTCTGGCGTTCGATTACGAAGATGGATCTGTGGACAGCTTTGTTCCGCCCAAGATCCCCGCGTTGCCGGCGAACACCTACGTCAATTTGCCAAGCGTACCGGAGCGGGGGCCGCTTTACGTGCTCTACTACGACGTGGCGAACACCGGCGTGGACGACCAGATGTTTTTCCGGAGCCAATTGCTGAAGTTTGTCGACACAGCTCCACCGGGGACGCGCATCGCCCTGTTTGCCAACACAGTGGGCTTGCACATGCTTCAGGGCTTCACCACCGATCACACGCTGCTGCGAGCTGCCATTAACCACGTAAAGGGCCCGGGGCCGCATCTACCCAACGTGTTTCTGCTGGGAGGCGAGATGGGAGGGGGCGATACCGGGGCAGCGCTGGGGACCCTGAAGATCTTCGCGAATTATCTTAACGGCATTGAGGGACGCAAGAATCTGATCTGGTTGGCGGACAGCTTTCCGATTCCCTCCTACTTCTATATGGATCAACTGGCCCTCGGCGATCAGAATCTAGATCGCATCAAGGTCACCTTCGCGGCCTTGCTGCGCAGCCAGATTACGCTTTATACCGTGAACGTTTCCGGCGTGGGGGCAGGCGCCGGGGGCGGGGCGAGGTGGACCGGGTTCAAGGCCGCCGTTGACCAGGACAATGAAGACACAGTGGCTCGATACACCGGTGGCCGCGCTTACTACGGCAACAACCACGTGGACGAGCTGATTCATCAGGCTGTGGATCACGGCTCCAGTTTCTATACGCTGACCTACTCGCCCAGCAACGCCAATTTCGACGGTCAGGAGCGCAAGATCGACATCACGCTGAAGAAGGGGAGTCCCTACTCACTGAGTTATCGGAGGCGCTACTTCGCATTGCCGGAGTCCGCGGAGCAAGCCTACAACAAGAAAGACCCTCTTCATGCGCGGCTTGAGGCGGCGAAGGCGGAAGATACTCTTTGCGCCAACATGGAGCCCGGAGCGCCGATGCTGCACGACCTGCTGTTCAGCGCGCGCCTCAGCGCCGAGGGCCAGCCGCAGATGGCCACGGCCGACCAAATGTTGCAACTGGCAGACGCGCCCGCCTTTTATCGCAAGTACCGCGAGAACCGCCCGCTGAAGCCTCTGCCTCCGGTGGCGCTGCAGAAGTACCGCATCACGTATGGCATCTTCGATCCGCAGTTGAAGGTGCTCGCCAAGCACAAGGGAACGCCGCTCTCGCTGGAGTTTGTGGCTGCGGCCTACGATGATGACGGCAAACTGCTGAACGGGCTGTTGAACGAGGGAACGGCATCTTCCGAGACCAAGCCAGACGGGCAGTTCGCTGCAGCGTTTCGTGCCGAGCAGGAACTCCAAGTGCCGCCGGGCGCCAAGATGATCCGGGTCGCGGTGCGCAGCAAGGTGAACAACCGCACCGGTACCCTGGAGATTCCTCTGCCTCTCAAGGCGGAGACGCCGGTAGCGATTGCGAAAGCCAACTAAGATTGCAGGCCACCTGCGGTGGGGCCACTTCTCGCTTTTCGCTCGAATGCGGATCGTGCTTTCCCAGGTCCCCAAAGTCGAGACCTGGAGCACCCATCGTCGTGACGCTTCACCGCTTCGCCATGGTGACCACGCTCAGCGGAATCTCCAGCGTTCCGGCCTTGCTTGACGCGATGTCGTAAATTCCCGTACGCAGGTAAACATCGCCGCGCGGCGCGTCGATGTCGAAATGGAAGGGAATGCCGGAGGACTGGGCCATCGGATATTGCTCCGGCCGGACGCCCACGTTCATGCCCCTGACCACCCAATTCAGCGGCCTGCCATCCTGGCTATAGGCCACCAGGGCTACTTCGATGATGCCGCTCCGCACCCCATCGGGCGATTGCGCCAAGGCCAGTTCGTCGGCCTTGAGCGAGAAGTCCACGGTATAGCGCGTCAGCGGGCCTTTCAAAGTGGTATTGTCGCCGGCTCGTGCCGCGCCTGCAGCCGGTTGGGCGCTGCTGGGCGCAACCTTCATGCGATAGCGCACCTGGGTGAAGTTGGGCATGCCGCGATCCATCAGCGGGCGCAGCGGATCTTTTCCGGGCGCCATCTCCGAGGCCTTCAATTCCTTCGGCGTCGCCTCAAAGTAGCTGCGCCGGTAAGACAACTTGTAGCTGCCGGAGGTAGCCTTGATCTCGATCTTGCGCTCTTTACCCACCTCCAAGCGATTGCTGGGTGTATACGCCAGGGTGTAATACCGCGATCCATTGTCGATGTCCTCGGCAATGGATTTCTTCATGGCGTTGTGCTCGTAGATGGCCTTGCCGCCAGTGTTTTCGGCCAATTCCTCCATCTTGAGGTGAGCCAGGGCCCGCTGTTGTGCGTCTGAACCCATCTGCCCCACCTGATTTGCGTTCAGAACCTGAAAAGGCGCCGACCCCGCCGATGTGGGCGCACCAGGGACCAGGTTCATGGCGCCAACCGCCGTGATGCCGGCCGTGATGGCCGGGCCGCCCGACTCCAGCGTCGAGTCCGTGGCCAGACCGGAGGCGTCAATCGGATAAAGCGAGACCCGGGCATCGGCCAGCATGGTCAGGGTCTTCTTGTACTTTTCTTCGTATGGGCAACCGCCGTTGATCGGCTCGGTTTCACTGGTGACGACGGGCAGGCACAGCGGAATGGAGCCGGCGAACCACATCAGGTTTTTTCTGCCCGGCACGCCGGCCAGGTAGCGCGCAATCTGCTGCAGCGCGTCCAGAGTCATCACGGTGCGCTCGTTCACTTCGAAGGCGGATTGCTGGTCAAGAAACTGCTGCAGGCCGGCCGCCATTTCGGCCAATTGCACGCTGGCCTGCGCAACAGCCTGCTCCTGGATCATGCCGATCACGTTATCCTGCGCCCCGGTGGAGTTGGGTGTAGGCATCAGCGCCGAGGTGGAAGGGTTCGATGCCAGCCGGGAGATTGACTTGCGCAGCACGGTCGAATCCTGGGTGAAGCCCTGGATGATGCGCAACCGCTCGCCCAGCAGAAACACTCCGATGCGAATCCCCGGAGGAATGGAGCCGAGGTACTTCACCATCTGCTTGTGGACGTATACCTGGTCGGCCAGCGGGGTATTCAGCGCGTCCATCAGCAGCACGTTGATGGAGTCGTTGGGAGCTACAGCCGGGACGTTGGTGAAGGTGTTCGGCGGCAGAGGCGGCGGTGCGGCCAGGTTGGGAGTTCCACCATCCGCGGCGAAGTTCGGCTCGAAAAACGAGATCTGCTGCGGCTTGCCGTCTTCCAGGAGTTGGAAGTCCTCCTTGTGCAGGCCGGGAACCGCATGATTGTGATTGTCCTGGACCACGACATCCACCAGCACGGTCCGGACGTTGATTTTCAGGGTGGCGGCCGGCGAGTCCGTGTCCTGGGGCAGGGGAGCCTGTGCGTACAAAGAGCCGGCAAGAGCAGCGGAGAGAGCAAGTCTGACCAGGCATGTGCGGGGAAGCAACATGTTGACCTCCTTCAAGTGGGGAACACCTAGGACATCTGCGGGAACCCTCCGGCCAAAAAACACGGACAGTGGAAGACAGTGTAGTGCAAATCATCGCCGCTGTATTGCCAAATGCGACCAATTCACTCGGATTTCAGGAATCTTGATGCGGCATGTTGCTGTCACCAAGAAAAAACACCAGGGAAAGCCTGGAAGGCCTCCCCTGGTGCGGGTAGAATGTGTTTTCTTGGATGCAATTCACTTCTGGGCTACCACGATCGAACTGAGCGGAATCTCTAGTGTCCCGGCCTTGCTGGTTGCCGTGTCGTAAATGCCGGTGCGCAGGTAGACATCGCCCGCCGGGGCGTCGATGTCGAAATGCAGAGGAATGCCCGACTTTTCGGCGATGACGTTCTGCTCCGGGCGGATTGCCAGGTTGATGGAGCGCACCACCCAGTTGAGCGATTTGCCCGCCTGGCTGTAGGCAATCAGAGCCACTTCGACGGTGCCGCGGCGGACGCCGTCGGGCCCTTGATTGAGCGTCAAACCGGCTGTCGAGAGCGAGAAGCGAACCGTGTAGCGGGTCGCCGGGCCGGTGAGGGCGGGGTTGTCGCCGGCGACCGGCATGCCCGCAGCCGGCTGCATGGAGGCCGGAGTAACCTGCATCTTGTAGCGCAGCTGGGTAAAGTTGGGCATGCCGCGATCCATCAGCGGCCGCAGCGGATCCGTGGCGGGCGCAGCTTCGGCTGCCTTCAACTCCTTGGGGGTCTGCTCGAAATAGCCGCGCCGGTACGACAGCTTGACGTCGGCCGAGGCCGGTCTGATCTCGATGCGGCGCTCTTTGCCGATCTCCCGGGTGTCGGTGGGCGTATAGGCGATGGTGTAGTAGCGAGATCCGTTTTCGATATCGCTGGCCAGTGCCTGCTTGAATCCGTTGGAGTTATAGGTCGCTTGGCCGCCCGTAGCCTTGGCCACATCGTCCATTTGCGCCTGACTAACGGCGCGCTTGCTCATCTCGCTCTGGAGTTGGCTTGATTGAGTACCGATCAAAGATTGGAAGGCCGATACAGCAGGAGTGGAAGGCCCTCCGTGCCCTTGGGCGGCCGAAGACCCGGTATTGCCCAGGCTGGCGCCAGCTGCAACCGGCGGTGCACTCGCTTGGTAAAGCCCTGGGGTCTCCACGCCGGTGGCGGCGATGGGATAGAGCGACACGCGCGCGTCCGCGAGCATGGCCAGCGTCTTCGCGAATTTTTCATCGTACGGGCAGCCGCCATTGGTCAATTCAGTCTCGCTCACCATGGCAGCCAGGCAAGCAGGCATATCGCCCAAGAACCAGATCACGTTCTTCCGGCCGGGAACGCCGGCCAAATAGCGAGAAAGCTGCTGCAGGGCATCCAGTGTTGTCACCATGCGCTCGTTGGTTTCAAAGCCGGCCTCCTGGTCGAGAAACTGTTGCAGAGACGACGCCATGTCAGCGAGCGAGGAACTGCCGGTTTCGTTGGCCTGTTGCTGGATCATGGCCGTCGCGCTGTTCATGGCCGCGGTGGCGTCGGGCGTGGACAGCAGCGAAGAAGTGGACGGGTTGGCGGCAAGGCGCCTAATCGACTCGCGTAGAACTGCCGAATCCTGTGTGAATCCCTGCACAAGGCGCATGCGTTCCCCGAGCACGAAAACGCCGATGCGAATGCCGGGAGGAATGGAACCGAGGTATTTGACCATTTCCTTGTGGACATAAGCCTGATCGCCAAGCTGCGTGTTGAGTGCGTCCATCAGGAGCACGTTTACAGCGTCCTTCTCTCGTACTTTGGGAATATTCGTGAAAGTGTTCGGAGACAGGGGCGCGGCGGGTGCTGCGTCGGCCGGGGCTTCTTCGCCAAAATTCGGCTCAAAGAAGGTGATCTTCTGCTCTTTGCCGTCTTCGAAAACCTTGAAATCTTCCTTGTGCAGGTTGGGCACCACCTGGTTCTTCTTGTCCAGGGCGACCACATCTACCAGCACCGTCCTGACATTGATTTTGAGCGTGGCGGCCGGCGTCTCGGTATCCGCGGGCGCTGCGGTCTGGGCAACCATAGGGCTGGTCAAAAGGGCGGAAAGCGCAAATACGAACAGGGACGAACGGCAATACGGCATTGAATTCTCCTCGAACACGAACGGTTGATGCCAAACTTGAAAGCGGGTCTACAACTCACAAATTGCGCGGAATGGTCTCGCGCAGGCAGAGCCAAGACAACATCGGCCTCGCGCGAACTGGGCCAAAACGGAAGAGCTCAGGGCGACGGAGTGGCCTGGGGTGCTGGGGCAGCGCCGGGTCCGTTCCTGGGCTGCTCCGCCTCGCCTTCCGGCACAATGCGCGCTTCGGAGCGGAAAACATGGTAGTGCTCAAACGCAGTGTCGTTCAACTGCATCCGGGACTGTGCCGCACTGCCCTGTGTTACGCCGTAAACGTCCTCCAGCAGATTGAAAGGCCGCGACACGGAAATGGCTACGCTGTGCAACGGGCAGATGTAGATTTTCCCGCCAATCTCTACCGGCCCGTATTCCACCAGGATGTCGGCTCTCGAGACCGGGCCTGTCAGCCAAAGGTCCGCCTTCACTGTTAGACGAAGAATGGCGCCTGTTGCCGGGTCCATGCTCAACTCCCCGCGATAGCCGGTCACGGTTCGCAGGGCGCCGGGGTCGCCGGGAACCTGCACGATGTAGTGCGACTTCTCCGGCGCAACCGCGTAGCGGAAGACCGCTATGGGCCCGCTCACCGCCTGCTCCCAATGGCCCCACTCCAGGTCGGCTCGAAGCACGTCTTCGAAGACCGCACTCAGAATCGAGCCAAAGACCCCGGCGGCAACCAGACGTTTTCCCGCAGGCTCAGGTTTCTCGCCTTTCGCCGCAGCGTCTTTCACTTCTTTCCCCTGGACGATATGCACGGAGGATTCCAACCTGTCGGTCATCTGCAATCCAGTTTGCCCTTTGCCATGGAAATGCGAAGCCTTGGGGGGCGTGTCCACAAAGTGGATCGTATCTTCGGTCGCGATGAAGTCAGGCAACCGGGAGATGGCCGACTCCACATAATCGCGGCTCTTGGCCAGCAAAGCCCGCTGTGCGCCGCGATCGAGCGCAGGCGTTGACGGGATGTCCGCCGCAGGAAGATCCAGAAAGCCAGATAGATCCGACACCGGAATCAAGGCCAGCCTCGACTTCTCGCCGGGCAGCCCGGCGCGGAGCCCGGCCAGCCGGGTGCTGCTGAGCCGCTCGGTCAGCTCCACGGTGCGAAGCTGGTTGGCCAAATTCTTGTCCGACATGTGACGAGCTGGCTTCAGGGCGCTCTCCAACTGCTCGACGGTCATCTGTTCCGCGGCCGCCATCGTCAGGGGCAGGCCTGTCAGCAGCAACAGGAGCACGAATTTAACCATCCAGCCACCCCCCGATTCACTGCCGGTCCAATCTTAGGTGCTCAAAAAATACCTGTAAAGTCGCACCCAAACCGTGAAGGCTCGATTGGGCAGCCTTGGCTTCCGGGTCAACTGAAGGACATATCGATTGGACCCTGGCCTGGATGTCCGGTTAGGGCAGTTTCTTGAGGTGGGACAACTCAGACCTTGCGGCCAAGCGGGTCAAGAAATCCGGGCCTAAACCGCAGCCGGTCAACCGATCCCCGATTTTTGCCCTCTGCTCTCTGTCTAACGCGCGCTTGCTTTTCTTTCAATTGAGCTACGCGGACCCGCTTCGCAGGTGGATTCTCGAACCACCAACTCGGGGAGAATCGGCACTGCATCGGGGAAGCTCGCCTGGCCGCGAATCCGCTGCAGAAGGATCCGCGCGGCCACCACCCCCATTTGCTGCAAAGGCTGGTGAATGGTGGTCAGGCTCGGATTGTGGTAGGCCGCTCCTTGAATGTCGTCGAATCCTACCACGGAAACATCCTGGGGCACGCGAAGGCCGTGATCCATCAGCGCTCGGATAGCACCGAATGCCGAAATATCGTTGTAGCAGACCAGCGCAGTGAATTCGACGCCGCGGTTGATCAGTTCCTGGGTCGGAGCAAAGCCCATCTCCGGGGTTGAAACACGCAACTGGATCTGTGCCACCCGTTCCGGTGGTATCTCAAGGTTCAGTTCCTTGGCCACGGCCATCAGGCAGACCCAGCGCTCGTCGGCATCGGAGCTGTGGCTGCCGCCGCGCATGAAGGCAATCTTACGGTGCCCCAACTGGTAAAGATGACGCAAAGAAAGTTCGGCCGCCCGCCGTTGATCGAGCACCACGTTGGTGACGCCCTCGAATGTGCGGTGCCCGGCCACCGCCACCACCGGCAGATTCCAGCTATGTTCCAGCGCCGTATCGATTAGGATGAACCCTTCCACGCAGCGGTCCATCAGCAAGCGCGGATACTCTTCAATCAAGTCTGGCTTGCGCCGATGGCTGGCGGTCAAATAAAAGTATCCTTCCTCGATCAGTAGTTCCTCCACGCCGGCCAAGACGTGGGTCGCATAGTTATCGTTCAGCTCCGGAACGAGCACACCCACTGAAAAGCTCTGGCGCTTGCGCAGCGATCGGGCATAAAAACTCGGCCGGTAGTTGAACTTTGTAGCTGCCTGGGTAACCCGGTCGCGGGTTTCCTGTGGAATCGAGCGCACTCCGGGGGCATTATTCAGGACCAGTGAAATAGTGGCTGGAGATAGATTTAGATACTCGCCCAAAGTCCGCAGACTGATTAATTGCCCCGGCTGTGGCTCGGTGCCCGCTTTTGTTCGCTTGGCCATGCACAACTGTTGTAACACCGTTGCCGCACTGCGCGTTGTGATAGCAACGCTTTTGGACGAATTCTCTTCGCCAGAGACCAGGATTCTCCTACTTCTGAACCTGGGAGGCCCGCCCAAGTCGGCGGCGTGAAAGGACATGGCTTCAGTCGTGCCGCAAGTAGTTCAAATAAACCCGGGACTCAGCCCTCAGGGGATGCCGAAACGTGCAGCGAGGGCTATCGAGGCGCTGGTTAGCTTCGAATCCGCACCGGCGCGTACTTGCGTCAGCATAGCTGTTCGGAGTGGTAAGACAGGGCACTCCCCGACGACGACAAGCTGATTTTTACGCTTCCGCGTTTGGAGAAACCGCGGGGCCGGCAGGATTGGTGCGCCGCAGGTAGGCCCACAGGTAGAAAATACCCATGGCCAAAAGCGCCAGCGAGGCGGGACGAGTAAAAACAACTGCCACCACATCGGCAACGAATCCAGTTGGAGCGAACGCATATTTCTGAGTCAGAAGGGTGAACATTCCCAGCGAAATGTCCCCTGTGAACAGAATGGCGCCTGTGCTCACAACGAAGGCAATCCATCGGACCCGGCCGCCCTGAGCCCATAGCAGCGCGCAGCCGGGAATCGACAGCAGCAGCAGTTTGGCGTCGTAGGGCCGGTGATAGGTCACCAACATGGTCAATGCCGTTACTCCCGCCAGCGCCAGCCAGGCTCTCGACTCCTGGAACCGCAGGCGAACCGTGCGCACCGCCCACATCGCCAGCATCGCGCCGCAAATCAGGTAACTGAGCCGGTTATAGAAGTGCGAATCGTCGCGGAATATGCTGATGGCGGCTTGCAGATCCACAACCAGGCCCGAAGTGCGCCCCATCATGGAATGGGGCCCCGGATCGTTCAATCCGCCGTGAGCTGAGATTGTGGCGAGATTAGCCTGCCAGCCCTGCAGCCAGCCTGGGGCGACAATCCACACCCATACCAGTGCGGTCAGTCCCAGTATTCCAGTCAGCAGCAAAGCCTGAAGCGCTCGTTTTCTTTGTACCCTCCCGGCCAGGAGGAAATAGAGCCACACCAACCCGGCGTCGTGGGGCTTCATCGCGACACTCACAGCCAGGCAGAGCACGCCGATCTGCCAAAACCTGTCGCGGCATAGGCACCAGGCGCCCACCACGCAAAGGCCAATGACCAAGCCCGCGGTGTTGCTGGTGAAGAAGATCCCCATGCCGTTGGCGGCCAGCAGGCAAATCAGAAATAGCGAGGCTCGGGGCGCCAACTCAGCTCCAACCTCCCACATAACCAGCGTGGCAGCAATCATGGATCCGGAAAGAAGAAGGAACCAAAGCACTTGCGCGACACCCAACGGCAGCACCGCTAGCGGCGCCACAATCACGAACGTTGTGGGAACGTTCACAAACATGGTTGCGATCAGGCGATCCTTCACAGGCTGCGAAGGGTATTCCCCTCCATCGTTCCGGTAGAATTGCTCCATTTCAGTCAAATTGTATGGGTTATGGTGTGCCATCAGGCAGCGCGTGCCATAGTAGATGGCCTGGAAATCCTTCGGTCCACCACGAACCGACAGTCCGAGCGAGAATCCCCACACGATGGAAATGGCGCTGCAAATCAAAATAAGAATCTGGCCAGTTCGTCGGGTACGGACCATTCTCAAGCCCCACACTCTTTCGCCTCAAACCCGTGCCCAGGAGACACGAGCCAGGCAAAGCACAACGCGCCGCTTTAACCTACCAAAGCAGGCCTGTGGCGATCAATTCGGAGCAAGACAATCCAGCCAGAGTATACAAAGAAAACTCTGGGCATGGCGCCGATCCCGGTTCGAAAGGAGGCTTTAGCTGTTACTGACTGCAATGGATCCAACGTGGCTGAAGACGGTAGCTAATGAGGTGGCAAACGCTTTCGTGCCGGCGGTAGCTCCAATCACGATTAGCGCAACCACCATGGCGTATTCCACCATATCCTGGCCTTCGTCCTGCCAGACCAATTGCTTCATCCTTACAGCCAGTTTGAAAAGGCCAAGGTTCATTCAGATTCTCCCGATTCGTGCGAGGAGGAAAACTCCAGCAAATTAGCCCCCCTTTGCTCGCAATCTGCAAGCGCGTACAGTCAAGCTTGGTGGGGTTGGGTAGAAACCGGAAGCAGGCTTCGCCTCTTCCAGTTACGGAGCAACCAGGTCATGCAGAAAGGGGCCGTATCTCGGCAACGCCTTCGTTGGGCTCTGGAAAGGATTGAGCGTATCCGCTGGCGTGAAAACCCGACCCAGTTTTAAAACCACTCGGAGAGACTCTCTGACCACCCGGTCTGTCGGCTTGATCTCTCCTGTTACGTGAACCGCGCTCAAGCGTGCGCGAGCAAGTTCCCCATCGAGGTGCGGTTTAGCTGTTGGCGACTGCAATTGACGCCAAGTTTGAGAACATCGTGCCGAAGCTGGTGGCGGCGGCCTTCATCGTCACGATACTGCCGAGGCCAATAAGGGCAACAACCAAGCCATATTCCACCATGTCCTGGCCTTCTTCTTCCATGATCAGGCACTGCAGTTTGACGTAGACTTTCAAAAGCGCATTGTTCATTCGGATTCTCCTGGTTCTTGCGCAGACGAAAACTTCAACACCTTGGCCCCATTCGCTCACCAATCGCAAGCGCTCGCAGCCTGAAGGGATTTGCTTTGGAAGCGGAAACAGGTTTCCCCTCCCGGTGAAAGAACCGGAAGGTGGTGCGGAGGCAATGCCGCATTTCGGCAATGCCTCCGCCTGGATCTGGATAAGGCTAGCGGATTCGCAGGACTGACAGCCCCATTCAGTTTCAAACCGATCGGAGAGACTCTCTGACCACCCGGTCTGTCGGCTTGATCTCTCCTGATTCCATGAGCCGCGCTCAAGCAAGCGCAAGCAAGTCCCCGGTCAAGGTGCAGATTAGCTGTTGGCTACTGCCGTCGATGCAACATTCGAGAACATCGTGCCAAACTGGGTGGCTACAGCCTTCATTGACGTGATGACGCCGAGGGCGATAAGGGCAACGACCAAGGCGTATTCCACCATGTCCTGACCTTCTTCTTGCATCATCAAACACTGGATCTTGACGTAGACTTTCAAAAGCGCGTTGTTCATGTGGTTTCTCCCGGATGATTTGATTTCTTCCAGCTCTGGGCTGGCGATGCTCTCTTTAAAGCAAACGAAGCGCCACTTTCGTTGTTCCTGCCCCTCATTGAAAATCAAGGACTTACGAAATGGAGGCAAGAGCGGAGCGTCAACATTCGTTTACACGTTACCCTGGATCGATGCGCTCCGGTTACAGGTACAAAAGGTAACTGTTGCAAATCGAACCACTTCCGAGCGGCGGGCGGGAAACTCTCCGATAGCTTGAATTGGCAGGTCTCGTGCAATGTAAGCTGTGGAACACCGCGAAGCTGAAGATGCGTTCGGATAAGGTAGGTTCAGGTTGGGCTCGAGCTTGAGAATTGGTGGAAACAAGAGCATGGCGGCGATGCTGTTGCGCGCCCTGGCACGGTTACTGGTTGCCACAGTCTGCGGCTTGGCCTTTGGCGCCACGGTGCAAATGCTCTGTGTTGCGCTTCTTTCCGGAAGCTATTCCGGAACCCGCGATTCGGTCGTCTACTGGGCTACGGGGCAACAGTTGGCACACCATGCCAATCCCTACGACCCCGCGGCCATTTTGCATCGCGAGCGCTCTGCTAACGGTTTTCCTGCCGACCGCTCCCCCTTGTTTATGCGCAACCCGCCCTGGAATTTACCGTTGACGCTTCCGCTAGGCTTCGCAAGCGCGTGGCTTGGGTCGCTGCTCTGGATCTTGTTTCTGATGGCGTGTATGGCCCTTGCAGTCCGTTTGCTTTGGCTCATGCACGGACGCCCCGGCAATCATCGGGACTGGCTTGCTTATTCCTTTGGTCCAGGCCTGATCTGCCTGATCAATGGACAGATTTCGGCCTTGATCTTGCTCGGTCTGGTGCTGTTTCTGCGCCTACACAAAAAGCGCCCGTTTCTCGCGGGAATGGCGCTCTGGCTGTTTGGCCTCAAGCCCCATTTGTTTCTCCCTTTCGGTGCGGTGCTGCTGGTTTGGATTGTCCTTTCCAGGAGCTACAGGCTCTTGGCTGGCCTGGCCTTTGCCTTCCTGGCTAGTTGCGGCTTAACATACCTCGTCGACCCGCAAGCGTGGACCCAATATCTGCATCTGGTTCATAGCTCCGGGATTGACAGGGATTTTATTCCTTGTTTGAGTTTTTACCTGCGCTTCATCCCTGTGCCCCACGCCTTCTGGCTTCAGTACCTGCCTGCCGCGCTGGGCTGTGTCTGGGCCTTGCGCTATTACTGGCCGCGCCGCGCTGTATGGGACTGGACCCTTCACGGCAGCCCGCTGATGCTGGTTTCCATCATGGTAGCGCCCTACTCTTGGCTCTTCGATCAGATCTTGATCATTCCTGCCGTCCTGCAGGGCGCGTATGTTACTCGCTCCCGGAAGCTTCTCATTTGGGCGGCCCTGCTCAGCGCCGGTGCGGAGATCGGCATGATCTGCAACCTCTGGCACCCCTCCGCCGTCTACCTTTGGACGCTCTGGAGCGCGCCAGCCTGGTTGGCATGGTATCTGATGGCCGATCAGCAGGGGTTCGTGCCGCGCTGGCTGGCGGCAAAGGGAATTGGGCGGTTTCAGCCACTGCACCTGGCTTGCCCGCCGCAGTCTGAGACATCCTTCCAGCCCATTGCACCGGATACGCTCACAGCCGACGGTTTCGCACTCTGCACCGTGGAGCAACAGCAGGTCATTGGTTCAGTCCCGGCGGAGTAAGCCCTTGAACCCCGGCTTGGGATATCGCCAACTCCTCAGCGGAATGCAATCACCGCAGCGTCGCTTTGGAGCGGCGATAGCTCCAGCATGTCGCCCTTTGCTGTCTGTGTTGCGCCGATCGTTCCAGCGGGCAACTCCAGCACGGATTGCGCGGTCAAGCACATCGACATCCTCCACGGCGGAACCGACTCGGCAACCTTCTTGACCCGGCGCTTCCCGTCAAGGTAGACCAGATCGATGGAGAATTGCATGCCTACGGTGTGAACCGACTGGCAAGGGAAGATCCACAGTCCTTCTCCCTCGGCAAGGCCTTTGTGCCCCAATAGTCCCTTGTTCCGCTTGGCGCTGGTGTCGGCCACTTCCAGTCGCGTGGCAAGCGTGGACTGACGCGTGAGGTTCTTCACTTGAAGCGGAACTTGAGGCTCGGCTGCGCGGCGCTCAAAACTGTGTACCATTTTCAGCAGTTTCATCCAGACTCCTTGTAAACCAGTGTACGAGTGCATTTCCACAATGCAACCCAGAAACGGCGGTCGAGCGGTTCCGTAAACTTCAATCGGCAGGCTTGTGAATCTCCGAATGTCCGTACTCTGTAATAGGGCACGATGTTGATTCGTGCCTCAAATGGCTGAAGGGAAGGGTGGGCTTTGGCTCCTGCGGGAGTGGCGATGTCGATAATGAACTAGTTCGTAAAGGCTCATGTAGGCTGTGAGATAAGTCCTCAGCTTGTTTCCCGGCGATGGGGTCTCGACTCATCCCGAAGAAAAACGAGCGGTTTGGATCGCTCCAAACCGCTCGTCGTAGATCACTGGGTCTCTGCCCCACATGGCTTTATTGAGGGGCCGTAGCAGGCGCCGGACTGGCAGTCCCTGAGGTAGAGGAGGCACCAAAGGTCCCTGATGCGCCATCCACCACGAGCGGCGCCTCAGGTTTCAGGCTCTCCACCAACTTCTCTACGGGCATGGTTGCCGGTGCGGGCGCCAGCGTGTTATCTGCGGACTTTTCATCCGGGGTGTTCATAGGGATGCCCGAGTTGGCAGGCAGGAACTTCTCAGGGAATTTCAACGAAGGCAACGCGGCGCCCACTGCAATGGGAGACACGATCTCCGGCGTCACAATCACAATCAACTCGGTGTTCGTCTTGTTCTTCGACATCGACTGGAAGAACTTTCCCAACACCGGGATATCGCCCAGAAAGGGGATCTTCAAAAACGTCTCGGTCTCGCGATTGTCGAGCAATCCGCCAATCACAAAGCTCTGACCGTCCCCCAGTTCCACTTCGGTATTCACCTTGCGGGTAGTAATTGCAGGCACTTCAAAGCCGGCGATTTCGACGGCATTAGTGAAGTCAAGTGCACTCACTTCTGGCGCAACCTGGAGCCGGATCGTGCCGCGGGGAGTGATGGTGGGAATGAAGTTAAGGCGAACGCCATACTCCTTGAACATGACAGTGATCGTGGTCGCCCCCGCCGTTCCTTGTGCCATGGGGAAAGGGTACTCTCCACCGGCCAGGAAACTCGCTTGTTTGCCGTTTGCCGCCATCAAGTTCGGTTCGGCAAGAACTTCTACCACGCCCTTGGTCTCCAAGGCCTGAACGTTGAATGCCAGTGGCAAATTGCCTGGATTCTCGACCAGCAGGTTCAGTGGATTGCCAAACGCGGCAGTGGTCCCGGTAGCTCCGGTGGCGATGGCCGGACCGGCAAACTCACCGGTCGTGATCCCGCCAACTGTATTTCCCAAACCAAGGCTCGCAAGGTTGATGCCCAACTGCTTGCTCTTGTTGCGATCCACACTGGCGAATCGCACTTTGAGCAAAATCTGCGGATCGGCTTTGGGAACCTCCACATTCAGCAGGTTCACCACCTTGCCGGCACTGGCGGCGATCTTCACCGCCCGATCGGAACTGGACAGATCCTTGACCGTGCCGCGCAGAAAAATGCTGCCGTTCTCCGAAGTAATCTTCAAAAGCTGTCCCGGAAGTTCGGTCCGGATTTCGCGGCGCACTGCCTCCAGATGGTCGTTGGATGCAGTCACGCTGGCTCGCACCGTCACGTTGAAAAACTGGCGCGCGCCACCCGCTTCCCAGATGATCAAGCTGGTCTCGCCCGGCGCTTTACCGTTGATCATGATCTCGGTCGGACTAATGGCGTTTACCACCGCGATATCGCCCAAGCCGACCGCAACCCGTTGCACGGTGTGGGCGCAATCCAGCAGTACCGACTTGCCCACCGCCACGGTCAGATCGTTAACAGAATCCTCCGTCGCCGCGCCAGCCGGTTTGCTGGCAAGCTTGGCTTCTTCGGCCTGCACGTACGCCCCACTGCAAAAAGAAATGCAACAGGCTGTCAAAAGTGCAATGGCAATCCCAGACTTTGCTCTCACTTGGTATCCCCTGGAGCAGAAAACTTCTGTTCATTCCGTGTTGATCCGCTGATCACTTCAATCGAAAAACTCTTCGGGGCGGGCTTTTTTGCGACCTTCGCCACCGGATGCTTCGAGGCGGTGCCGGGCGCGTCCTTGAAAAGATTGGCCGTGACCGTACCGGACGTTGCTGTGATCTTGGTATCTAACGGGTTTCTCAGAACAAGCTGAATATGTGTTTGGCTGCTGGCCAGACTCAGAATCTCTGCCTGCTCCGGCGTAACCAGCAAATTCACCACCTGCACCGGTTGCGCTTTGCCATCTGCCGATTTTTCAATATTCACACCGGCCGACAACACTTCTATGTTCTGAAGCAGTGTCTTTACCTGGGAGCCCTGGTCGTTCGTGGTACTCGGCTGCCCCGGAGGTACGCCAGAAATCAGTACGTCCACGCGCATGCCCGGCGTCACAAAGCCGGCAACACCTACAACATCGTCCACTTTCACCGCGCAGGCTCGCATCCCTTGCCGAATGGTGGCGGCTAAACCACCCCCGGCGCCCGGCGCGGCCAACCGGTTCTCCATAATCGGTTCGCCGGCGTACATATCTGCCAGCACACCCCGGCCTACCAGAGACGCCTGATCCTTCTCGAGAATGGCCCCCTTGGGAACCATTCCGGCCAACTCCATGGTGGTCAGATTCGGTAATGCCAATACGGAGCCGAGCTTAATATCTCCGGCTGCCGCTACCACCCGCGTGGTGGCTACTTGATGGGCCGGCGTCGACATCTTCGAACCGACCATCCGCACGACAATCAGCGTACATGCCGCGGCAATGACAAAAGCGACAAAAAGAATGGTCAGCAATCTGCGATTCATTCCGAATCCTGTCTCGATTTCTTGGGGCTATTCCGATTTTAGCAATCTCGGTACCAAACTGGCCTAAGAATGGTCTAACTTTCCTAAGAAATATTCTGAAACTCCCATGGGCTGTTCGAATGCTCAAAACAAAAGGACCTCGTCTGAGCCCAAACGATCGTCGCGCGGCTTCCCGTCGCCTTTCCCGCCAAGCCAGACTGTCATCCTGTAGCCGTGCGTATCCTATTCACTTCAATGTGTAGCTAGAGGAGCACGCCTTCGATATCAGTCGCGCGGTTTTCCTCGTTCAGCAACCGACTGCAGAAAGTCGAGTGAGTCCTCCTTTATGAAGAGCGGCCCCTTCCGGCGAGGCTGCCAAGTGAAATTACTCCAGCCTCTAATCGGCACGATTTAGAATGCAGGTAGACCCTCCTATTTGGATGAACCTGGCCGACGTCCTGGAGCGGGCCCGGATCCTGGAGCGGTTCCACGACTGATGCGCCCTTCGGAGCGCTGCGGTAAGTGGCTTCTCTCGAGCAGGAATCTTGAGAAAAAGCCAATTGAAGGCAGTGGTTTCGGGGAACGCCAATTGTGGGACAGCTATAGCTTTCCGACGGTGTCGTTTGAAGGCGGGCTGGCTTGATCGCGCCGAGCAAACGTTGCACACTCGACGATCCGGAAGCACCGAACGCGGCCACAAAGAGGTTTGTTCAACATGGGGTCTTTCCACACCATCACGATATTCACCGAGGAACCGATCAGCGCCCAGGGGCTGTCCTCGTTTGCAATCTCCTTGATTGTGCATGGTGCCTTGGTGGGGTTCGTGCCCTTCTGGATGATTCACTCTCCGCACATCCGGGAGCACATCCTTCCAGAGAGATACACCGTGCGGCATCTGGAGATGAATATCCAGGCGCCGGTGCAGCGGGCTGGCGGCAAGGCCATTCCATACCCTCACCCCGCCCCGGCCGATCCCAAGAATTCCTCAGAGGGCGGTTCGGCCGTTCCGCCCAGCCCGATGGCGCGGCAACTGGCGCATTTGCAGGTTGGCGCGCAGACGCTGGTGCAGCCGGACATACCGACCAAGGTCAAATTGGATCAGGAGATTCCTGTCCCCGCCGTCGTTCTCTGGACGCCAGGGCCTCCTCCCGCAAAGACCATTGTTGCGCCCCAACCGCAAGAGGCTACGGCCTCCGACGTCCAGCCTTCGCCGGTTGCGCCCAACCAGGAAAAGAAACTGGCCGACACTGCCGTTTCCGCCTCCGCAGTCGAATCGAAACTCCCTGTCCTTCCTCCCAGCACCACATCGCCTGTGGTCGCGCCCAACCAGAAGCTGGCCCAGAAGGCTCCCGAAACCTCTTCGAACTCTGCGGAAAAGCCCACGCCCACCGCGGTGCTGTCGCTTTCCACCCTCAAGATGGCGCAGGGAACCGTGATGCTTCCCCCGGTCAATGAAACCGCGAGCGCAAACGCGCCGGGTGTCGGCGCGCCTGGCCAAAGCAAGCCATCGCCTTCCGCCCATGGAAACAAACCGTCCGGCTCCGCTGCGGGAACCGGAAGCGGACAGGCCCCAGGCAAGGACGAAGCAAAAAAGCCCTCTGGATCCACTCAGGAGGCTCAGAACAATCAATCTGCATCGCACTCCCAAAGCCAGAAAACAGCAATCGAACCCGAGAGTGGCGCGCCGTCCACGACCATTCGACTTCCCAAGGACGGGCATTTCGGCGTCGTGGTCGTGGGTTCTTCCCTCGAGGAGAGCTATCCCCAAACCGCCGGGTTTTGGAGCGGCCGGTTGGCATATACCGTGTATTTGCATGTTGGAATGGCCAAGAGCTGGATTCTTCAATACTCGCTTCCACGTACCGTGGATGCGGAGGCATCGGGCAGTTCCATTCGCCCCGATGCGCCATGGCCCTTTACCATCGTCCGCCCCGACTTGAGCCCCGACGATATCGATGCCGATGTCCTCATGGTCCACGGGCTGATCAACAAGGCAGGCCAATTTGAGGCTTTGTCCGTCGTCTTTCCTCCCCATTTCGCCAAAGAAGGCTCTGTGCTTAGTGCGCTGCGCAAGTGGGAATTCAGACCTGCCAAGCAGAATGGGCAACTGATAGACGTGGAAGTGCTGTTAATCGCGCCGGAAGAACCCGAGTAGGCTCGCGGCATTCCCTGCAATCCTGCACTCTTTAGAGGTTCTCTGAGGCGGCGCCGATGGCCGCGTCAAGCTGTTGGGACTGTTCTGGAGGTCTGTCAACCCTTAAGATACGATGGCCTTCAAAGCTTGGTCGAGATCCCGGGGGCAATACATCCCCGTCTGGCCCGTCGACCTGAAAATCAACCTGCGAGCGGTTCGAATCGTTCGATGAGCCAGCAGCTTTTTGAACGCTACCAAACTACTTCGTGCCGAGAAATCGTTGCAGGAACTTTCCCAGTGTCTTCTTGTCTACCTGCCGGTCGCCGCTCGTCTCTGCAGTCTCTCTCTTTGGCGTTTCAGGAACCACGAATTTCAGTCCCACTCCATCTTCTCCCCAGCGCACTGCTTTGGACTGAATCGCGATCGCGTGCTCCTGCGTTGAGTCGTCTTTGTCGGTCTTCTGCAGAGTCATGGTTACAACTGTCCCAGGGTACCATCGCTCCTCAGTCACAAGAAAAAGGCCCGTTTCGCTCACATCGCGCACGGCATGCTCCTCGGGGGCTGCGCCCGTCCAGTAATAGGCAACCAGGCCCGGAGCAGGCTTTCTTGCAGCTCTCCGACGATCCTCGGAAAACCAATCTTTCATCCTGCTTATCAGTGAAGCCATGGGCTGCTTCTCCACTTCCGTAATCGGTTTCACCTGTCGGCTGAGCTTTGGCCTTTCCTTGGCCAACCAATTTTCCATCTCCTCAGCTTGGCAAATCAGCAACTGATCTCCCACGTTCGTCTGCGACGAGTATATGGTGTGGGTTGGCAGTTCCAGCACACTGGCTGCCTCTGGTTTCAACGGGGCAATGCGAAAGGTGGGGAATGATTCCACGACGTGGATAACGCGGTAATCCTCGTCCAGATACACCAAGTCCAGGGCAAAACGCACCCCAACCGTATGGATTCCGATCGAGGGAACTACCCAAAGTCCCTCGTCCAACCGAAGTGTCAGTTTGCCAATGAGCCCTTTGAGGCGCGTAAAGACGGTATTGGCAACCCCGACCCCCAGGCTGAGAAAACTTTCGCGGGTCTGGTTGTATACGCAATATCGTTTTCGTTCCATCCCGTCTCCTACCTGCCGAGAGCCATCGGAAGCTCGCCGTTGTCGTCCAACGACTGCTACCCGCCCATCCTGTGCCTGGTCGTCAATCCATCCTGCGCCCCTTGTTCGGAAAGAATACTGATTCCTCTCCATCGTGAATCGGCGATCGGGCCTGGGATTTCTTCCTGTTGTGCTGTCAAATTGACGGTTTGGCTCCAATTGTGAATCTCGATCACCAACCGTCCTGCCCGCTGATTGCCGACATAAACGGGCGGACTGGGGAGGTAGGCAAACTCCTCCCCAACTCCACGCTAAAACGATCTAGCTGCCAACTCCAGCGGTTCTCCAATTGCCGTACCTGTGCAATCAAAGCCAGAGAGGATTCTTCCCTAAAGAGAATCTCCTCGCACAGACTTAGCCAAGGCACGTAGATTGGAGAACCGCCCTCAGAAGGGCATTCTGCATTGAGGATCCGGTGTCGACCTCTCTCCAGGAGCAAGGTCGACACCACATCGGAAATTCCCGCACCTGCTTACTTAACCCGAGTGCGACGACGCTGGATCAGAAAAATGAGTCCGGCGACGAACAGCACGCCGCATACGATCCGAACAATCAGGACGTTGTCCATATTCGCTCTCCCTTCTCTCAATGATTGAGAAATTCTTTGAAAGCTTCTTTCATTGAAATCAATGCCGGCCCCAGGGTCACCAGGAACAGCGAGGGGAAGATGAACAGCACAAGAGGAAACAACAACTTCACTGTCGTCTTGGCTGCCATCTCTTCCACTTGCTGAATTCTCGTGGTCCGCAGTGTGTCGGCATGAGTACGCAATGTTCTTGCAATGCTGGTTCCAAACTGCTCCGATTGAATCAGCATCGACACTAAATTGCGCAAACTGTCCACATCGGTGCGTTCGGCCATGTTTCGCCACGCATCCGCCCTTGCATGTCCGGCACCCTGTTCAAGAACCACAATGCCGAATTCTTCGCTCAGTGCCGGGTGGGCTTTCTTCAACTCTTGACTGGTGCGCATGGTCGCCTGGTCCAGACTCAGACCCGCCTCCATACAGATCACAAGAAGATCCAGCACGTCCGGCAAACCGCGCCGAAGAGCGGACTGCCGCTTTTTGATCTGGCGCCCCAGCCAGAAGTCGGGACCAAGATAACCTAGCCCCAGGCAAGCCGGATACACCATCATCGGGTTCGTCGCACCGGCACCCGTCGCCCACGCCAACGCGCAGAGACTTAGAGGAACTATTGCCTTGGCCCCGTAAAGCAGCTTCACGGCACCCTCGTCCCGATAGCCGGCACGGATCAGACGCTGTTGCGCCACCGACACTTCCAAAACACTCTTGGGAACCACACGGTCGAATTGCTCTACGATCCCGGTGATCGAAAGTCCGGAATCCTGCAGCTTGCTCTTCAGGCTCTTCTCCGGCTTGTGCACCTGGCCCGCGATCACGCTGGTCATGCGCTGCAGCATCGCCTGGCGATAGAACAGCAGCATTCCCACAGTCACGATCAGCAGGAAGACTCCGAAAAATGCGAAGATGGCTATCAGCATCGGTTTCCCTCAAACATCCATTTGGCAAATCTTGTGAATGATGAATGCACCTATGACCGTCATGATCCCGGATATATAGAGCATCTTCACGCCTAGTTCGGTCGTCCACAGAACGCTGATCATGTCGGGACTGATCAGATAAATCGCGGCCCCGAGAAATACCGGCAGTGCCGAGAGAATCCATCCCGTCAGGCGTCCGGCTGCGGTATGAGTCGCAACCTGACGCCTCAACCGAAACCGCTCCCGAATCACCGCCGAGGTCTTATCCAGCACCTCGGCCAGATTGCCTCCGCTCTCCTTTTGAATCATGATCGCCGTCACCACGATGCGCAGATCCTGCAAGGGGACGCGAGTCACCAGATTGTCCATCGCCGTCTTCAGCTCTAGACCGTAGTTATGTTCGTCGAAACAGATCTTGAACTCCGTGCTTACCGGGTCGGCACACTCGCGGGTCACCAGCGCCATCGCGGCATTCAGGCTGTGTCCAACCCGCAATGCGCTCACCATCAGATCGAGCGCCTGGGGCAGGCCCGCTTCGAACTTGCCAAACCGCTTGGCGCGCTTCTTGAAGACATACACCAGAGGCAAAGAGCCGCACGCCAAGCCCACCACCAAGGCGATGAACGGTCTATCTGTGCGCGCGTAGACCAAATACCCGGGCATCGCAAAGCACACTCCGGTGGCCAATAGCAACCCGCCTGCCGTCCACTTCACATTGGCCTGGAACAGAACGGCCCGCAAGGCCGGTACCATCTCCACTTTCAATAGCAAGCGATGGATCATGGGGATGGCGCTCAGCAACTCGTCCTTGCGCAGATCCACGTGCGGATCGCTGCTGGCTGCCGTCCCGCTTGCCAAAGCTGCATCCAGCGTCGCCAGAACCTGCTTGGTCTTCTGCGACGCGCCGGTTCCGCTGGCCACAATCAGCAGCGTTACCACCGTGAACACTCCAAGAAAAACCAGCGCGATCACTAATCCCATCGGTCTTTAACCTCAGTTGACTTCCGTTATCCGTTCAAAAAGGCTCGGCGGCAGCGAAATGCCCGCAATGCGAAACTTCTCCAGAAACTTGGGCCGGATACGGCTCGGCTGGAAGGCCCCAATCACCTTGCCGTCGGCGCCGATGCCCTTCTTGTTGAAGGTGAAGATGTCCTGCATGCTGATCACGTTCTCTTCCATCCCTGTGATCTCGGAAATGCTCGCCACTTTGCGGGTACCGTCGCTCATGCGCGAGACCTGCACCACGATGGTAAGAGCCGAGGCTATCTGCTGGCGCACTGTGCGCTCCGGCAAATTCAAAGTTCCCATCGCCACCATCGACTCCAGGCGGGTCAAGGCGTCGCGCGCCGTGTTCGCGTGGATGGTGGCCATCGAGCCTTCGTGGCCCGTGTTCATGGCCTGCAGCATGTCAAAGGCTTCGTCGCCGCGCACCTCGCCGATGATGATCCGATCGGGGCGCATGCGCAGGCTGTTGATCAGAAGTTGCCGCTGCCGGATCGCACCCTGCCCTTCCACATTCGGCGGCCGCGTCTCCAAGCGCACGATGTTTTCTTGCGCCAACTGCAGTTCGGCCGCGTCCTCGATGGTCACAATCCGCTCGTTCTTGGGGATGAACTGCGACAGAATGTTCAGAAACGTTGTCTTGCCGGCACCGGTTCCCCCCGAGATCAGAATGCTGATGCGGGCCTTCACCGCCGACTGCAGCACTTCCATCATCTCCGCAGAGATGCTCTTCAAATTCACCAGTTGCTGCGCCGCAATCGGGCCCGTGCCGAAGCGGCGAATCGAGAGCGATGGGCCATCCAAGGCCAGCGGCGGAATGATTGCGTTCACACGGGAACCGTCCGGCAGGCGCGCATCCACCATGGGGGAAGACTCGTCAACGCGTCGGCCCACTCGCGACACGATTCGATCGATGATCTGCAAGAGGTGACGGTTGTCGCGGAAGCTCACATCTACCCGCTGCAGCAGACCACCCTTTTCCACAAATACGTGATCCTTGTCGTTCACCAGAATGTCGGAGATCTTCGGATCCTTCAGCAGCGCTTCCAGCGGACCAAGACCAAAAACTTCGTCCAGTAGATCGGACTGAATCTTCTCCTGCTCGTCAAAGCTCAGAGGCACCCGCTGGTCGCGGATAATCTCGCTTACGATCCCCGCCACCGCCTGCTTGGCCTGGCTGGAATTGACACGAGACAGCTTCTCCAGATCCAGCTTCGATAGCAAAAGCCGATGAATTTCCGATTTGAACTTCTCTACGTTCAGTGTTTCCATGTCATCCTATTCATTCCCGCAACGCCCTTAGCCGCCGAACAGGCTGAAGCCCTTTTTGGCCTTGGGCTCTGCTTCGTCCATTCCGACCGCGGCACGGGCCATCTGATGCAACAACCGTGAGATCGGCGAGGTTCCCAGAGCCAGAGGAGTCGCCGTGTTCTGCGCCCTGCGCGCCGCCGCCCAATCGTTGGGTACGCGCCACTTCACCGGGCGCTTCAGCGCCTTTACGATATGTTCTTCGTCAATCTCCATCGAACGCGGCGAATACCGGTTCAGCACCACTTCGAGGTTCGGGCTCCCCGCCTTGAAAAACTCCGAGATCAGACGATTTGAATTGCGCAGCGCCGAGATGCTGACCTCGGTCACCAGATAAACCGTGGCCGCCGAATCGAAAATCGCAATTTCGGTCGGATCGATGCGTGCCCCGGCATCCACCACCACATGATGAAAATCCTGCCGCGCCACCGCCAGGAGTCTGTCGATAGCCTCGGTGCTGGCATGGATTTTGGCGAACTCCCCGGGCGAGGCCAGAACCAACAGACCCGAACTGTGCTTGATCAGCAGCTTGGACAGAAAATTGGAATCTAGCCGAGCTGGGTCCTGAAGCGCAGTGACCGTGGAATAAGGGGCTGCAATGCCCAGATCCAGCGCCACATCTCCCAGCGGCAAGTCCAGATCGATCAGCACCGTACTCTGGCCCGTCTCCTGGGCCAGCGCTACTGCGAAATTCGAGGCCAGGGTCGTGACCCCATTGCCCCCCTTGGCTCCCAGAAACACGAACAGCCGCCCGATTGCCTTCTTGGTGAGCCGCGTCGCTGGACGCCGCACCGAGGCCCGGATCAGTGCTTCCACCATGGCAGCCGGTTCAAATGGAAGGGTAAAAAATTCGCGCGCCCCGGCCCGCATGCAGCGCACCAGCATCTCCGAATCCGTATACCCGGTATGTACCATCACCGTCGACGAACCGGTGGCGCAGATTGCCTCCACCAACTCCAAAGCGTATTCCGGGTCGCTGTCCAACTCGATCAGAATTACGTCGTAGTGCTGTTCCATCAATTTCGGGATCTCGTCCAGGGAAGGCGGGTAGGCCGAGAACTCGCGCACCACACCGCCCTGATAGGTGGCCAGCGCCGCGGAGGCCATCTTTCGCCGCCGTTCGTCGGGCCCAATCAACGCGATCGACAGGACGTCGGCGCCAAGTGAGTCGGAATATTGAGACGGGGTTGACATGTTGAGATTCCTTCTCCTCTCTGCTTGCAGCGTTCCTGTGCGATAGTCCGCGAGCGGCTACCTGGTTCCCATCCAGCATTTCCCGCCCCTATCCCTCAATGGGAGAAGAAGGAAAGCAGCGTTCCGATGGCAATGGCCGGTGCATAAGGCATCTTGCGCGACTTGGGGTTCGACAGCACCCGTTCAGGATGAGGACGCAACCCGCGCTTCTTCCACCCAATGACAATATCGGCAGTTCCGCTGAAAAGTTCTCCCAGGAACCCCCCGAAGGCCGCCCAGCAAAGAGCCATTACCCCCCCGGCGATCGAGGTCAGCAAAAGAGCCACCAGCAGTTGCCAGGGGCCAATCCAGGCTCCGATGGCCGCGAACAACTTCACGTCGCCCATCCCCATCCCGCCCAGAAAGAACAAGAGCCCGTAGATCAGAACCGCCAAGCCAAAGCCACCCATGCTGTGGCTCACCCCGGCCCAGCCCCGAGTCCATGCAGACACTCCAATCCCGGCAAGGAGAAATGGCAAAACCAGCCAATTGGGGATGCGCCGCGATCGGATGTCTGTGAAAGTCGCCACGGCGAGCACCAGACAAGTCGGCCACCAGGCGATCGATTCCATTCCAAGACTCCTCGGTCCCCATCCAAGGGGGACATTGCCCACTGAGCAATTCACTATCCAAATCGGCACTTTACCTTGAAAGCTTGAATTGAAGGGCTTGGCCCACCTCCCCCGCCCCACGGTGTGCACGGATGTTTACAGACAGCTCCAGCGGTGAAGCGCAGCATATACACTGGCGGTCCGACCTCTCGCCCCTCTTTCCCCTCCTCAGCACCGCGCAAGCGCCCAAATTTGAATTTCGCGCCGCGGATGGCCGCGCCGAAGCTCGCCTCTCCTTCGTCACCCGCGAGCATGCGATAGGCCACCCGGGCACGCGCCCCCACTGCGCTGACCGTTCGACCGGCCTCCAAATCGCGACGGGCATTAAGAACGTCTGATTTTCCAGGACCAAATCCCTTTTATGCTGGTCAAAATCGCCCTCTTAACCTGAAAAGATGTCTCAAATCGGTGCATTATGTGTCTAAAGTCACAAAAGAACTACTCCATGGAATACACTAACCAGTAAAGCTTCCAAAGATTGCTGACGATATCTGAGAGTGTCACCGTGCCGCTCCCGCCTCGCCATTCTTGTCTTTGGGCCAGGCAAAATGAGAACGACATCTCGGTTCGCTTCTCTGGCGCGCAGACGGGGGAAATCGCAAGATGGTTCGGATCGCGTTGTACTCGGAAGATCGCACACTGCAGCCCCTCCTCTCGTCCGCTTTGGGCAAGGATTTTCAGGTCCTGCTCCAGCCCACCGAGGAGGGTGTTCAAGATCTGATCTCCGCCGCCCAGTGCGACGTCACCATCCTCGATCTGAACTCTACACACGAGTTGCTGCCGCAGCGCATCGAGTGCTCCCGGCGGATTATCGCCACCCAGATCCCCACCATCATCATGGCTGACGATGGCCTGCGTTCCACGGCCTTTGAACTAGTTCGCACAGGCGCCTACGGGTATTGCCGCAGACCGCCCTCGATTCGCGATTTGAAGATCATGCTTCACCGCGCGCACGAAACCTTCTTTCTCAAACGCCAACTACAGGCCGCTGAGCAGAAGCTGGAAGCCGAGGGATGTTGCGATCAGTTGATCGGCTCCAGCTCCCAAATGCGGCAGGTATACCATCTCATCCGCAGTGTTACCAATATTGATGCCTCGGTCCTGGTGACCGGCGAAAGCGGCACCGGCAAGGAACTGATCGCACGCGCCGTCCACAACCTCGGCTCTAGGTCCAATCGCCCCTTCGTGGCCGTTTCCTGCGGCGCCATTCCTGAAACCCTCATCGAGTCGGAACTCTTCGGTCATGAGAAGGGCGCCTTTACCGGCACTGTCGGCGCACGCGAGGGGTACTTCGAGCAGGCTGGCGACGGCACACTCCTGCTGGATGAAATCGGCGAGTTGAGCCTCTACACTCAAGTCAAGCTGCTGCGCGTGCTACAGCAGCGCGAGTTCAGCCGCCTGGGCAGCAATCGCCTCATCCCTCTGCGCGCCCGGCTGGTCTTCGCCACCCATCGCGACCTCGATGAAATGGTCGCTCAGGGCAAGTTCCGCCAGGATCTCTATTACCGCATCAACGTGATGCGCATCGACGCACCGCCGCTCCAGGAGCACCCCGAAGATCTGCTTCAGATCGCCATGCACTTCGTGCGCCAGTACGCCGAGCTCTATCGCAAACCGGTGGAGAGCATTCACCCCAAAGCGCTGGCTCAGCTCCAGGCCTATGCCTGGCCCGGCAACGTCCGCGAGTTGGAAAACGTCATTCAGCGGGCCATCATCGTCTCCCGCGGCGAGAGCATTTGCTGCGAAGACCTGCCCATCAACATGCAGGAAGACAATGTGGTCGATATCGGCGAATACTCGCCGGCAAGCTCGTTTGAGCGCAAACTGCACGACTACAAAATCAAGCTGGCGGCAACTGCGGTCCGCGAGAACAACGGCAACAAGACGCTGGCTGCCCGCAGCCTGTGCATCTCCCGCGCCTACTTGCACCGCCTCATCCGTAATGCCGACCCGATTCCCGGCTTTGACCAGGATGCCGGTGAACGCGAAACAGCCTGAACCTTGGGCAGCTATCTTCGCCGCTCATTTGCGCCTTAGGATCTTCCCACGACAGCTCATCGTGGTGGGAAGGTTTAACGCGGACCGCTCTGTTTTTATTCTTCCTGAGCCAAGTGTCAACCTAAAATCGATCTAACTTTGAAACGTTGAAAATGGTGCCGGAGAACGATATGGCCGCATCGCTTCAGCTGACGAATGTGTTGCGCGAGTTTCGCGAAACGCATCCAATCCAAATCCTTCAATGGGGGCCCCACCGGTGGGAGTACGTTTGCGGTGGAAACCAAGGCATCTCCATTCTCCTTGCCGGCGGCGGCGGCAGCACCGCTGAATCCATGTTTTCCATCAATGCGGCTTTGGAGCCATTCTGTCGCGTCGTTTCGGTCTGTATTCCAACCACCGCCTCGACGGTCGCCGACATAACTCTCGGCATTCGGGCTATTCTCGATGCCCTCGGAATTGAAAGAACAGTGCTGGTCGGCCATTCGCTCGGTGGCTTGGTCGTGCAGTCCTTTGCCGTCTATTATCCCCAGCGCGTATCTGGTTTGGTGCTTTCGAACACCGGTTTTTATCTGGGTCTGCGCGCCGTCTTGCTGCCTGCCGTCGCAGGCCTAATGGCAGAGATACCGGAAGCCTTGCTTCTGCGCATGGTCACTTCCCAGATGGCCCGCTTGCTGCAATCGGCGGAACAACCCGAATTCTGGCTTGACTTCTATCGCAAGGAACTCAACCAGCCCGGCGCCGGAGCCAGAATCAGGCACCAAATGATGCTCATGGCCAAGTTTGCCCGTTTCTTTCGGCAGAATCCCATTCGTTCCAGCCTACCCTGGGTTCAGGCTGTTCCGGTTCAAATCATCTCTTCCGAAGACGACCGGGGATTTACAAAACGCGAGGTCGCCTTTCTGGGCCAGTTGTACCCCAAGTCGCAAACATTGATGCTCCCCAAAGGCAGCGGCCATCTGACCTTCTTAACCCGTCCGCAGGAATATGTTCGGTCCCTGCGAGAATTCCTAACTTAGAGCCGGCACCGGCCATTACTCAAAGATGCTTTGGACGCGGCCTCGCCCCGATTTAGAATCGATTCCACAACGACTGGTTATAGACCTCGTGGTGATACTGAACCTCGGAGCCTTTGACGAACGTGCCCAACTCGCGCGGACTGCGGTCGGCCGCAGCCTGTTTCAGATCGGCAAACCGCCCCTGCACGTCCGTGCCAAGAATCTTCGCGATCCACTCGGAGTCTTTGAAATCGTCGATGGCCTGCTGAATGTGATCGGGCAGATACCGTTGCGCCTGGCGCAGATTCTCGATGTCGGCCTTGATGCCGTCGATGCCCGTCTTGAAGACCGAGTACATCGTAAGATAAGGATTCGCGTCCGGGGCCACAGAGCGCACTTCCACGCGCATCGACTTTGCGTTTCCGATGGGCACGCGGATCATGGCGCCGCGATCGGTGGCCGAAGCCTTGATCTGGTTCGGTGCTTCAAAATGTGGATCTAAGCGGCGATACGCGTTCACGCTGGGATTCATGATCAAGCAAGTATCCAGAGCATAGGTAAGAATGCGGTCGATGAATTCCCAACCGAAGGCGGAAAGCTTTTCCTGGCCTTGCGGATCCCAGAACAGATTCGTCTTGCCTTGTGCGACCGAGACGTTGGTGTGCATCCCGCTGCCGTTCACACCAACCACCGGCTTGGGCAAGTAACTCGCCGTGTAGCCCATGTTATTGGCAACCTGCCGCGTCAGCAACTTGTAGAGTTGGATCTGATCGGCTGCCTGCACCACTTCGCCATAGCCATAGTTGATCTCGTACTGGCTGGGCGCGACCTCGGGATGGTCTTTCTCGTTCTGGAAGCCCATCGCCCTCTGCACTTCGGCAGACGCGTCAATGAACTGGCGCAGCGGATCGAGAGGCAGCGCATGATAGTAGCCGCCGGTATTGATGAACTCGAACTTGCCGGACTCGCAATACTTCTGCTCGGCGTCTTTGCCTGCGAACAGAAAGCCCTCGATCTCGTTGGCGGCGTTCAGCGTGTAGCCCTTTTCTTTGTAAAGCGCGTCGGCGAAGTTCTTCAGCACGCCACGCAAATCGCCAGCGTAGGCCGTCCCGTCTTTGTCGATCACCGTGCCGAACACCAACACCTTGCCGTTGCCGAACACATCGGCGGGCGCCCAGTAAAAGGCGCTCCAGTCGATGCCCAGGCGAAGATCGCTTTCCTTCTGAGCCGTGAACCCTCGAATCGAGGAGCCGTCGAAGGTCAGGTTCTCATATGCGCCGATCAGGAACTTCTTGTCGTAATCCAGAAGGTGCAGACGTCCCTCGAGATCGCTGAACAACACAGTGACGGCCTTGATTCGCTTCTCGTCGGTCAGGTATTTCAGACGCTTCTCGCGAATCTCGTCCGCGGCAACGCGGTTCATGCGGTCGGCCTTGGCTGCAAGGTTCAACTCTTCCAGCTCTTCGTAGGAGAGAGCAAGAAAATTGCGATAGTCAATCGACATGGGTCTCCTTCTTCCGGGGCAGATATGTTGGGCATTCAACACAAGCCTATGGCCGCCATCATAAAGATCCCATCAAGAGTCCATGAGCATGCCGCCACCGTGCCGGTCGGTTGCCCTTGCCGGATCGAACTCATGGCGTTGCCGCGCTTGGCCCCACCCCCCTGGCCCCATGGGCGCTCTTCTGACAATTTCTTTGTGCACCCCGCACCGCATGGATTTACCCTTGATGCGACATTTTTTTCCAATGTCGCCTGCGCCCTACGACGCCGAGCCTCAAATTCTTAAACCGGATGCAAGAAGGAGATCCATGTCTAGCGATTACCGCAATTTTCTAGCCCTCTCCTATGAGGAGTTGGAAGTGCTCAACCTCGAAGCCAAGGCAGACAGATCCAACCGGACAGCAGCGGACGAAGTCCGCGAAAAGCGTCTCAAGTATCTGACCGACGAGAAGCGAATCAAGGCTGTAACCGTCCTGTTCAGCGATTTGGAAGGCCGCCTGCACCTGCTGGATTACGACAAGAAATTCTTGCTGGGCGCATATGAAAACCTGACCTTCGACGGCTCTTCGATCCGCGGTTTCACCGCTCAGAAGGAAAGCGATCTTCGTCTGGGCATTGACTGGAGCGCTTTCTATTGGGTTCCCGCCGACGTCTTCGGTACCGGGAAGGTTCTGGTCTTCGGCAACGTCATTGACAAGGACGGCACCGTGTACTCCGGCGACCTGCGCGGAGTCCTGAAGGCCTACGCCGAAGAGCAATTCAAGGTCAACGGGTACACGCTGAATGCGGCCACGGAGATCGAAGGCTTCCTGTTTGCCGGCAAAGACGCGGAGCAGAAGTACTGCGTCACCGGCAAGTTCGAGTTCATCTCCAGCGGAGGCTACTACCACTCGCTTCCCCTCGATCCCCTCCGCCAGTTCATTGACACCTCGGCTGAAGTGCAGCGCGCCATGGGCTTCCAGAACGAAAAGGATCACCCCGAAGTCGCGCCCAGCCAGTTCGAGATCAACTACAGCTACGCCGAGGTGGTGGGCGCCGCCGACCAGATCCAGCTCTACAAGCTGCTGACTCGCCAGATCGCCAACAACATGGGCTATACCGCCTGCTACCTGCCCAAGCCCGTCGTCGGCGTCAACGGCAGCGGCATGCACACCAATGTCTCGGTCTCCAAGGGCAAGACCAACCTGTTCTGGGACGAGAAGGGCGAGGAGC
>CAZLMY010000037.1:0-38976 GCA_964560845.1 uncultured Occallatibacter sp. | reverse complement strand
GTCCTTGAGGTTGGGTTCGAGATGGAAGATGGTGTTGCCGAACTTGGCGTGGCGGCTGCGCGCGATCTCGCCCAGTTTCTGCGTAATGGTGTTCCACTCGCTCAACACGAGGCCGGGGAAAGTGACCTGGTGAAGCTGCTGGTAGAGAGGGAAGTGGCCAGCCAGGAAGCGGCGGTCGAGCGTGGCCAGGGTGAACTCGAGGTTGTCGGGGTCGAAGCGCGCAGCCTCCTTGACGGTGCGCGAACAGGGGCTGGCGCGCAGGCCCACGTCCCACATGGCTTGAATGATGGCGCGCACCGCGTCCCGGGATTGCTCCTCGGTTTTTTCGTCGGCGAACGCGAACAGGACATCGATGTCGGAGTAAGGAAAGAGATCTTTGCGGCCGTAGCCGCCTAGAGCCAACAGGGCCACGGTCTGGGGGGGCTGGCCGGCAAAGGCCCGGCGCCACATTTCAATGAGGATACGGTCGACAACCGCAGAGCGGCGCCGGATGGCAGCGGTGCCATCGCCAGTACGTTCGCAGGTCTGGCGGACAAGCGCCATCTCCCGCGTATACTGCTCCCGAAGATCGTCAACCGCCAAAGCGACTGGATTCATGAGTATGTGTGTGGCCTGCCGAAGGAATACGGATGTTTTAACAGGATAAGCGATGTGGACGCGAATGGGGGAGTTTTGCTGCCCTTGAGCCCAATTGTCTCAGAAACGGGACTGGGACTGGCCGTCCAAGCGGTCGGCGCTTGCGCGCCAGGGGGGTGGTGTCTGCTCAAAACTACGCAAGAAAAGCGGTGGTTCGAGCACCCCACCTAAGCGGGCCGGTTGAACGGCTCGATCTTGGGTTGCTTTCTTTGCGAAGCGCGCCACATGTCGAAGTCGGTTTGCAATTCGTACCAGATTTCAGCATGGGTACCGAATGCGGCAGAAAGGCGAAGGGACATATCGGCCGAGATGCCTGCCTTGCCATTCAGGATGCGGGATAGGGTGGCGCGCGACACCTGCAAATGCCTTGCGGCCGTGGTCACGTCAATGTCGCCCAGGAACTCCCGAAGCACTTTGCCGGGGTGTGGCGGGTTGTGCATGCGCATGGAGTATCTCCCCTAGTGGAAATCCCAATATTCGACAAGAATCGCGTTCTCACCCTCGAAGGCGAAGGTCAAGCGCCAGTTGCCGTTCACCTTCACGGCCCAATGGTTCTGCAAATCTCCGTGCAATGGGTGAAGCTCCCATCCCGGAGCATCCATGTCGTGAGCCGCCTTTGCTCGACTCAACTGAAACAGCTGAACCGACAGCTTCGTGGCATGGGAAGGTTGGATGCCGGCTTTCCTTCCGGTGGCGAAGAACGCTTCGATACCTCGATGCCGGAAGCTCTTGATCACGCGTATAGCGTAGCGCGTCAGGTGTCAGAGGTCAACGAACAATGCCGACACCTCGGGCCCGTCCGGCGATGCAAGCGAAAGCTCCGCGACCGGGGGCATTCGGAGGGCGACGCATTTCAGTCTCGCCAGGCGGAAGGCGTGGCCTTCTTGATGACGAACTCCGTCAGCGGAGACATCTTGAGCGGAGTCGCCATGCGGTATCCCATCTCGTGCAAAGAAGTGTCCTCCCGTTGCAGGTACTCCTCGTAGATATGGCCGAGTGCCTCCTCTTTGGAGGCGAAGACGAGCTTCTCCGGATGACGGACCTCGAGGAATTCCCGCACAGCCTGAAGGACCCCGCTGAAGACGCAGATGGAGGCTTGAATGCCCTCCATGGCGCTGGCCTTTGATATCGCTTCGAACCCGACCCGCCATTCGCCCTTGCTTGTTTCTAGGAATGTCGTCTCAACCCGAATGCCGGACACCTGGAAACAGGCAGTTGCTACGCCAGCGCCCTCTGTGGTCCAAATCAGCTCCGTGTTGGAGTCGAACGCTGCGATGAATGCCTCCGCAAGAATGCTCATGGCCGCCACCTCGGAGACAGTTTAACGCTTGTCTCGATTCGAAGGCAGGTTTGAGCCGATCTGGGGGCAGATGAAATTGCAGGGGGAATCCCAGGTCTCGGAATCGAGACCTGAAGATCCATTTGCCTGTGGGTGCCCAGAGATGGACGCCCGGAATTGTGCGCGGGTTAGAGGGCGGTTTCGCCGTGTTCGTCGTTGCGAATCCGGATGGCGTCTTCAACGCGGCTGATGAAGATCTTGCCGTCGCCGATGCGGCCCGTGCGGGCCGCGCCGATGATGGCCTGAACAGCCTTGTCTTTCAAGTCGTCGGTGACGACGAGTTCGATTTTGACCTTGGGCAAAAGGTCAACGGTGTATTCCCGGCCACGATAAAACTCGGTGTGGCCCTTTTGGCGGCCGTGGCCGCGTGCCTCGAGAATAGTCATTCCTTCGATGCCCGCTTCGAGCAGAGCATCCTTGACTGCATCCAGCTTGGAAGGCTGGAGTACGGCTTCGATCTTGAGCATATGCGAAAAGCCTCGTTTGACAGCGTAACAGGCGGAGCGGCCTGCTGGCCTGCGCAGCCTGAATTTGTTTGTCGATCCGGACGCAGAATCCAGAGATCAGAGTTCAGATGCCAGAGATCAGGGGGCAGTGGTCAGGGATCGAATAGGTCTGAGGTTTCCCACCCATCCACGAGGAAACTGTGGGTGGATGGGCCTGCTTCGAGGGGCTAGCCGTTCAGGTCGTAGCCTTCTTCGTTGTGTTGCGAGAGATCGAGGCCGGCGGCTTCCTCTTCAGGCGAGACGCGCAGTCCGATGGTCTTGTCTACCAGGAACAGCAGAACCAAAGTGCCGACGATGGCCAGCACCCAGGCGATGGCCACGCCCATAAACTGGTTGAGCATCTGGCCCCAGTGGCCGTCCATCACGCCGGTGGCGATGTCGTTGCCGAAGGCGGGATTGATGAGCTTGGTGGCGAACAGGCCGGTGAGCAGGGCGCCCAGCGTTCCGCCGGCTCCGTGCACGCCGAAGGCGTCGAGGGAGTCGTCGTAGCCCAGGCGGCTCTTGACCTCAAACACCATGAAGGAGCAGAAGACGCCGGCGATGAGGCCGATCACGAGTGCCGACATGGGCTGAACGAAGCCGGAAGCGGGGGTGATGGCTACCAGGCCGGCGACCGCGCCGGAGATGGCGCCGAGTGCGGTGGGCTTGCCGTTGTGAATCCATTCGGCAATGACCCAGCCGATGGCGGCCGCGGCGGCGGCAAAGTGGGTGTTGACAAAGGCGCTGGTGGCCAGGGGGCTGGCGGCCAGGGCGCTGCCGGCGTTGAATCCGAACCAGCCCACCCACAGCAGGCACGCGCCGATGAAGCTCAGCACCATGGAGTGGGGCGGCATGGGGGTCTGCGGGTAGCCGATGCGCTTGCCCAGATAGATCGCCGTTACCAGCGCGGAGACGCCGGAAGTCACGTGGACCACAGTGCCGCCCGCGAAGTCGAGGCTCGGAAAGTGGCCGCCAGTGGAGTTGAGCAGGCCGCCCACGCCCCAGACCATGTGGGCCATGGGGCTATAGACGACGATCGACCAGAGAGAGAGAAAGACCGCCATGGCGCTGAACTTCATGCGTTCGGCAAAGGCTCCGGTGATCAGGGCCGGAGTGATGATGGCGAACATGAGCTGATAGACCATGAAGGTCTGCTCGGGAATGGTGGCGCCGTAGTTGGGGTTGGGCGTCAGACCGACCCCGCGCAGAAAGCAATGCTGCAAGCTGCCGATGAACCAGTTGCCCTGCCCGAATGCCAGCGAATAGCCGCAAATGGCCCAGATGACGGTGACCAGTCCCATCATGGCGAAGCTTTGCATCATGGTCCCGAGGATGTTCTTTTTGCGGACCAGCCCGCCATAGAACAGAGCCAGGCCGGGGCCTGTCATCAACAGCACCAGAGCGGCCGAAACCAGCATCCAGGCATTGTCGCCGGCGGCCTGGGCGTTGGCGCTGGCAGTCTTGGCCTCGTTCACTGACTGCTGCAGCGCAGCAATCTCGGCCTGGGTAGCGGGCTGCGTGGTTTGTGATGCAGCGGAAGCGGGGGCTTGGGCGGGTGCGACTGGGGCGGGCGCCTGCGCCAGCGCCAGGGAAGAAAGTCCCAGGCAGGCAGACAGGAGCAGCAGTTTCATTCCACGACGACACATAGGTTGCACTCCAAAGTTGCATGGATTGGGTTTAACCCATGCGTGGGTCGGAAAACCGGCCGCCCTACCGGATGATCTGCAAGCATTCACACCGGCATCGTGGCCTGCGTGTTCGCAGGCTGCTGCCGGGGCAGGATGACAGAGGTTCCACAACTGCTGCACCCCGAAACCGCTGCTCTCGAGTGGCTTTTTCCTCAGGAAAAAGCCAAATTTCGCAACGCCAAAAGGGCACTTGAATGTGGAGCCGCTCTAGGAACAGACCGGCGCGGATGCGCCGATCCGCTGATCGGATGATTGGCTCAGATTTTAATAGAATGGCGCAGGATTTTTATAAGGAAAAGATAAAGCAGGATGGCAACTTGACGGTTTTCGGTGTATTAGGGACCGGAAATCCATTAGAAAATCAACGATAAAAAGGCAGGTTTTGTCTCAGGGCGCAACTCAACCTCAAGCGCAACGGGCCTGACCGAGGAGACCCGTATCACCATCCCACTGAGCGAAGCTGCTTTCGGCCCGTGGCGGAAAAATCCGGAGAAAAAGCTAGATGGCCGTTTCACCTCGTTCGTCGTTGCGGATGCGGATGGCTTCTTCAACGGGGCTAATAAAGATCTTTCCGTCGCCGATGTGCCCGGTGCGGGCGGAGCCGAGGATGGCCTGGATGACCTTGTCCTTCAAATCGTCCACGACCACGATCTCGAGCTTGACCTTGGGCAGCAGGTCGATCGTGTATTCGCGCCCCCGATAGAACTCGGTGTGGCCCTTCTGGCGGCCGTGGCCGCGGGCTTCCAGAATGGTGATTCCCTCGATGCCGGCCTCGATCAGGGCATCTTTGACCGCGTCCAGCTTGGCGGGCTGGATGATGGCTTCAATCTTGAGCATGTACAGAATCACCTTTTAGAAACGTTGGTCATGCCGTTCGAACTGATAGGCAGCGGTACATCCACGGGCTGCAATCTCTGCAGCTTTCCGTTCGCCCGATCGGAGGAACAGGAAATGAGCTTTAAACCGATTGTCGCGATCGGCAAAGAATTATGCAAGTGTCTTGAGGAATCTTGATGGGTTTTTGATGGGAATTATGCTATTCGTCACCGCCGTTCTCAACGAGAAAACTGGCGCTTATCACCGCTTGCTGAGGACTTCACGGGATTGGGGCGCGGCACCCGAGGGGCGTTTTTTTTTTGAGCGCTTTTTTGATTCGTGTTGTTCGGACCCGGTGGTTTCCCACCCTGACGACAAAAACAAAGACGTCGCCAGGATGGGACACCCTCTTCGGAGGCCGGCACGGTTAGGATCCGGCCCGGGAGCATTTATCCGTTCTGGCTGCCCTGGTCCGTGTGCACGGTGCGGTAGCTGGCGTTGCCCTTGGACCACACCAGCAGCAGAACATCCTTGCCGTCGTGGAACTGATGCACCTGCTCGGCAAACTTGCTGGCCGACTCCGCCGGTTTGCGGTTGACTTCGAGAATCACGTCGCCGGGCTGGATTCCCGCCTCATCCGCCGGGCTCTCGGGGCGCACGTTGTCCACTACCACCCCGTGGATGTGCTCAGGCACGTTGCCTTGCTGCCGCATTTCCGGTGTCAGATCGCTCACCGCCAGGCCCAGCTTGCCGCTTTGCGGGCCGCCCTCCGGGTTCTCGTTCGAGGCCTCTTCGGTGTTGGAGTGGAACTGGCCCACGGTCAGGTTGAGGGTCTCTGGCTTGCCGTCGCGCATCACGCCCAGCGCAATCTTGGTGCCGGGTGTCATTTGGCTCACAGCCACCTGCAAGGCGCTGCCGTTGACGATCTTTTCTCCATTGAGTTGAGTAATTACATCCCCGGTCTTCACTCCGCCGCGGCTGGCCGGAGAGTCAGGTGTGACCTGCGCAACGATGGCGCCGGCGGCTTCCTGCAGGTTGAAGAACTGCGCATTGGCCGGAGTGACGTCGTTCATACTGATGCCCAGGAAACCGTGCTCGACCTTGCCGTGCTGGATCAACTGCTCGGCGGTAGCGTGGACAATCTGCGAGGGAATGGCAAATCCCGCCCCGGCAAAAGAGCCGTTGTTGGTGATGATGAACGTGTTGATGCCCACCAACTCCCCGTGGGCATTGACCAGCGGGCCACCGGAGTTGCCGGGATTGATGGCGGCGTCGGTCTGGATGTAGCTGCCCGGCTTACGCGCGTCGTCGGAGTAGGGATTGGGCCGATTGACCGCGCTCACAATGCCGCGGGTGACCGAGAACTGGAAGTAGCCGAAGGGGCTGCCGAATGCCAGTACGGTCTGGCCGGGCTCAAGCTTGGTGGAGTCGCCCCAAACCACGGTCGGCAAGCCGGTGGCGCTCACCTTGAGCACGGCCAGATCGGTCAACTTGTCGGTGCCTACCACCTTGGCATTCAGCACGCGACGGTCGTTCAGGGTGACGGTGATCTTGGTCGCGCCCTCGACGACGTGGTTGTTGGTGACAATGTAGCCGTCGGGCGAAATGATGATGCCGCTGCCGACGCCGTGCTCGATCTGCGGCTGCGAGGGCCCCTGGAACATGGGACCGAAGAACTGCCTCATGCCTGGGGGTAGATTCTGCAATTGGTCTTCACCGGCCGCCATTTCGCCGGTGCTGCGCGCCGTGACGGCAACATTGACGACGGCAGGCGTGACGCGTGCCGCAACGGCTTCCATGGCCTGGTCAAGTGCGGTAAGCGCGGAGATCTTGCTCTCGTCCATGGGCATGGCCACGGGCGAGGCGGCGTGGACGCTTCCATGTCCGACGAATAAGGCAGCGCCCAACAGAAAAGATCCAGCGACGGCAGCGGGAGCGGCCATCCTCTTTGCCTTTGTTACTAATTGATTAGTTGTTGCAAGCATACGTCATCCCCTTCTGGTTGTTGAAGTTGCGGTTAAATCTGGACGATGAGCCAACCGTCGGCAAAGGGCACGGCCGCGTACGAGGGCCGAACCCGGTGGAGGACGGTCAAAACCACTGGCGGCGGCGCTTGTTCCTCTTGCCACTCCGTCAGTACGATCCACTGTTGCGGTTGAATCGGAAGTTGCTCAACGGTGCGCTCTTCGGTGCTGCGCAGCGCAAGATTCGGGCGGGTTGAGACCTTGTGCTGCCGCTGCGGCATCACTGCCTTGACCATCTGCGGTGCAGCGCCAGCCGGACTTGAGTTGGTCGGGTGAAAACCCGTCAAGGCCGAGGCAGGCTGCTGCGTCGAGCCCGCAACCGCCGGAGCAAAGCTCACCAGTTGCGGGCTGCGCGACAGGCCAAGAGCCGCCCCGAGGGCGAGCAGCACCGTCGCCGCCGAAGCAGCCATTGCCGCCTTGGTGCTCATTGAAGCCGACGGCCGGGCAAGAATGCGGCGCACGCGGCGCACCAACTCCGGTTGGCGGTCGAGGGCGCCCAAAACCAGAGACAGGCCGCGGGACAGCATGGTGTACTCCGCCAGCCGTGTGAGACAAGTGGCGTAAGCCTTGGCGCCTCCGCTTGAATTCAGTACTTGGTCGTCGCAGGCCAGTTCGCGCTCGGCACACAGGCAGCGATCGACCCACAGCAGCGCGGGATTGAGCGGAAACAGGACCAGGGCAATTTTCTGGATCAGGTTCGTCCAGTCGTCGGCGCGGCGCAGATGTTCCAACTCATGCTGCAAAACTAACTGCAGATCGAGGGCAGAGAGGGTCTCAATCAAGCCGTCGGGAAGCAGGATGCGGGGCCTCAGGAAGCCGAAGACGCAAGGCCGGTCGACCTCGGAGGAAGTGCACAACACGGCGCAGCGGGTCCCTGGCGGAGCCGAACCCAACGCACGCTGGGCAACTTCAAGCGGGATCGGCGTTGCGCGACGGGCGAGGCCATGCAGATGGAGGCCGCTCAATAGCAGTCCCGAGGCTCGCCACACCGAGAGCGCGGCCCAGGTGCAGATCAATCCAAGGCTCCAACGCGGATCCAGATAAAACGGAGACACGCCAAGCCCCTCAAAGCCCGTTGGACGAGAATCCCTGCCAAGCAGAGGCAAGAGGTGCAGCAAAAGCAGCAAGGCAAAGACGTTCATCCACACCAGAGAGCGGGCGGCGGCACTGAGACCAGGCATGAGGCGAAGGCAGAGGCTTACCACAAGAGCCAACACAGTGCCCTGCCAAACAGCCGCGAACAGGGCGCCGGCCAAAGTCGCGGAAAGAAGGGAAGCGTTGTGCAGTAGCGGCTCCATTTAGGCCTCCTTCCCGGCGTCGTCGGGGATGGAAGCGATCGCATCTTTCAGGTGTTGCAGCTCCGCCGCACCGATCTCGTCGTCGCCCAGCAGGGACAACAACAGCCGCTCGCGTGAGTTGCCAAAGAAGCGCTGCAGGACGTGCCGGACCTCGGAGCGGCTGGCTTCCAGTTCCCCGACGCAAGCGCTATAAAGGAAAGCCCTGCCCTCCTGGCGGTGGCTCACAAACCCTTTTGTCTCAAGCACCCGGATGGTGGTGAGAACCGACGTGTACGCTAGCGCCCCGTCGTCGGCGGTAGCGCTGACGACATCGGCGACCGAGGATTCTCCGCGGCTCCACAGCACTTTCATCAGCCGGAGTTCGGCTTGGGTCAGCGTGATGGATTTCTTTGGAGGCATGGAAAGCGCCACTCCCGTGAGGCCGGTTCTTTGGCCTCTTGCAGCATTTGACGGGCAACTAGTTTTTTAGTTAGCAGCCACCTGCGGCGGGGCCAATTGCCAGCGGCGCAGCCTTGCAGCGCGTCGGGGTTCGGCTACATCCGTCTCGACGCGGCCACCTGGGCAATTCAACACGCTGTCCGCGACGGGCAACGCCGTAAAATGCAAGAACTGTGCAAAGAATGAATATGGGACGATTCGGAAGCGGTTTCGTGCGCGCGAGTGCAGTTCTCTTCCTGTGGCTTTTCGCGGTGGCCGCATCCCTAGCCCAGATGGCGGCGTCGCACCCGGCAAGCTGCAAGAAGGTGTTCCTGTCCGGCGAGGTGAACGCGGGCCAGCAGTGGCGTGCCTCCTTTGGGCAGGGGTGGGTCTTTCGGGTTCTGCCGATACAGCCGGGGCAGTCGGGGTACAGCGGCTGGGATTTGGTGGTTGACCGGGAACAGCCGGCCGGTTTTCCGGATGCGCTTTTGCTGGCGACGCCTCCCTACGATTCGATCAACGAACGCGAAGTGGGAACAACCTTCGGCCTCCGCGCTCAGGATGCGATCGGCTGGAACCCGAGAGCGATTCGCTTCCTTGCCACCCCTGAGGCATTGAGTGAAGGGCAAAGGCTCTACGGCAAGCTCAATCGGCCGGCCGGCGGCGTCGATTCCGGCGCTACTCAGAGACTGATGGCTTTGCAGCGGCAATCTGCAGCAGGCGAATTTCGCATTTTGGACGCGCGCTTGGCTCCAGGCAATTCCGACGCGGCTCCGTATGCAGAGAACTGGGCGCTCGCCTCCCCGCGCACCCCACACACCGCCGAGGCACTGCTGAACGCAAAATCCGCAAAGCTGGGCGAACTGCACTGGATGCGCTTCTCGATCGCGCTCTGGCTCCCGGCTAGGTGGAAAATCCCCCCGGAACTGCAGGCTGTGCCGTCAGAATGCGCAGAATGAGAAAAGTCAGGGACCGGCTGGCTGCCCAACCTCTCAAGTCCACCGTTCCCCGTTCCCTCGTCCCTGATCCCTGTTCCTGATTCAGGGGTATATTAGCTATATGGCGGCGATACCAGAGCGGGACCACTACCTTTTCGGCTCCTTGGAAAGCAGCGCGCAGAACCGCGACAAGCTCAAGGAAGTCACCTACGGTTACGAGCAGCCGGAGGGCGTCTTCCTCACTACCCTGGATTTCGCGGTGAACTGGGTTCGCAAGAGCTCGGTATGGCCCATGACGTTTGGTCTCGCCTGCTGTGCAATCGAGATGATGTCGATGGGCGCCTCCCGCTTCGATGTGGCGCGCTTTGGGGCCGAGGTGTTTCGGCCCTCGCCGCGACAGTCGGATCTCATGGTGGTTGCAGGGCGGGTTTCGCACAAAATGGCTCCCGTCATCCGTCGGCTCTATGAGCAGATGCCGGAGCCCAAATGGGTGATCTCGATGGGTGCATGCGCCACCTCGGGCGGAGTCTTCAACAATTACGCTCTCGTCCAGGGTGTGAACCAGGTGATTCCTGTGGATGTCTATGTTCCTGGATGTCCGCCTCGTCCCGAGCAACTTTTATACGCAATTACGCTTCTACAAGAAAAGATTCAGCGTGAACCTCGCAGTCTGGTCAAGACCCTGAATCTGAGTTAAGCGGTATTCGTCAAAGTTTTCGTACGAAGCCTCCCAGCGGTGCGGTGACCGGGCGGTTGCGTCCGTGCGTCTCAGCTAGGAGCAAGGGCGATTCAGAGCGACTCAATCAATGTTCCCCCGAGCTTGTTCCTGTCGGCTCAAAAGCAATGGGCGAACAAGGTGCGCAGCAAGCAGGCGCACCGGTTCCGGGCCACTGTACTGTATTGCACATTTTGGACAGCAAGAAGGTGAAACAGTATCTTCAGTCGGTTTCAACCTTCATGGCTGAAGTAAGCCGGGATACCGTGGTATTCGTGATCGGTTGAAGTCTGGGCCATTATCTCAAACAAGAACACCCTGGGCAGAAGGATCAACCAAGCGGGCGGTCAAACCAAATCTACTACCCGCACATCCTCTTCAAATCTCCTTTCAGCCAGGGCAGGAGGCTTGCGCCACCTTGTGTACTTTGGTCGTTATCTCACACTTCGTTTCCGGTTCAGTTTCCTTGCCGGAAAGCATCCCGAAGCTTCAAGCAAGTGATTACCTAAGTAATCAGTTTTTTTGCTTGACTCACCGAGAGTTGTTCAATTATGGAACCCTCGAAAAAATGTTCTCTGCTTGATTCGCCATATGTTACGTTTGAATGTGCCGTAGAACCGTACAGGTTCGTTCAGTGGGCGGACTCCAGTCAGTTTGAGCTGGAATAGACGCTTGAATCAGCCCATAACGTTTGCTCATTTCAGTTTGATTGCGGAGGAAAAACGCATGTATGCTCGAGTTCTAAAGTCTGTGGGCCGGGTCCTTGCCTTGGCATCTGTGGCTCTGATTCCCATATCCCTGGCTGCCCAGGTCGCACCAACTGCAAAAGGCACGCCTCACGATGATTCCGCTTCGAAGTGGGACATCTTCGCGGGCTACAGTTATCTAACGCCCCATGGAACCGTCAATACGCCGCTGGAGAACAATGGTTGGGGACCCTCCATACCGGGAACCATGCCCAACACCTTCCACCAGGACTATGAAGGCGGGATCATTGCCATTGCCCGTTTCTTCAACCCCCATGTCGGTCTCGAAATGGTTGGCGACGTTCACTTCCACAGTGAGGCGCCTGTCAACGGTGTATATTGGGCAAACAACGATCTGAGCGGCGGCCAAGCCGGTCTGATCTATCGCTGGCCGGGCGCCAAGTTCACCCCGTTTGTTCATGTAACGGCGGGCGGTGAAGTCGTTGGCGGCCCGCACTATCAATTGGACACCGGCGGACCGGCAGCAACCGTAGGCGCTGGTCTGGATTTCAAATTCAGCCCGCATGTCTCAGTTCGCCTGGCTCAAGCCGATTATCAGTATGCCCACGTCAACTGGGGTTCGGTGTCGAACGACGATGACTGGGGCGGCGTTGCTAACGTGAATGCGATTCGCCTGAGTGCAGGTATCGTGTTCCACGCCGGCACTGTGGCTCCTCCCACGCCGATCGCTGTCTCCTGCACCCCGAGCGCGGTTTCGATCTTCCCTGGCGATCCGGTTACTGTGACCGCGACTCCTGGCAGCGTGGCGCCCAAGTTGAACACCATCTATAGCTGGTCCGGCCCCGCCGGAGCAACCGGCAGCGGAACCTCGGTCACCATCGCCACTTCAGCGTTGGCCCCCGGCTCCTACACGGTGTCAAGCACCGTGAAAGAAGGCAAGGCCGGTAAGGAAGGCTTGAAGCCTTGGGAAACAGCAACCTGCTCGGCTAGCTTCACGGTCAAGGCTTTCGAGCCCCCGACCATCAGCTGCTCGGCAAGCCCCAGCACCATGAACCCCGGCGGCACGGCCACCATCACTGCTTCCGGTGTCAGCCCCCAGAATCGTCCTCTCACCTACAGCTATTCGGCCACCGCCGGTGCAATCAGCGGCAGCGGAACGACGGCCACCTTCAATTCGGTGGGCGCTCCGACCGGTGCGGTTGGGATTACATGCAACGTTGCGGACGACAAGGGTCAGACTGCCACGGCCAACACCAGCGTGACCATCACGGCTCCTTATGTCGCGCCGATCCCCCACACCCAGTCGCTCTGCAGCATCTCGTTTGCCAACGACAAGGAACGTCCGACTCGCGTCGACAACGAAGCCAAGGCTTGCTTGGATGAAATCGCTCTGGGTCTCCAGAAGCAGTCCGATGCCAAGGCCGTCATTGTTGGCGAATCGGATGCCAAGGAGAAGGCAAAGACTGAGAAGGAAACGAAGGCCGCGATGATCCACAAGCACCTGGTCGTCGAAAACTTCGCAGCCCAGCGCGCAGTCAACACCAAGGAATACCTGGTTACCGACAAGGGCATCGATGCTTCCCGCATCGTCGTGGCAACCAGCGGAGCGGACGGACAGAAGGTAGAAGACTACCTGGTGCCCTCCGGCGCCACCTTCACGGACGACGTTGCCGGAACCACCCCGGTGGACGAGACTGCGGTGAAGCCGGTTGTGCGCAAGCCCCTCCCGGCAAAGCATCACCACTCCAAGAAGACTGAAAAGTAACCCCCGCCAAGGCCGGCGTCCACATGACACCGGCCTTCTCAAACCAGAATTCACCGCATTAGACCTTGAAGGCTGGCCGGATAACGGCCAGCCTTTTTGGTTTTCAGCACGATTTTTGATACCTTTCTCTTTGAAACATAGGAGTCTTCCTGTCCTCGATGATCCGTTTGCAAAGTAGTCTTCCTTCCGCGAGCCGGACCAGCTGGCTTGCGCTCGTTGTCGCGGTGCCGTTGCTGATGTTCGGGATGAGTTTGCCGGCACAGGAGGCCTGGACCGCTGTCGGGCCTGCTGGAGGCGACGCGCGTTCCTTTGCCGCGGACCCGAGCGATTCGAATCATCTTTACTTGGGCACCACCAACAGTTGGGTCTACGAATCCACGAATCAGGGCGCTTCCTGGCATCGACTTGCTAAAATCGATCGTGCCGACGACCTGGTGCTCGATCACATCCTGGTGGACCGAGTCGATCCGTCAAAGATGTTTGTTGCGGCGTGGAAACTGGATCGCAAAGACGGCGGGTTGTGGGTTAGCCGCAACGGGGGTACAAGCTGGACCGAGGTTGAGGGATTGCGCGGTCAGTCGATTCGCGCCTTCGCCCAATCGCCCTCCGACCCGAAGGTGCTGTTTGCAGGAACCCTCGATGGGGTCTTCCGGTCTACCGATGGCGGCGCCACCTGGATGCTGATCAGTCCTCCGGGCAGCACCGAGATTCATGAGATCGAGTCACTCGCGGTCGACCCAGAGGACCCGCTCACGGTATATGCCGGTACCTGGCATCTGCCTTGGAAAACCGTCGACGGCGGCCAAAGCTGGGGCAGCATCAAGCACGGAATCATTGAAGACTCCGATGTCTTTTCCATCATTGTCGACCCGGAGCAAACAGGCACCGTCTTCCTGAGCGCCTGCAGCGGTATCTATAAGAGCCAGAACGGCGGCGACAAGTTCGCGCGCATCGAGGGCATCCCGTCCACGGCGCGCCGCACCCGCGTACTGATGCAAGATCCGAGCAACCTCAGCGTGGTGTATGCCGGCACGACCGAAGGACTGTTCAAGACCCTCGATGGGGGCAAGACGTTTGAGAGAGTGACCGGCCCGGACGTGATCGTGAACGACGTTTTCGTCGATCCGCGCGATCCGAAGCACGTGCTTTTGGCTACAGACCGCAGCGGTGTGCTGGCCAGCCAGGACGGCGCTGCCACCTTCACAGCCTCGAACGAGGGCTTCTCCGGCCGTACGGTCGGAGCGCTGCTTGTGGACCGCAAAGATACCTCCCGGGTCTATGCGGGGGTGATCAACGACAAGGGATATGGCGGTGTCTTCGTCTCGAGCCATGGTGGCGACGACTGGCAGCAGGTGGATGGAGGTCTGGATGGGAGGGATGTGTTTGCCTTGGCCCAGGCGGCGGATGGAACTCTGGTGGCGGGGACGAGCCACGGGATCTTTGTCTTGCAGGAGACGCCGCAGGCAACTCCGCCTCAGCCTCTCGAGCAGACCGAGGCGCAGCAAGCTCCCGATCGTCTATCCAAAGAGAAAAGCCAACAGGTCGAGCCACCCGTTAGCCACCCAGCTTTAAAAGACACCTCATTCGAAGGGCACATCGAGAAACTCAATGAGATTGACCCGCAACTGGGCCTTCCGGACGAGAAGCCTTCGGCCTGGCAGAAGGCGCTGTCTGGGACGGTCGTTACCGAACCACAGGCAGCCTCTGAAGCTGCGGAAAAGGCCGTGGGGCAATCCGATGCGCCACCAGCGGCTCAGGAGCAGCCGGCGGTGAAGAAACCGAGCTGGCAGCCACGAAGCCTGCTGGTGAATGCACAGGTCAAATTGGCCGCCGGTGCGCCCCCTGCGGCGGCCAAGGTGCCTCCGGCAAGAAAAGGCGGAGCCGAGGGGCATCGTAGAGCCCCGGCGCCGGAAATCGAGGGCCGCGTCAATGCGGTGGATGTTTCATCGGAACTCTGGGTCGCGTCCGCTTCCACGGGCATCTACACCAGCCGGGACCAGGGCGCCAGTTGGCAAGGCGGCCCGGTACTGGCCGACGTCGATTTCATTTCGCTGGCGGTGCAGGGAGACACGATAGCGGCTGCCAAGACAGAGCGGTTGGTGTTCAGCACAGATGCCGGGGCAACCTGGGGACCCATGGGGCTGCCAACCGGTCTGACGCGCATTCGCTGCATCGCCTTTTCAGCCGACGGAACACTTTGGCTGGGTGGGCGCGAAGGCGTTTACTTTACCCCGGATCTGGGCAAGACATGGATGTGGATTCAGCGGCTGCCATATCGCTATGTGGACGATCTCTACTACGACGCGGCGCAGAACCGGATGCTGGGCAGTTCGCGGTCCAGCGAGGAAGTGTTCTCCATCGACCCCAAGAGCCAGGAATGGAAGCATTGGGAGACCGGATATCGCATCGGCTTGATTCGCTCCGCCGGAGACCGCTTGGTGGCCGCTTCGCTCTACGACGGCGTCCTGGTCGAGCCAAAGCCCTCCGGTGGCGTTGCCGGGCAGCGGTAAGGGCAAGTCGAGACAACGGCGACGCACCTTGTAGGGGTTTCGTCCCGGGAGGAACGGACTTCTGTATCATGGGAGCATGAGCGCTTCTTCCCTGAATTCCAACGCCTCGTCCACTGCTTCGAGCCACGCGTTCCAGACCCACGATCCGCGGCTGGAGGCAGTTGCCGCCAAGGTCATGGCGGGTGAGCGTCTTGACTTCCAGGACGGCTTGGCCCTGTATGGCTCATCGGATGTGCTGGCGGTGGGCTGGCTCGCCAACCACGTTCGGGAACGGATGCACGGCGATCTGACCTACTTCAACGTCAATCGCCACATTAACCCCACCAATGTGTGCGTGGCCAATTGCCGCCTGTGTGCCTTCGGGCGCAAGAAGGGCGACGCTGCGGGCTACACCATGGCCCTGGAAGAGGCTTGGGAAACCGCCGCCTCCGGCTATTCGGAGGCGGTGACAGAGTTCCACATTGTCGGCGGGCTGCATCCCGACCTGCCCCTTGAGTACTTCCTCGACTTGGTGCGCGGTCTCAAGCAGCGCTTTCCCAAGGTGCATATCAAGGCATTCACGATGGTCGAGGTAGCCTACCTGGCGCGGCGGGCTAAACTCGGCATTGAAGAAACTTTGGTGAAGATGCGCGAGGCCGGCGTCGATTCCATGCCCGGCGGCGGCGCGGAGATCTTTGCATCCCGCGTACGGTCCATCATCTGCGACCACAAGATCGACGGCAACGAATGGCTGGAGACGGCCCGCTTGGCTCACAAACTTGGTTTCAAATCCAACGCCACCATGCTCTACGGGCACATTGAGAACGACGAGGATCGCGTCGACCACTTGCTCAAGCTGCGCGCTGTGCAGGACGAGACGGGCGGCTTTCAGACCTTCATTCCCCTTGCCTTTCACCCCGAAAACACGGCGCTCGATCATTTGCCTGTGACAACCGGCCTAACCGACATCCGTCAGATTGCCGTGAGCCGCCTGCTGCTGGATAACTTCCCGCATATCAAGGCCTATTGGCAGATGATGACCGCCAAAATCGCGCAGATCGCGCTCCGCTTCGGCGCCGACGACCTGGACGGCACGGTGGTGGAAGAGAAGATCTACCATGACGCCGGGGCAACCACGCCGCAAGGCATGACCCGCAAGCAATTGTGCCGGTTGATTACCGAGGCCGGCCGCATTCCGGTGGAGCGCGACACTCTTTACCATGCCGTTATCCGCACCGAGGACAGTTTTACGGTGGCCGTGTAAGGGGGCTTGCCGATGAAGTGCCAGGGGGGACCGTCGGCCTCTTCGCCGTGCAACTGGCAGCGGTTGCGCCACCAGATCCGGAGAAAGAACTGACTCCATGAACGCATTCGGACCAGCCGCGATCCTGGGGCTCTGCCTGGGGTTCATGTGGGGTACGGGATGCTCGCTGGCGATCCTCTATTCCATCTACCTTGGCGGCTATCGCAAGGCTGTCGAAGACTCGTTGCGCCCCGAGAAGTCCAAGCGCTTCCGGGAGACACTGCGCAAGATCGAGGCCAGGCGAGCACAAGAGGCCGAGGCCGCACCGAAGTGAGTTTGGCGCCTCAAACTCGCGTCTGAAAACAGGCTCGACAAAGCACCGGCCTGCCTTGGCGGGGCACAAAAGGTAGGGTCGTCTCCACGCCGCATTGCGAGCAGATTGTCTTTACCTCTTCACGCTTCTTCTGCGGGCCCTTGGAGAATTTGGCTCTGCATGGCCGGCAATGCTTTGGTTCGTGAATGAACTGCTTGCTATGGAAATAAAGCTGTTCATCGGCCGTGAACACAAACTCCGCTTTACAATCGATGCACTCTAAAACCTTATCGCAGAACTTCATAATCGAATATGAACCTGTCGCAACGCCAGAATTATAGCGACTCGAAGCGAACCTGTCTGTCGGCTATCGGACGCAAGCAGGCCTGTTCCGCAACCCCAAACTCTGCTTTCAGTGTTCCAGGCCTGTTGCCGCGCCAACTGCGTGAGCCGAAGCGCCGGCAACGGGCGCGATCCACCAGGTATGCGTTCCATGTCTCTTCAGGCGGTAGCTGATATAGGAGCCATAGCCCACCAGCGCGAAACTCACACCCAGTTCGCCGGCCTGGGATGAAGGCATGAGCGGATTTCCCTCCCGGCATTGATGGGTTGCTATGCAGTGTTGCGTCATTTCTACGTCAAAGACAGCCATCCCAAGGTGCAGCCCATTCAGCAGGAAGTACTTTGAATCGAGTGGGTGATTGACCTTGACGGGAAAGGTTCGAACGAAAGTTAAGGCGATTGGACTGGGAGCCAAGGCCCCAATCGGGAGGCTGCTCGACGCTGTCCCATTTAGGATCTCGTTGTGGGGAACTGCCACGGTTGCGCCGAGTTGAACATCCTTGTCAAGGTGGGGAATCGGTGCTTCAAGCTCTTGCGCGGAACAGGACCATGCACCTGTAACCATAGTTAACCCTAATATTGTGCTGCAGATAGCCTTCATGTCGACCTCCGACCGTTTTCCTCTTGCATATGGCGGAGTTATCGACTGAACGGGGCGTGCGTTGAAAAACTTTGGGCATTAGAGAATCCAAATCAACCAGGGTGATACACCCGAGTGCCTTGCATCCACGGAAGGAACACGGTCTTGACCGCAACCCAGAGAGGGAGCACCCGGGAACCACTGCATTCGATCCTTGTTCCTCACATTGCAATCAAGAAGCAAAGGCGGGCGCGAATCGGCTTCTTCATGAATTTCAAGACAAATGTCCAAGCCAACCTCAAATGTGGCATAAAATGATCCGTTGCAAGTGATACCGATTCGCGAGGCTGCCCGGCTGGAGAGCCCGGCGGCGATAGGCAGCGGCAGCGCGCCAGTGGTAGTCGGGGTGTGTCTGCTCCTGCTGCTTGGCTATGCCACCGCAACCGTCTTTGTGCGGGATGCCTGGGTGGTTCAGTCTTTTCAGATCGGAGTCTTTACCCTTCTGGGCGTGTACCTTCTGGCCGGCTTGCGAAACCGGCAGGGGCCCATTGCCACTCATCCTGCCGCGTGGCTCGTCTATCTGATCCCGCTCTGGGGCGTTTTCCAGATCGTTGCCCATCAAACGGCTTCCAGTTTCGAAACACGAGAAGCCACGTTGCGCTGGGGAGCCCTTGCCGGCGTCTTCTTTCTAACCCAGACCGTGGCCAGGACCCGGAAGAACCGGCGCATCCTCTTGACCGCGTTTCTCTGTTTTGCAACGGCAATGGCCGTCTTGTGTCTTACGCAGCTCTTCACCTCCGAGGGCCGCGTCCTTTGGATCTTCCCTTCTGGCTATCCGGATGTCTACGCCACTTTCCCCTCTTACAACAACTATGCGCAATTTGTTGAGATTGCCTTGCCGATTGCCCTCTGGAGAGCACTGCGCGAGGGCTGGCGATCGTGGTGGTACTCTTTGGCTGGCGGAATTCTCTATGCCTCAGTCATCGGTTCGGCTTCTCGTGCCGGCGCCGCCCTCTGCACAGCGGAATTGCTGGTCTTCCTGGTCGTGGGCCTGGTCAGGTTGAGAGACCCGGTGACTGGCATTTCGACCCGTTCGGCAACCACAATCCTGGTGATGATTCCGCTGTTGGCAGCCGCGTTTACTGCGGCTGTGGGATGGGAGCGGGTTTGGCTGCGCTTTCAGCAGAATGACCCGTACCTGGTTCGCCGCGAGTTCGTTGTGGCCGCGCTCGATATGGCCAGGCATCGTCCGTTGACGGGCTTCGGGCTGGATACCTTTCCGGAAGTCTACCAACGGTACGCAATCAAGGACTTTCCCTTCTACGCCAACCATACCCACAACGACTGGGCCGAGTTTGCAGCCGATGGCGGAGTGCCCTTTCTGCTGCTGGTGTTGATCCCGTTTGCCGCGGCCATTCCCATAGCCGCTCGCAATCCGTGGGGGTTGGGATTGATCGCCGTGATGCTCCATGCCTGCGTGGATTTCCCGTTTCCGCGACCCGCGGTGTCGGGATGGATGTTCGCCATGCTGGGCTGCCTGTACATGGCGCACAGGGCAAATGTGATTCACCAGGGAAGCCCCGAGCCTCCCGCTTCAGCTGACGCCTTGGTTAGGCCCTGAAGCGGCGGGCAAGTGCTGCCGGCTCCCGCAGTTGTGGCCCTCAGGCAAAGCCAGCCTATGCTGTTGGATTGAAGCACGAAGAGCGGATCGCGCCAGAATCCTGCGGCGGGATTCTCTCTGTCGTGAGATAGCGGAGGAAGAACCAGAACACCACGAAGGCTGCTGCGAAGATCAAGAAGACCACCAATCGGCCGATGAGGCGCTTCTTTGTCCGGGGACTGATCTTGGTCGACCGGTGTCGATGCTTGGGTTGAGCTGCCGGCTCGGCGGCGGCCTCTGTCGAAGGCAAGGCAAAGAAGCGCAGCCTGCAACTGTGGCAACGGAACGCAACTCTTCCGCGAATGCGCAGGAGGGGGTCGGTCCACCGCTCGCGCTTGGAAGTGTGGATATGTGAACTGCCGCATTGTGGACAAAGCATCATTGAGCTCGCGCCTGAATTTGGGTTGATAGTACTACCAGCGTCCCCGCGATTCGCGGGGTTCCAAGAGAACGTTGGTAACGAAGCCTGAGATGGAACAGTGAGATCGGGGATGGAACCGAAAAAGCCAGCTCCGAATGCTCTTGGGTGTTACTCGACAGGTTGGGAGAGCTTGCCAGGGCCGTGTTTGACTTCACATCGACGATCTGCCACTCAAGGCCTGTACCAGGGGGAATTCCCGTGGTGCGGTAGTCGTAGGCAAGCAGGTAATCGCCAGGAGACAGCGCCACGGTCTGGTCGGCGATTGTACAGTCTTCCGGCTGCCTGCCCGTGAATTCGCTCTCAAGACCGGAGGAACCCGGCCAGGAATGCAGGCCGGCGTACTCTGGAAGCGCCCAGTCGAAACGGACGGGGAGCGGCTCCCGCGCGAACTGCGCATTGTTGGGGGTCGTGGTATCGGCGACAACCCAATGTTGCTGCATCAACAGATGCCACAACTTGACAGCCTCGACTGCATCGTCCGCGTCAACCAACCGGTCGACAACAGAGACCAGCAAAGAGCGGTCGGATTCCTGGTCGCCGGCGGCCATCAGGCGCGGAGCAAAGTGAGCCGCGGCCGTTTCTTGATCCTTCGCCAGCAGGAAACGGAGATACTGGCGGAGCAAATCCGGTTGTCCGTTCAGGATGGCCGCGGCGATCTTTTCAGGATCTGGCGAAACGCGCCAACATAGCTCAAAAAGAGATCCCACATCTTCTGCGGGAATTGAGGCGGCACTGCGGGCCCATGCCCAGAAGGTGGGGAGATTGTCTTGGCGAAGATAGTAGTTGGCCAGCGTCCAGCGAGGCAGGTAGGTGTGGTCCACTTCAAAAGCGGTTAGGAGCGAACTCTCTGCTTTGGCAAAGTTCCCCTCGGCCTCATAGCGCAGACCCAACTCGATATAAGCCTGGGCATCGTAGCGGTTCAACTCCAATGAAGTCGCGAGAAGATCGCGCGCATGAACACGGTCAAGCTGGGCCAGGCGCATGTAGTAGTTCCAACCATCCGGCATCACGCGAATCGCCGCGCGCACCGACTCTTCGGTGTCCAAATGAAACAGGTAATCGGCACGAGCAATCTGCCACGAATTCCAGACGCCCAGAGCGCACGCCGCCGCGACGATGACGCACAAAGCGACCACAACCGACTGTCGAACAAGCGGTGGCATAACTAATCCGAAAGCATACCATCTGCGACAGATCTGTCAAATCGAGCGCAGCGCAGATAGATGGCGTTCCGTTTGGAGATCGGCTTGTATGACATATGACTTACAGTAAGTAACGGCTTTTTGACTATAGCGATTCCAGAATGACTGTACCCAGGAACCGCAGCGTTCAAGTCGACGCGACCACAAGGAGCGGCGACCCCGCGCGATGCAAGACAGGGCACACCTATTCTGGAATCGCTCTAGGCTGGAAACTGCAAAAAAATGCCGCAACGACCATAGACCGCACAACCCGTCAAGGTGGATCGCGTGGTCTATGGTCGTTGCGGCTGTCAGCGCTTACTGCGCGGCTCTGCTTATCGAGGCCCCGAGTGCCGGCCCTTTGTCCCTTTTCCGATCTTCTCGTTTTTATATTTCAGTAGCAAAACGCACCGATTGGCTGCTGTCCCGTTTTAAGTCCATGCGGGTTCAGTACTTCCAGATCGTCGATCTCAACTTCCAGAGAAAAGGACTGACGGATGGCAGCAAGACAGATGACAACCCTGCATTGATGACGGAACTCCGTCACTACGCCAACGGCTCCGGTAAAAACGCCTCCTCGTACGCGCACACGCGTCCCCACCGATACGGATGGATGGGGCCGAAGAAGCAGACCCGTAGCGAGGCCGTCCCGAATTTTTGCGAGTTCCTCATCGGAAACCAGATCTCTTTCTTCGTTGCCCAACAGGCGCAGCACGCCAGGGGTGGAGATGACAGAGATTCTGCTCTGCGGCGGGAACCGGACAAACACGTAACCGGAGAAGAGCGGCCTCTCTGCGACGACAGTTCGGTCGGACCACTTTACCCGTTCCGTGTAGAGAGGTAGATAGTGCTCCACCGAGCGAACGTCGAGGTGCTTGGAGACACGCTTTTCCTGATTCGAGAGAACATGTAGAACATGCCAAGGACAGCTATGCATAGGTCGCTCCTGGGGGTGAATGTGCATGAGCACAATGAATGTTCCACTTGGCGGTTTCAGATGCCGATCGCATCTCTTTTGTCATTCCAGTGGAATGTTTTACTTGTTTTCACACAAAGGAATCTGGCCCGGTTTGCCGAAGCGATGGGCTTCGGGGAGTCTTTCGTCGATCGTCTCAGTTGCACCGGACTGCGGACTGACGAGAAGCGAGAATGAAGAAGAGGTTTCTGTTTTCATGATTAGCCCATCCCGGCGGATGTTCTTACCGGGACGATTTCAGAAGGGAAAGCGCGATCCCGTCCGAGGATTGCGCCTTCGCCTTGAGGGGAATCTGCGTTGGGACCGATTCTGGACCTTCCGGCGCCCGTTGAATGCGGCCGTCGAGAATAAGGCGTGCCGCCGTTCGGCGTACGGCCCCAGTGGCTTTCCAGGCGAGGCCTGTGTCTACAAGTTCCTGGAAGAGAGCCAGTGTCTCCTGCATCGACAGGCAGCCTTGCTGCCACAGTTGTTGTCTTCTATGTATGTCCGCCTTCTCGGCCGATCCCTCCTTGCTGCGCGAGCCCCCTGGCTCGCACATTTCAATCTTCTGATGCGATCCAGGCGAATGCTGTGCCTTGGCTGCATCGATTGAGTGGGTTGGACTTTCGGTTAGTTTCCGGTTCAACGCCATCTGCACCTTTCTCGATTTGATCACCACCGAATGGTGAAAGCGTGTTCCACATCTTGAGGTGGTCGCTGCTGATTACGGTCGGATGGTAGCGAGAAAAAATGGCCCTTCTGCCATCTCGCAGCGCTTCTTTGTTTACTGATAGGTATGAAATCAGGCTCGATTCGGTCCCTATCCAACCTCCCCAGTCGACTGAATTCCCTCTTGACGCTTGGGACGCGAGGCAATCCAGGATCGCAACGATTGACGATGCGAAGGGCCCTTAGGAACAGCTGAGCGACTTGAAATCAATGAGTTCCAAGTCCTGTTTTTCTACCTTGACCGCGACGCTCTTCATGATGAGATCGAGGTTAAAGACAACGCGGAGTGCGTTTTCCTTTTGCACCACGAAGCCCTTCATTCCTGCCAGGGCTCCGGATCGGATTCGACCCCTGGGACCCTGCGAGATGAACGTGTGCGGCTCGGCATGACTCATGGGAAGACCGAGTCGGAGTGCGTCGATTTGGTCCTCCGGCAGCGGAGCTATCTCATGACCTGTCCCGGTAACGATTGCCAAAACCCCCGGCACCTCCAGGACCCGCACCCGCTCCGAACGGTTGAAGCGGGCGAAGATGTAGCCGGGGAAAAGCGGGAGTTCCAGATGGGCTCTCAAGCCGTTGCGCCACTTGTGCTCGGTGCGGTAGAGAGGCAGATAGTGCTCAATACCGCGGTGAATCAGATGCAGATCCACGCGCTTCTCATGACGAGGAGACGTCGAAACTGCAAACCACTCCGGGCCGAGCTTTCTTTGAGCCATTACGTTCACCCAAATGAGAGTGGCTAACCTGATGTGCGCTCTCAGGCAAAGCTTCGCTCCCCTCACTTAGATTGGCTCTTTCCTACATCTCAACCCAATCCAAGCGAGCGCAGAGGCACAATCCTCCGTGCAAAGCCAAGCAGATATGGGCCCGACAAAGTGATCAAAATATAGCATCGGTGCAGACCGTCTGCAACGATTACCAGCGTCAACTTGATGCTCATTGGTACCCGAATATGGTTACTACATTCGGCGCGTGATTTCAAGATGATTAGTTAGTTAATAGTAGTAACGCGCCAGATACTTGGTCCAATCTGGAGCCGAGTAACATCTGGAAACATAGGTCATACAAATGTAAGACGTCTCGAATGGAGCCCCGCATCTGGATGCCATAAATCGAAACATCCACAAGTCCGCGGCCTCTCCTGGAGCCGGCGAATCAGGCACATCGAGGAGCCGGCCTGGAGCCAGCGCCGGAAACGCGTTCGGTGCGGTTCGCTGCGAAAAACAACGGATAACTTGCGCAAAATGTTGTATATGCGTTGATTCGCAGAAAAACGTTGACGTAAAAATCGGGAATGTGTTACTTTCCACCCGTTCGGCAGGAGTTGAAAATCCTGCTTGGACGACATTGAATCTCCCGTTCAATGGCTCACACGCATTCCCCGTTCCTTCGCAGGTTTCACCGAGGCCCGAAAGCAAGCTCTCTGGATGTCAGTTTCCGGCGCTAAGAATCTGCGCCGCCAATTCCCCAGCTACCTCTGTTGGATCCTGCAGGCGAGCCTGGCGATCCCTCCCTGACTGGATGCGGTTGCTCGACGTGGACCCCACGGAGCGAATTCAATCGAAAGGACATCGAGGTCAATGTCGAAGTTCCATGCATGGTGTTGTAGCTCGCTGCTTACCATGGTGGCGGTCACTCCTGTGTTGGCCGGCACAAACGGTCCTTCGGAAGCGAAGGACGCAGCAACAGCGAATGCAGCGGGGGCGGTCCCAGCCGCCGCCGCGCCCAACCCAAACCCCATCCCTCTGGCGGGCAATGCGAACATCACGGCGCTGCTTGGCGTTCTGGTGATGAAGGGTGTTCTGGCGCCCGCCGAGGCCACGGCAGTCCAGAATTCTGCGCCAGATGCGGAGTTCAAGGTTTTGGTGGAGGCGCTCACCCGCAAAGGCGTGATTGGCTCGTCTGACTTGGCGCCGGCAGTCGTTTCGAACCCGGTTGCGCAGCCCGCTGCTCCTCTTTCGGCTGAGGCCGTGGTGGCCTCGCTCCATGCCGCGGTTCAGGCCACTGCGACTCCCGGCCCCTCAACGGCCAAGCCTCCCGCGGCTCTGCCGGCGCTTGTGCCGGCGGTGGCGCCGTTACGCGTTCTTCCCGTCGATCCGCCGGTAAAGGACGGGCTGAATGCCGCTTTCAAGATGGGAGCGGTCAAGATGACCCCGTACGGTTTCATCAAGGCGACCGCTGTCTACGATACAAGTTCCCCGAACGGCGACGATTTTCCGTTTGTGGGCGTTTTTCTGGGTTCTACCTCGATCTTGAGCACCGGGCCCACCGAGGATCCGGAGTTTCACCTGAAGGCGCGCTCGACTCGATTCGGCGCCAACGTGGAATGGCCTGATATTTCCAGCAAGATCGTTCTAACAGGCCGCATCGAGGGCGATTTCGAAGGCAATTTCAGCGAGGTCGACAACCGCGATGTCTCCTCGATCAGAAGCAATCAACCGCAACTGCGCCTGGCCTATGCGCGCCTGGACTATAGCGCCGGCGAGAAGAGCGACATCTATTTCGAGGGTGGCCAGGACTGGACGATTTTTGGCTCCAGCATTCTGCCAAATATTCTTGAAACCACCTTTCTGGGCGCTTACTATGGCGACATCTGGGAGCGCTCTCCGCAATTTCAACTGGGCTGGGTGCAGAAACTTGGATCGAGCCGCAACCTCAAATTCTCACCGACCTTTGCGATCATGATGCCAACAACGGGTCAAATCGAGAAGTTGGGGTCGCTTGGCTTGGCAGGCCAGATTGCCCAGGCCGAACGCGAGGGCGCCGATTCGGGCCGTCCGGAAGTGGAAGGCAGAGCGGCTTTGCAGTTCCAGCTTGACGATGCCAAGGGCGTCGCCCCGGCGCAAATCCTTGTTACGGGATTCCAGTCCCGGCGCACCTCCATTGTTCCAAATTCGGCGTATACCAGCACTATGCCTGCAAAATATGTGGCTGCATTTCCCAACGGATTTACCGCGTCAAGCAGTATGTATGGCGGACAACTGGGAATTCAATTGCCGACCCGTTGGTTCACCCTGGTGGGCAGTGCGTATAAAGGCGCCGACATGCGCTTCTTCTTTGCCGGTCAAGTGAATACCTATGCCACCGATGTTGCCGGGCTAACCAATCTTCAAGGCCCCTTCTCCACGCTCGATGGCGGACCCTTGGCCGCGGCCGGTGGCGCTGTGTTGGGCACCAACGCGGCAGGGCAGGTGGTCGTGGCTCCGCAGTTACCCATTCGCTCGTTTGGCGGATTCATCAACCTTGGACTTCCGCTCTCGCGATGGTTCAATGCCAACCCCAAGGGCCACAACGCCGGGTGGCAGTTCTATCTCGACATGGGCAAAGATCAAGTCGTGAATCGCGACTTGAACAACCCCGGTTTTGTTGCCGCCTACAACGGCGGCGGTACGGCGCCGTTGCCCATGTCGATGGGCAAGATGGCTGCCGGAACTTTGTACTACAAGCTGAACACCTGGTGCGGATTCGGCATCGAGCAGTCGGTCTATGCGACGCGCCTCCTGGACCGCCTCAACCTCTACACGATAGCCGGAAAGCCATCCAACGAATGGCAGGATCATCGCACCGAATTTGGGCCCGTTTTCACGTTCTAGAATCGCACGGCTGGTTGAACTCCGGCGTCAGGCGGGAGGGCCTTCAAACAGCGCAACTGGATACGGAACGAACGCGCAATTGAAAAGCCGCGCAGGGGTTCAACCAGTCAGGTTGGGAGGATCGATTTCCATGAATAAGCGAAGAACGATGGTCCTCGCGACAGGTCTACTTTCTGTGGCCATGGCGGCCAACGCCGTAACCAGAACCCAGACGATCCGAATCAGGATTCTGGATTCTGAAACGCGTTCGGTGAGTCTCGACAAGAGCGGTGTTCCCAAAAATTGCGATGGGCTTAACTACGACGCTTATTGCAATTCCAGTCAGAGCGTGCAGGTAACCAACACGCTGCTGGCTCAAGAGGGCAATGGAACACCATTCCGGATATCCTGCAGCGTCGACTCCCGGTGGTCGAGGTGCGCGACGCTGGAAAGCGGGGAATCGTTCGATGCGCGAATAGAAAAGCACGGCATCGTCGTGTACTACGAGGATGAAAGAGGCAAACCGCGCAAGCAGCTCTATGCATTTGTGCCTGCGAGTCAAGCCGACCCTAAAGTTGGCTCGTATGCTGTCCCACCCCAACCCACCTCTGCCGCTGAAGCAGTTACAGACTCTCTACCAGGGAAAGGTCTGCAAGAGGCGGCGAGATGCAGTTTCAGTTCGGTTCCGGCGGGAGCCGAGATCGCAGTGGACGGACACTACGTCGGCAGCACGCCTTCGGTTCTTCCACTGAGCAGCGGAGCGCACAATGTGACGATTTCGATGCCAGGGTTCGCTCATTGGAAACGAGAGTTGACCGTGATGCCCGGCGCCGACCTTTCGGTGAACGCGGTCCTGGAGAAAACGGAGTAATTCATCGCAAGAAGAGTGAGTCATGCCGCGGCCAACTTGACTCTAAGGTAGCTCTGACTAAGCCGATGTTTTTGAAAGGGCACGACTTCAGTCGTGCCGTAAGTGGCTGATAACGAAATGGGCTTTAGCCCCTGAGGGAATGCCCGAGCAGGAATCGAGCCTTGTTCGGCGGTTCCCTTAGAGAAAACAGTTTTGAGCAGTCGCAAGCAAGCGCAAACAACTTGGAAGGGAGCTTTATGGCAAATAGCACAAGTAGCGTGGATGTGGTTCAGCCAAAGCAATATAAAGCGTCTCAATCGACGTGGAACACGATTGCAAGGAGCACGGAATTCCGCGATTTGATGGCGACAAAGCGGGCCTTCGTGGTTCCGGCCGTTGTGTTTTTTGTTGTGTACTATGTCGCCTTGCCGGTGTCGGTCGGCTATGCACCGCAGTTCATGTCCATACGGATCGGCTGGGTAAATCTCGCTTATCTGTTTGCGCTGTCTCAATTCGTCGTGGCATGGATCATCGCGGGACTCTATGTGAAAGCGGCCAACGCGTTCGATCGCTTGTCAAAGGACATCGTGGACCGGGCCCAACTTTCTCAAGGAGGCAAATAAGACATGTCGACTTCCCTCTTCATGTTCCTGCTCTTTATTGCGATAACTCTGGGCATCACGTACTGGGCTTCGAAGCGGTCGGCCGGCGCGAGCGCGTACTTTGCCGCTGGCCGCCAAATCAAGGGTTGGCAAAATGGAATCGCCGTTGCCGGCGACTACATGAGCGCAGCGTCCTTTCTTGGCATTGCGGGCATCATTGCCTTCTTCGGTTACGACGGCTTCATGTATTCCGTGGGCTTTCTGGTGGCTTACCTGACGGTGTTGCTGCTGATCGCCGAACCGCTGCGCAACGCCGGAAAATATACCATGGCCGATGTGTTGGCCTATCGCCTGAGCCCAAGGCCGGTAAGGGCCATGGCCGCCGTCAGCACCTTGACGGTGAGTATCTTCTACATGATTGCCCAGATGGTGGGCGCAGGCGCGCTGGTGGCGCTGCTTCTAAAAGGCTCGGGCATCAGCTTTGGTACGGCTGTGGTCGGGGTCGGCATCTTGATGATTGTCTACGTGGTATTCGGCGGTATGTTGGCGACCACTTGGGTGCAGATCATCAAGGCGATCCTGCTGATGAGCGGAACCTTTCTGCTCAGCATCCTGGTGATGGCGCATTTCCACTTCAGTCTTGCCGACTTCTTTGCCGCCATAGGCAATGTCACCTATCACGAGAAGGGCGTGGTGGTTGTGAAGGACTTCTTGCAGCCAGGCCTTCGCTTCAAGCCTCCCTACGGGGCATTGGACCTGGTATCGCTGGGCCTGGCTTTGATCTTCGGCACCGCTGGCTTGCCGCATATCCTGGTGCGCTTCTACACCGTGCCCGATGCGAAGACGGCGCGCAACAGCGTGGTGTGGGCCATGGTGCTGATCGGGGTCTTTTATCTGCTGACCACATTTCTGGGCTTTGGCGCGGCCACCATTGTGGGGCGGGATTACATCACCACCCACGGCGGCACCAACATGAGCGCGCCGTTGCTGGCTCAGAGTCTGGCAGGGAATATCTTCTTCGCGTTCATTTCCGCCATCGCCTTTGCCACCATCCTGGCTGTGGTGGCTGGCCTCACCATCAGCGCCACGACCTCGTTTGCCCACGATTTCTGGACCAACGTCATTCACAAAGGCGTGGAGCGGAAACCGGGCGAAGAGGTGCTCGTAGCGCGCATCTCGGCGTTTGTGGTGGGCGCTTTGTCCATCGCCATCGCCGTGGCGCTGGGGCCGACAGCGAATGTGGCGTTTCTGGTGGGATTGGCCTTCGCCGTGGCTGCTTCTGCCAATCTGCCCGTGATTGCGCTCTCCATATTCTGGCGCCGATTCAATACCGCCGGCGCAGTCGCCGGGCTGGCCGTGGGACTGCTGGCTTCAATCGGGCTGATTCTCGTGAGCCCCAGCCTGATGGCCATCGATCCGCCGACAGTGGTGGGTGCTGCGCGGCATCTGATCCAGGCGAAAGCCTGGTTCCCGTTGGAGAATCCGGGCCTGGTGAGCATCCCGTTGGGATTCATCGGAGCGATTGTCGGCACGTTGTTGAGCAACGAACAAACCTCCGACGACAAGTTCAACGAACTGCTGGTCCGCTCGAACACCGGACTGGGCGCAGAAAAGGCCACAGCGCATTGAGAGAGGCTCGTCAGTAGAGCACGAATTTCACTTCAACGTTGATGCGGGTGGCAATGGGCCTGCCGTCTTTGATGGCGGGAAGGAAACGATAGCGTCGGACCGACTCGATCGCCTTCCCGTCCAGGCCCATGCCCAAGGGCCGAAGCACATGCACGTCGCCGGGTAATCCGTTTTCACGAACAAGCAGCGTGACAACGCAGACGCCCTGGTACTTTGCCTTGAGTCCGTCCGGGGAAACGAACGCGGATGCAGTATGAATCAAACGGGGTCCTGTATCTGCGGGAATCGGGGCGCTGTCGCTCAGTTGTTCCGCGCGGCTTCCATTTGTGGGGTCCAGGTCTGCTTCAATCAAGGCGATTGCCGGCGTGGGGCGGACTGCTCCAACGCCAAAAGGAACCAAGATTCCAACGTGCGTGGCCACCGGTTTTCCATGTAACTTGGCGGGCGCGAATTTCGATTGATTGATTGCCTTGAGAGCCTGGCTATCGAATTCGCCGCCCAACGGCTGGAAGAGCTGTATGTCGGTTGGAATGCCGTCGGCGCCGACGATCGCCGACCACACGCTTAGCCCTTGGATTGGGCTTTTGCGCATCGCATCGGTGTAGTTTACCGTCGCGGCATCCACCATAAAAGGTGGGTTGACCTCAAAGCCGACAAAATACACGCCATCCTTGTCAGGCGACTGATGGTATCCCGGCGAAGACAACGTCTGCGCCGAAACTGCGATTGCACCGAGAACGAGCATTGCCAGAGCCCATCTTGTCTTTCGCATTTGATCCCTGCTTTCTGCGCGGCGAAACGCGACCCTAACACACCATCCCCAACTCCCTCAGCAGGAACGCATAGTCGAACGCGATCTCTTTCAGGTAGTCGTAGCGGCCGCTGGCGCCGCCGTGGCCCGCCTGCATGTTGGTCACCAGCAGCAGCGGCTTGTCATCGGTCTTCAGCGTGCGTAGCTTGGCCACGTACTTGGCCGGCTCCCAATACATTACCTGGCTATCGTGCAACGAAGTCTTCACCAACATCGCCGGATAACTCGCCGCCTTCAAGTTATCGTAGGGCGAGTAACTCAGCATGTACTTGAAATACTCTGCTTCGTTGGGGTCGCCCCACTCTTCGTATTCGGGAACCGTCAGCGGCAGCGTGGCGTCGAGCATGGTGTTCATCACGTCGACAAAGGGCACGTGCGACAGGACCGCGCGAAACAGATCGGGCCGCAGATTGGTGACTGCGCCCATCAACAGCCCGCCGGCGGAGCCGCCCTCGATAGCCACCCGCGCCGCATCGCCATAGCCCGCCGCACTCAGGTGCTCGACCGCCGCAATGAAGTCGGTAAACGTGTTGCGCTTCACCAGCATCTTGCCTGCGTCGTGCCAGGGCTTGCCCAGGTCGCCGCCGCCGCGAACATGCGCGTAGGACATCACCACGCCGCGATCGAGCAAACTCAACCGGTTCGAACTGAAGCCGAGGGGCAGGGAATAGCCATACGATCCATAGCCGTAAACATACTGCGGATTGCGGCCGGACTCGCGCTTGTCTTTGCGATAGACCAGCGACACAGGAACCTGGACGCCGTCGGCGGCCGTGGCGTGAATGCGCTCGCTGGCGTAGAGCGTGCGGTCGAAGCCGCCGGGAACCTCAACCTGTTTCAGCAGCGTCGAAGCGCCGCTGGTCACATCGTATTCGTAAACCGAACTCGGCGTAACCAGCGATTGGTAGGCGTAGCGAAAAGTCGTGGTTTCAAAGACGCGGTTGACGTGCGGATGCGCGCTGTAAGCCGGCTCGGGGAAGGCGATCTCGCCGGCCGCCGCAAACGCCGGGCCGTCCTCGGCAAAGCGGCTGATGCGCAGCCGCGGCAAACCATCTTCGCGTTCGCAAGCGATGAAGAAGCCGGCGAACAAATCCACGTCTTCAAGCATCACGCTGTCGCGGTGAGCGATGCGCTCGGTCCAGTGCTCGCGCTGCGGCGTCTCGATTGGTGCCGTCACTAGCCGGAAGTTGCGGCCGCGATCGTTGGTGCGGATGAACCATAGCCCGTTGCGATGCTCGATGGAATATTCGTGCTCGTCTTCGCGCGGGCAAATCAGGACGAAGTCGCCCTCCGGCCGGTCGGCCGCCAGCACCCGGCATTCGCTGGTGATGTGGCTGGCCGACTCCATCACCAGGAACTTGCCGTCCCGAGTACGGCCCGCGCCCAGGTTGAAGCGCTCGTCGTCTTCCTGATAGACCAACACCGCATCCAGAGTATGCCCACCGCAGGTGTGGCGGAAGAGTTGGTATTGGCGCTTCTGCTCCTCGTCTTCCACGGTATAGAAGAGGGTGCGATTGTCCGCGGCCCACACCACCGAACCCACGCGTTCGACCTCGTCTGCCAGGGTCTCGCCCGTGACCAGATCTTTGATGTGCAGCGTGTATTGGCGAAAGCCCTTGGTGTCGGTGGTGTAGGCCAGCCAGCGGCCGTCGTCGGTCACGTCGGTGTCGCCGATAGCGAAGAAGGCGTGGCCTTGCGCCAACAGGTTGCCGTCCAGCAGCACTTCTTCGGCTGCGTCCGCGTCGGGCGCCAGGGGCGTGCCTGTCTTGCGGCAGTGGATGGCGTACTGCTGGCCCTCCTCGGTGCGGGTGTAGTACCACCACGCGCCGTCGCGGAAGCGAACCGAGATGTCGGTCTGCTTCACGTGCGAGAGCATCTCCTGGTAAAGCTCCTCGCGCAGGCCGGCCAAGGGCCTCATCAAAGCCTCGGCGTAGGCGTTCTCGGCCTCAAGATACGCCGTCACCTCCGGCTTCTCCTTGTCGCGCAGCCAGGCGTAGTCGTCCACCAGAACGGTGCCGTGGATGGTGGTTTGCTTGGGTTCCTTGCGGGCGACGGGCGGGGCGAGAGGCGGGGTCGGTGTCATTTGTTTTCAGTGTAGTGCAAAGGCAGCTTTCAGCTATCGGCTTTTAGCTTTCAGCTCTGGATCAAGGCCGATTGAGGCCAAAAATCGATACGTCCCATGGCGGCACGGGATGGAGCCAAAAGCTAAAAGCTAGAAGCTGACAGCTAGCCGTACGGAACTTCCCCCCAGCCCGCCGCGTACAATTGAGAGCGATGAAAGGCATTCGCCGTACCCATTGGATCGTTTCCCGGCTCCTGCTGACCGTGTTGGTGGGCCTCTTTGCCACGTCGTTGATGGCCGAGAAGCTGGAAGACCTGCCGGCTCCCACCGACTACGTGAGCGACTACGCACACGTGCTGTCGCCCCAGGCCATCGCTCACCTCGATCACCTCTGCGCCCAGCTCGACCACTCCCAGGCCAACGCCCAGATCGCGGTGGTCACCATACACACTCTGGACGGCGAGGACCCGGCGGAGTTTGCCAACGCCCTTGAAGACAAGTGGAAGATGGGCCGCAAAGGCCAGAACTATCGCGGCGTGCTTCTGCTGCTTGCAGTGGACGACCACAAACGACGGATCGATGTGGGATACGGGCTGGAAGGCATTTTGCCGGACGGCAAGGTGGGCGATATTGGCCGGGAGATGGTTCCCGACCTGCGCGCCAACGACTTCGACGGGGCTGTCACGCTGGCTGTGGGAGAAGTGGCGCAAGCGATTGCTGCCGATGCCAAGGTCACGCTCCAGGACGATGAGCCGGTGCAGTCGATACAGCAACCGAGGCCCGAGCGGCACAGTGCGAATATCGGCAAGATCGTACTGGTCATCGTCGTGTTGGTCTTCTTTTTAGGATTCCACCTGTTGCGCTTCCTGTTCGGCTTCGGATGGTTTTCAAGCTGGCGCGGCGGCCCCTGGATCGGCGGCGGCGGTTACGGAGGCGGAGGTTTTGGCGGTGGCGGATCCGGTGGGGGAGACTCCGGCGGCGGTGGCGGATTCGGCGGTTTTGGTGGCGATGGCGGCGGCTTCGGCGGCGGCGGCGCCGGGGGCGACTGGTAGTTTTTCTGTGAATTCTTAGAGCGGCTCTCTCAACCGGGGGCTGAAGGAGAAAAGTACAGTATGACTCGTGGACTTTGGATTGGACTTGGAGTGGTGGGCGCTTTCGTCCTGGCTTTGTTGATGGTCTTCGGCAGTTATGTGAGCGCCAAGAACCAGATGGTGGCCAGGGACCAGGAAGTGAAACAGGCCTGGTCGGAGGTGGACGTGCAGATGCAACGCCGTGCCGACCTCATCCCCAACCTGGTTGAAACTGTGAAGGGCTTCACCAAAGAAGAAAACAGCGTCTACTCCGAAATCGATCAGGCGCGTACCGGTCTCATGAACGCCAGCAATCCCCAAGCCAAGATCGCGGCAAACGGACAATTGGACGGGGCTATGTTCAAGTTCCTGAAGCTCACCGAGAACTACCCGCAACTCCGCTCCAGCGATCAATTCATGCGTCTGCAGGACGAGCTTGCCGGGACCGAGAACCGCATTGGGGTAGCCCGGCGCCGGTACAACCTGGCCATCCAGGACTACAACACCTTCGTGCTACAGTTCCCCAACAGCATCTGGGCCGGCATTGCCGGGTTCCAGGTGAACAACGCCTTCTTCCAGGCTAGCGAGAGCGCACGCACGGTTCCCAATGTGAAGTTCTAAGCGATCCTCGCACCCGGCAAAAAGGCCATCCCGCGAGCGGGATGGCCTTTTCCAATGTGTTCAACGTCCGGCCGAGGCCGAGACAGTTCTATTTGAAGGAGGCGATGGCACTGGCCTCGTCGTCCTTGATGTCGAAAACCGTATAGAGCTTGGTCAGTTGCAGCAGGTCGTGAACCTTCTTGGTCAGGTTGAGCAACTTTACCTCGGCGTTTTGGTTCTTGGCCGTAGTGAAGGCGCTCACCAGCTCGCCGAGACCGGAGCTGTCGATGTAATTCACGTTGCCCAGATTCAGCAGGATGTTCTTTGAGCCCTTGCCGATCAGGTCGCGAATGGCATCCCGCACCTGTACACTGCCTTCGCCCAAGGTAATCCGCCCGCTCAGGTCCAGAATGGTAACGCCATCCACTTCACGGGAAGCAATAGTAAGTGCCACGGAAGTTCCTCCTTGTTGATACTACGGTTATAGCACCTCCGCCGGGTGTTGTGGCCACTCCTTTTCTTCCCGCCGATCCTGCGAGGGGAAGAGGGTTGCCAGCAGTCCAGAGCGCACGTGCGTCAGATGTTATCGCCAGCCGGCGCCAGATATTTGATCAGCGTCAACTCGGTACCAGGATGCAGTTGTCGAAAGTGTACCTCATCCATGAAGGAGCGGATGAGGAAGATGCCGCGGCCGGTTCCGCGCAGCAGGTTTTCCGGCGCCAGAGGGTCGGGCAAGGTGTCCGGGTCAAGCCCTTTGCCCTGGTCGGCAATGATAAATACCAGCGCAGCGCCGGTGTTTTCCACGCTCACTTTGATCTGCTTGGCGGGGTCGTAATCGTTGCCGTGCAGCACGGCGTTGACGGCTGCTTCGCGCACCGCCATGGTCACATGGAAGCGATCGTCTTCGTCAAGGCCTGCGTCGCCCGCGAGTTTGTCCGCGGCAGCCTCCACTTCGCCGACGCTTTCCATCGTCGAGCTCAGCGAAAATGTCATCCGTCCTGCTTTCGGTCCACTCACCGGCTGTTTATTTGCCCCTTTCGTTTCGGGCCGGGGCACGTGCTCCCAGCCACAGGAACCTAGGTGGAAGTTTCATGGTTGGAGCGCTTTGTGTCAAGCATCCTGGGCCCGCGCATTCCAAATGGTCTCACCGGTGTCTAATACCAGAGAGAGTTCATGCCATGAAGAAGCCTTCCCGTGTCGCCTTGACGGCAGTCGCCCTGTGCATTGGATGCCAGGCGATTGCCGGTGCGCAACAGAAACCGGAAAAGTCTCCCAACCCGGCGAGATTGGAACTGACCGCCGAAGTTGCGACAACGACCGAGGAGGGCTACCCCGCCGTCCTGCGCATCACCTTGACGAACGCCGGCAACGTGGCCGTCGATATGCCGATGCCGGGGGCACCTTGCGTCCCCGGAGGTGGGGGTGTCGAGGTGCGTGCCCAGTGGAGCCCCACTGACCCGAAGGATCTGAGAGGCGGCGGTTCAACCGGGACCGGTTGTACGCAGGAACACTTTCCTAGTCTGACGTTTCGAGTCAGCCATCAATGGATTCGTCTTCGCCCAGGTGAATTCATCACCGTTAGCGAGGACATTCGTCAGAATTATCGGAATTGGGAGCCAGGGAGAATCGAGTATTGGGCCGAATACATCCCGCCCAAAGCAACGCCCGAGGAACTCGTCGAACTCCGCCAGGCGGGCTATGTTGTCCCCGCTGAAAAAATCGAGACACTCCACCAGACCTTTGTCGTGCATTGAATCGCATCTCCAATCCCGGGCCCATAGTTTTGGCGCGGCCCAACGGGACACGGTCTTCGATCTCTGCTCTCTGTTCTCTGCCCCTGTTCCCTCGGCGCTGTTACACTCATCCTGATGCAGCCTCGCACCTTAGCTCGCGTGAGTCTTACCGCGCTGCTCGGCACTCCGGTGACCGACGCGCAGGGGCACCTCCGCGGAAGGCTCAAGGATATTGCGGTGGCTACCGGCCCGGACGCGGGCAAAGTGGCCGGCCTGGTGCTCAAAACCCGTACCGGCCTGTGCATCGTTCCATCGCAGGATGTGATGGAGACCCCCGCCGGCACGCTTGAGCTGCGTTCTTCTGGCGCCCTGGTGCCGCTTGAAGATCAGGGCAACTACCTCTACCTCGCCCAGGACCTGGTTGATCGCCAGATCATCGATATTCACGGCCGCAAGGTGGTTCGCGTCAACGATGTCGACCTGGAGTGGCTGGGCCGCGGCGCGGCTCACCTGCTGCGCGTGGCCGAGGTTGAAGTGGGCATGCGCGGGGCCTTCCGCCGGGTCTTCAAGGGCCTGCTGCCGCGCGCCACGCTGGAATCGCTCTCCCGCAAGCTTGGCGCCAACGGCATTCCCTGGCAGTTTGTCGACGTCATCGAGGTCGATCCCGCCCGCCGCGTCAAGCTGCGCATCGAATACGAGCGCCTGGCGGAGATGCACCCCTCCGACCTGGCCGAGATCCTGGAAGATCTGGCTCCAGCCGAGCGCGAGGCCGTCTTTACCTCGCTCGACGAGGAAGTGGCTGCCGAGGCTCTGGAAGAAGTCGAGCCCAAGCTGCAGAAGGCCCTGCTCGAAAAGCTCGACGAAGAGAAGATCGCCGACATCGTCGAGGAGATGGACCCGGGCGCTGCCGCCGATCTGCTGGCAGAGCTTTCCGAAGAGCAGTCCGACGCCATCCTGGAAGAGATGGAGCCGGAAGAGCGCCAAGAGGTCGAGGAACTGCTCGAGTTCGACGAGCACTCCGCCGCCGGCTGCATGACCACCGATTTCGTTTACCTCGGCATGCAGTCCACCGTGTCCCAGGCGGTGCAGGCGCTGCGTACCTTCGACGGCGACCCGGAGAGTGTCACCGAGATCTACCTGCTGGACGAAAAGCGCGTGCTGCGCGGCGTCGTTTCCCTGGCTCGGCTGGTCATGGCTTTGCCGGAAACTCGCCTGGCCGTTCTTACAGAATCCCGCGTCCTCTCCTGCCCCGCCGATCTCCGCCAGGACGAACTGGCCGAGATGTTCGACAAGTACAATCTCCACGCCCTCCCGGTGGTCGATGCACAAGGGCGGATGGTGGGCGTGGTTCAAGCGGACCACGTCATCAGTTTCCTGCGTGATAAGCTCTAATATCTATGCGGGCTTCCCGAATTGCCCCGCCTTTCAGGCTCGATCTGAGCGGTATTGCTCACTTTCGCCGGTAGATTGAGGAATTTAGCTCAGATTCCGTTCCCGGAATGGTCCCCTTCGGCGAGAAAAAATTCTTGTTACACAATATTTGTGAAAGAATCCAGGAATGATCCAGTTTCCCAAAATCATCCAGGGCGGCATGGGTGTGGGCGTCTCCAATTGGCGTCTGGCACAGGCTGTCTCCAAACTCGGCCAACTCGGTGTTGTATCCGGAACGGCCCTCGACCAACTTTTTGTACGTCGACTCGCCGATGGGGACCAGGGCGGCTATATGCGCCGTGGGCTGGATGCCTTTCCTTTTCAGGAAATGGCCAAGCGGATTTGGCAGGAGTATTTCGTGCCGGGCGGCAAAGCCCCCGATGCTCCCTATCCGAATGTGCCCATGCACCAGCGGCAGGATACCCGGAAACTGGTAGAGCTGTGCATGGTGAGTAATTTCGTCGAGGTGTTTCTGGCCCGCGAAGGGCACAAGAATCCCGTCGGCATCAATTTTCTTGAAAAGGTCCAGCTACCTCACCTCTCCTCCATCTACGGGGCCATGCTGGCCGGGGTGGGCTACGTGCTTATGGGAGCGGGCATCCCCCTCCATATTCCCGGCGTCCTTGACGCGTTTGCTCTCCACCATGCGGCGGAGTACAAGCTGACGGTCAGCGGCGCTCTGCCCGGGCAAGATACCCAGATGCGCCTCAATCCCGCCGACTATGCCGAGGGCCCCATTCCCACTCTCAGCCGGCCCAAGTTCCTGGCCATCATCTCGTCCAACACCCTGGCCACCACCATGCTTCGGCGCGCCAGCGGACGGGTCGACGGATTTGTGATTGAAACTCCCATCGCCGGCGGACACAATGCGCCGCCGCGCGGAAAGCTGCAGCTCAATGACGCCGGGGAACCGATCTACGGCGAACGCGATTCGGTCAACCTCGCTGAGATGCGGAAAATGGGCGTACCGTTCTGGCTGGCGGGCGGCTACGGAAGCCCCGAGAAGCTGCGTGAAGCACTCAACCAGGGCGCGGAAGGCGTCCAGGTGGGCACGGCTTTTGCTTTCTCTGAGGAGTCCGGTCTCCGTCCCGACTTGAAGAACGGCTTGCTGGCCCAGGCGGTCGTCGGCATGGGAGAGGTATTCACCGATCCTGTCGCTTCGCCCACGGGCTTTCCCTTCAAGGTCGCTCAATTCGAAGGCACTTCGTCCGAGCTGAAGATCTATCAGGAGCGCAAGCGGGTTTGTGACTTGGGATACCTGCGTGAGGCGTATGCCTCCCCGGAAGGCAAGATCGGCTATCGCTGCTCCGCGGAGCCTGTGGACAACTTCCTGGCCAAGGGCGGCAAGATCGAAGAAACTGTCGGCCGCAAGTGCCTGTGCAATGCGCTGATGTCGAACGTCGGCCAAGCTCAGATTCGCAAGGACGGCACGGTTGAGCCGGCCTTGGTGACCGTCGGCGACGACTTGAATACCGTGGCCACTTTCCTGGCCCCAGGGCGCAGCAGCTACAGCGCTGCCGAAGTGGTCGAGTCCCTGCTCAGCCTCAGCCGCGACCTGGAAAAGCCCGTCGAATCGTCTTCCGTCGTCGAGCAAGTCCTGATGGCCACCGCGTAGCCAACAGTTCCGTGTTCACAAATGAATGAGTGGCCCAGGTCTCGATTCTGAGACCTGGGGTCCACGAACTCTGAAACAGCGGCGGAGCCGGCCCTTAGAGCATTCTTGGATTTACTGTTAACTTCCGTGCCCCATTCTTTCCGCGCTTCTCTGCGGAATGGGTGGGATACCTACAAAACTCCGGTCTGCGCGATTCCCGAAAATACCCTAGGAGTCTGTCGGAGATAACCGGGCGTGATTTTGTGGTTTGCTTCTGTGGG